>JAZKBJ010000084.1:21074-21367 GCA_040388685.1 Pseudomonadota bacterium
AGGGCGTTTTTCTGAAGATGCCTCGGACCGTCCATGGCGGGCATCTATCGCCTTGTTCTCTTGCATGGGCAAGAGGCGCGGTGTGGACTTTTTGCATCACATTGCGAGCAGTGCGATCCTTGCAAATGTTAGGCTTGCAAACATAATATTAGTATGCCTTACTAACAAACATCAAGCCGGACCCGCAGAGGGCCATACAGGAGAGGGATATGGCGATGGCCAACCGTACCACATCATTCGTGCGTCTATTTGTTGCGGCCAGCACTGCAGCATTGGCATTAGGCTCTGCCATG
>JAZKBJ010000085.1:0-3468 GCA_040388685.1 Pseudomonadota bacterium
CTTCCAGATCTCGGGCCATGTGAACCGCCCGTGCGTGGTCGAGGAAGAGATGAGCATCCCGTTCAGCGAGCTGATCGAGAAGCACTGCGGCGGCATTCGCGGCGGCAAGGACAACTTGCTGGCGGTGATCCCCGGCGGATCGTCGGTGCCGCTGGTGCCTGCGTCCGAAATCTGGGACGCGCCGATGGACTTCGATGGCCTTCGCGCCGTTGGCTCGGGCCTTGGCACTGCCGCGGTGATCGTCATGGACAAGTCCACCGACATCGTCCGCGCGATTGCCCGCCTGTCGTACTTCTACAAGCATGAAAGCTGCGGCCAGTGCACGCCGTGCCGCGAAGGCACCGGCTGGATGTGGCGCGTGATGGAACGCCTGCGCACCGGCGATGCCGACGTCAGCGAAATCGACATGCTGTTCAACGTGACCAAGCAGGTCGAAGGCCACACGATCTGCGCGCTGGGCGACGCTGCCGCATGGCCGATTCAGGGCCTGATCAAGCATTTCCGCCCGGAGATTGAGCGCCGGATTGCCGAGAACGTGCGGGAGGCAGCAGAATAATGCCTAAAGTCAAAGTCGATGGCGTAGAACTCGAAGTTCCGGCAGGCGCAACCGTCCTGCAGGCTTGTGAGCTGGCCGGTAAGGAAATTCCGCGCTTCTGCTATCACGAGCGGCTGAGCATTGCGGGCAATTGCCGCATGTGTCTGGTCGAAGTGAAGCCGGGGCCGCCCAAGCCGCAGGCGTCTTGCGCGCTTCCCGCCACCGAAGGGCAGGAAATCCGCACGGATTCCGAGATGGTCAAGAAGGCACGCGAAGGGGTGATGGAGTTTCTCCTGATCAACCACCCGCTCGATTGCCCGATCTGCGATCAGGGCGGCGAGTGCGATCTTCAGGACCAGTCGGTCGCCTATGGCCGCGGTGCCTCGCGCTATCACGAGCACAAGCGCGCGGTGACCGAGAAGTACATGGGCCCGCTGATCAAGACGACGATGACGCGCTGCATTCACTGCACCCGCTGTGTGCGTTTCAGCGAGGAAGTGGCGGGCGTTGACGAAATCGGCGCGCTCTATCGCGGCGAGACGATGCAGATCTCGACCTATCTGGAAAAGGCTGCGGCGCACGAATTGTCGGCCAATGTAATCGACTTGTGCCCGGTCGGCGCGCTGACTTCTCGCCCTTACGCGTTCGAAGCGCGACCGTGGGAGCTGAAGAAGACACTGTCGATCGACGTTTCGGACGCGATCGGTTCGAACATCCGGCTCGACAGCCGGGGCCGCGAAGTGCTGCGCGCCCTGCCGCGCATCAATGATGACGTGAATGAGGAATGGCTGTCGGACCGTGGCCGCTATATGGTGGATGGCCTGACCCGCCGCCGTCTCGACAAGCCGTGGCTGCGCCGTGATGGCAAGCTGGTTGCAGTGACCTGGGCCGAGGCGTTCGCGGCTGTCGCGAAGATCAATCCGGGGTCGTCAGTGGCAGTCGTCGCGGGCGATCTGGTCGATTGCGAGACGATGTTTGCGGCCAAGAAACTGGCGGGTGCGCTGGGTTCCACGCTGCTCGAAGGTCGCCAGACGGGCTTGGCCTATGACTGTTCGAACCTTGCGGCTGTGAATTTCAATTCGACGCTGGCCGGTATCGAGGATGCCGATGCGATCCTGATCCTGGGTTCGATGGTCCGCGACGAAGCGCCGCTGCTCAACACCCGCCTGCGCAAGGCGGTGAAGAAGGGCGCGAAGGTATTCATCGTCGGCCCGCAGTGGGAGCCGACTTACGCGGCGACCTTCATCGGTGACGATGCGGGCGTGATGGCGGGTCTGCCTGACGCGGTGACTGAAGTGTTCGGCAAGGCCGAACGGCCCGCGATCATCGTCGGCGGGGCAGGGCTTGCCAAGGGCGGCGTGGAAGCTGGTTTGGCATTCGCCGAACGGTTCAATCTGGTGCGTGAGGGCTGGAACGGCTTCAACGTGATCCACATGGCCGCTTCGCGCATGGGCGGGCTGATGCTTGGTTATGCGCAGAAGGGCGGCATTGCCGATCTGGTCGCTGCCGCGCCGAAGATGGTGATCTCGCTCGGTGCGGACGAAGTGGACTTTGCGAAGTTCGCAGGGTCGATGATCGTCCATATCGGCCACCACGGCGACAAGGCGGCGCATGCTGCCGATGTGATCCTGCCAGCCGCCGCGTTCAGCGAGAAGGACGGCACTTACGTCAACACCGAAGGCCGCGTGCAGTACGCCGAAAAGGCCGTGTTCGCGCCGGGCGATGCCCGCGAGGACTGGACGATCCTGCGCGATGGCAGATGCCTTGGGTGTTTCGGTCGGCTTCGACAGCTTCGAACAGCTTCGCGCCGCGATGGTTGCCGAAGTGCCTGCACTGGGCGCGGAAGGTCTGGCCGATTACGGCGCGCTTCCAAAGGCTCCTTCGGATGTAAAGGCCGAGGGCGTGATCGCGGGCTATCCGATCAAGGATCGCTACCTCACCAACGCCATCGCCCGGTCCAGCCCGACGTTGCAGCGCTGCTCGGCGGAACTGATCCACGGTGAAACCTTCGCGGAGGCCGCGGAATGACCGAATTCTTCATGGGTCTTGGCCTCTCCCGCGAGTGGGCCTGGGGCATCTCCACCATTGCGGGCATCCTGCTGATCGCGCTGCCGCTGATGCTGGGCGTGGCGATGATCATCTATGCCGACCGCAAGATTTGGGCGGCGATGGCGCTGCGCCGTGGTCCGAACGTGGTCGGGCCGCTGGGGCTGCTGCAGTCGTTTGCGGACGGTCTCAAGGTTTTCCTTCAGGAAACCATCATCCCGACGGCGGCGAACAAGGGCCTGTTCCTGATCGCGCCGATCATAACCTTCACCGTCGCGCTGATGGCCTGGGCGGTGATCCCGTTCAATTCGGGGGCGGTGCTGGCGGATATCAACGTCGGCCTGCTCTACGTGCTCGCGATCTCGTCGCTCGGCGTTTACGGGGTGGTCATCGCGGGCTGGTCGTCCAACTCGAAGTATCCGTTCTTCTCGGCGATGCGCGCCTCGGCGCAGATGATTTCGTACGAAGTCTCGATCGGGTTCATCCTGATCTGCGTGGTGCTTTGGGCGGGGTCGTTCAACCTCAATGACATCGTCAAGGCGCAGCAATCGCACGTCTGGCTCATCAACGGCTGCGTCGGCCGGTTCGGGAACTTCGGGACGGCGGGCGCGGTGGCCTTCTACGACGGGGTGGGGCCGATCACCGACGCGGCCCCGGCGGCGACGGCGGACTACGTGCTCGGCCTCGTCGCCGCCACGCCGTCGCAAGACGTCACGTACTGGCCGGGGATCAACCCAGGGCCTCCCGGTTTTCAGTGGGCAAGCAACCGCGCCACGCTCGGCGTGCGGTTGACCCGCCTCGGCCTCGATGACGGGCTCTTCGTCGCTCTCGTCGCGCGAGCGCAGCAGATGCTCGAGGACCTGATCCCGCTGTGGATGACGTACCAG
>JAZKBJ010000086.1:0-4273 GCA_040388685.1 Pseudomonadota bacterium
CTCCGTGCGCTCCAGCCGATGGGGCCTTCGGTGGCGATGTGCACAAGATCGGGAGCGAAGTCCGCGAGCGTGCGGCGCGTACCAAAACGCGGTGCCATCGCCAGCCGGATTTCGCTGTAACCCGGGAGCGGCATGGTGCGGAACTGGCCCGGGGTGATCAGTTCGACTTCATGGCCACGCCCGATCAACCGGTCGACCGTGGCAGCCAACGTGCGGACGACACCGTTGACTTGAGGGTGCCAGGCGTCGGTGCAGATCGCGATTCTCATGCCAGTTCCTCTTCGAGCGCCGGGATTGGGGCAAGCGCGGCCTTGACCGCAGCGGCACGGCGGGTTTCCTCGGCCCAGTCGATGATCGCCATCGACCCGTCGCGCTCCTCGACCAGCGCCGTGCAGCTTTCGACCCAGTCGCCGTCGTTGTAATAGGTCACATCGCCGATCTGGCGGATTTCGGCACAGTGGATGTGACCGCAAACGACCCCGTCCACGCCCATGTCACGCGCGGCATGCGCCACGGCTTCCTCGAAGTCGCAGACAAACTGGACGGCATTCTTGACCCGCTTTTTGAGATAGGCCGAAAGCGACCAGTACGGCATCTTCAGGTGGCGCCGCACCACGTTGAACCAGCCGTTTGCGCGCAGCAGCAGCGAATAGGCCTTGTCGCCCGCGAAGGCGAGCCAACGGGCGTAGAGCACCACTCCGTCGAACCCGTCGCCGTGGGTCACCAGCAGGCGACGGCCATCGGCGGTTTCGTGGATGGCTTCGAGTTCGAGTTCAACGCCGCCGAAGCTCATGCCGGCATAGGGGCGGAGCATCTCGTCATGGTTGCCCGCAATGAGGATCACGCGGGTGCCCCGGTGTGCCATCTTGAGCACGCGGCGGACCACTTCGTTGTGCTCGTCGGGCCAGTACCAACCCTTGCGCAGCCGCCAGCCGTCAACGATGTCGCCAACGAGATAGAGCGTTTCGCATTCGATTGAGGACAGGAAATCGAGCAGAAGCGCTGCGTTGCAGCCCCGGGTGCCGAGGTGGACGTCTGAAATGAACACGGTCCGCAGCTTGCGCTTGGGCCGGAACCCACGCGGTTCGGGCATGTCGAGCCAGGCTGGTATGGACGAGAGCAGTTCCGAGGAGGACTTGAAGGACGATGAACTGTCCCATTTCGCGCGAATAGCCATGAAGCGCACCTTTCTCCAGTTCCCGGAGTAATGGCGGATTCGCGTTGCATGCGTGTGGCACCCTGTCACGCGGATGAAACAAGTGGGGAACGTTGGTGACGAACGCCGCACAAGGCGCTAGAGAATCGAACGCGATGCTAACAAGCCTGTCGATCCGTAACGTCGTGCTCATCGAAGCACTGGACCTTTCGTTCGGCAGCGGCCTTGGCGTGCTGACCGGGGAGACTGGCGCGGGCAAGTCGATCCTGCTTGATGCGCTGGGCCTCGTGCTCGGCGATCGCGCCGATAGCGGTCTTGTCCGGAGCGGCGAGGATCAGGCCAGCGTCGTCGCCACATTCGAATTTGATCGCATGCCCGCTCCCATTCGTGCGACGCTCGGCGATGCGGAAGTCGATATCGAACCGGGTGAACCGCTGATCGTAAAACGCAGGCTGAAGGCTGATGGCGGGTCGAAAGCCTTCGTCAACGATCAGCCGGTCGGCGTGGCGCTGCTGCGCGAAATCGCCCGCAACCTCGTCGAACTTCACGGGCAGCATGACGATCGCGGCCTTGTCAATGCGCGTGGCCATCGCGCCCTGCTCGACCGCTATGCCGGCGGTGATGTTGTCGCTGTTGAACAGGCGTGGGGCAAATGGCGCAAAGCGGAGGACGCGTTGGCACAGGCGCGTGCGGCAGTGAACAAGGCTGCCGAGGATCAGGACCTGTTGCTCGCCCATCTAACCGAACTCGCGGCGCTTGCGCCTGAACCGGGCGAGGAAGACGAACTCGCGGGCCAGCGTGCGGATATGCAGAAGGGCGAGCGGCTTTCGGGCGACCTCGTGGAGTTGCAGAAGCTGTGGGAAGGTTCGGACTCCGCGCTGGCGGGGCTGCGCAGTGCAGCGCGGCGGCTCGATAGGATCGCTGGGGAGCATCAGATGCTTGCCGAAGCGCTCGAAGCGCTCGACCGTGCAGTTATCGAGGCGGGGGAGGCCGAGGACAAGCTTGCCCGCGCCGCCGAATTGCTCGCTCACGATCCGGCCATGCTCGACCGCATCGAGACCCGATTGTTCGAGCTGCGCGCCGCTGCCCGCAAGCACAACTGCACCGTTGATGATTTGCCACGCAAGATGCTTGAAATGCGCGAGGCGCTCGATGCTATCGAGGGCGGCGAGGCGCAGATCGGCACTCTCGAGCGTAACGCGCGTGAAGCCGCGCTCGACTATCAGGCCAAGGCTGAAACGCTGTCCGTCGTACGCGCCGAGGCTGCCCGCCGTCTCGACAAGGCTGTTGCCGCCGAACTCGCCCCGCTCAAGCTCGATTCGGCCAAGTTCCACACCGCAGTGCTGCGTCTGCCCGATGACCGCTGGGGGGCAGGCGGCATGGATGCGGTCGAATTCCTCATCTCGACCAATCCCGGCGCCGACTTCGCGCCCTTGGGCAAGATCGCGTCGGGCGGCGAACTCTCGCGCTTCATCCTCGCGCTCAAGGTTGCGCTGGCGGAAGTGGGCGGTGCCGCCACGATCATTTTCGACGAGATTGACCGCGGCGTTGGTGGCGCTGTGGCCAGCGCCATCGGCGAGCGCCTCGCAAGACTGGCATCTGGCGGGCAACTGCTCGCCGTCACCCACAGCCCTCAGGTTGCCGCGCGTGGGGACCGGCACTACATGATCGCCAAGTCCTCGCAGGGCACTGTCACCCGCACCTCGGTCGGATTGCTCGACGCGCCCGCGCGCAAGGAAGAAATCGCGCGCATGCTGTCGGGTGCCGAAGTCACCGCTGAAGCCCGCGCGCAGGCGGATCGCCTGCTGGAACAGGCATGATGTTCAATCGTCGCGCATTCGTTGGAAGCACCGCCGCAGCCATGCTGCTGGCCAGGAAAGGCCATACCATGGAAGAAATCGATCACGCTCAGGTCTATGCGATCATCGGCCAGATGATGTCCGCACCCGGCAAGCGCGAAGAACTTATTGGCTACCTTGCCGAAGGCAGCGCGACCATGCCGGGCAACCTGTCCTATGACATTTGGCGTGACAAGGCGGACGAGAACTCCATCTGGATCACCGAAGTCTGGACCGACGAAGCCTCGCACAAGGCCAGTCTTGGCCTGCCGCAAGTGCAGGAGGCCATCCGCAAGGCCCGCCCGATCATCGCCGGTTTCGGCGCAAGGGCTGAGGTTGAACGGGCCGGGGGCAAACATTGACCCCGGAAACCACCGAAGCCGAAGCCGCCAACGAACTGATGCGGCTCGCAAGGCAGATTGCAAAGCACAACCGGCTCTATCATGCCGAGGACGCGCCCGAGGTGTCGGATGCGGAATACGATGCGCTTGTTCGCCGCAATGCCGAACTTGAGGCTGCTTTCCCGCACTTGATCCGGCCCGACAGCCCAAGTGCGTTGGTCGGACACGAAGTGGCGTCCTCGCCGTTGCGCAAGGTGGCGCACGAAGTTCGGATGATGAGCCTCGACAATTCGTTCACGGACGAGGAAGTCGTCGAGTTCGTCGCCCGCGTCCGCCGCTTCCTTGCACTGCCCGAGGGTGGCGAAGTGGCGATGACCGCCGAGGACAAGATTGACGGGCTGTCGTGTTCACTGCGCTATGAGAACGGCAAGCTGGTGCGCGCCGCCACGCGCGGGGATGGTCAGGTGGGCGAGGATGTCACCGCCAATGTCGCGCACATCGCCGATATCCCGCAAGAGTTGAAGGGCGAGGGGCTGTTTGACATTCCCACCGTCTTCGAGATTCGCGGTGAGGTCTATATGGCCAAGGCCGATTTTCTCGCCCTCAATGCGGCGCAGGAAGCCAAGGGCGATAAGGTCTTTGCCAACCCGCGCAATGCTGCCGCCGGATCGTTGCGCCAGAAAGACGCTACCGTCACCGCTAACCGCCCGTTGCGCTTCCTCGCGCATGGCTGGGGCGCGGCGAGCGAAGTGCCTGCAGCGACGCAGTTCGAAATGATGCAAAAGATCGCGCGCTGGGGTGTCCCGGTCTCGCCGCTGCTGGTGCGTTGCACATCCACCGAAGCGCTGCTCACCCACTATCTGAGCATAGGCCATCAACGCGCCGATCTGCCCTATGACATCGACGGCGTGGTCTACAAGGTCGACCGGCTCGATTGG
>JAZKBJ010000087.1:0-3829 GCA_040388685.1 Pseudomonadota bacterium
CCTGAGAAACATCGCGGCGACTGTCCCGCCGATCCCGCCGCCAATGATGATCGCGTCGTAACGGTTGGTCATGCGATTGCTCCCATTCGTGCGGTGGGAAGCCCACCCCTGACCCCTCCCGCAAGCGGGAGGGGGATTGAACCATACTGCCTTCTCTTCCCCCCTCCAGCTTGCGGGAGGGGTTGGGGGTGGGCACTTTTCTTACCCCTCCGACCACCCTGCAGGCGGCGCGTGGTGCGCCCTCGCCTCAGGGGTAATCGCTCGAATTTTGCGCGCGAAGCTGCGCAGACACACCTCGCTCCGGCCGATCGGTCCTGCGCCATAACTCTGCGAGGCCATGCCCTGCTGGATGCGCTCGATCAGCCAGGTGTCTTCCTTGTTGACCACGCGATTGATCCGCCAATTGGCATAGCGCACCAGCTTCGTCTCGCGCCGATCATCGGGCAAAGCGAAGCACATTTCGCGCAGCACAGTGGTCGTCGGTGTCAGCGGCAACCACTGCATGAAGTCGATCTGGTCGGCATAGATATCGAACGCCATGTTCGGCCAGAGCTTGTAATAGAGCCAGCGGCGCTGCGCTTCCGGCGAAAGGTGCGGAACCTCGGGCAGATGCGCCTGATAGAACCGCTCCCAGAAGTTGACGGAGGGCTTGTCGACCAGATCGCCCTTCATCCGGTCGGCCCAGCCTTGGTTCGAAATCTCGTAGGACTTGCCGAAAATGCGCGTCAACCCATCGTGCGCGACCGGAATGTGCAGGTTGTCCGAATAGTTGTCGCCGACGTTCTTCCAGTTCACGGCGCGGCTTCGCAGGTTCACATCGCCGATCCGGCGCATGTCCTCGAAGCGGTAGGGCGCAACCTCGGTCTCGAACGGTGCCATCATCTCGGCAACCGAGGGGAAACCGCCATCGACCAGCCGCACGAACACGAACCCGCGCCAGACCTCGACAGATACCGGCGCAAGGCCGTTTTCCTCAAGCTTGAGCGCCGGATAGTCCGCTTTCATCGGTACGCCCGAAAGCCGCCCGTCCGGCTCGAACGTCCAGGCATGATAGGGACACACCAGCTTTTTCGCGCAGCCCGCAGGCCCTTCGACCAGCCGCATGGCACGGTGGCGGCACACGTTGGCGAAAGCACGGATCACACCGTCGTCGCCGCGCATGGCAATCACGCTTTCGCCCAGATAATCCAGCGTGCGGTATTCCCCCGCCTCGGCAATGTCGCTCTCATGGCAGACGATCTGCCACGACGGGCGGATCACCCGCTCCATCTCCACGGCGAAATATTCCGGATCGGTATAGAGCCAGCCCGGCAGGCTCCAGTCCGCATCGGGATCAGGCGCATCCGATGAAATGTGCCGGAGCGCGCCGGAAAGATCGCCCATCATTGCCGAATCCACAATTGCTTGTTGAACGATCGTACAACAACGGGCAGAATGTTCAAGTGAGCAATGCCAGCGCCCCTTCCCCAGCCTTCCGCCGCGCCGAACCAGACGCGCGCAGGCTCAGCCTGATCGAGGCTTGCGCCCGTGTCTTGGCCCGTGTCGGCGCGGCAGGTGTCAGCGTTCGCGCGATTGCGCAGGAAGCGGGTGTTTCGGTGGGCCTCGTCGGCCACCACTTCGGCGGCGTCGATGCGCTGGTTTCCGCGACGTATGACCACGTCGATGGCAAGGTGACAGAGGCGCTCGACGATGCCGTGACGCGCGCAGGCACCCACGCACGCGCAAGATTGGAAGACTTCGTCACCGGCAGCTTCGCCCCGCCGATAGCGGACCCTGCCCTGCTCGCCACTTGGATCGCGTTCTGGAGCCTCGTCACCGCACGTCAGGACATCGCGCGGCAGCACGACGAACAATACGCAGGCTATCGCGCGAGGCTGGAAACTCTGCTTGCAGATTGCGGCCTGCCCGAAGCCCGCCGCCGCCATGCCGCCATCGGCATCACCGCGCTGGTCGACGGGCTGTGGCTGGAACTCTGCCTTTCGCCCGGATGCTTTTCGCCCGAGGAAGCGCGGGACATTGCCCGCGGCTTCCTCGCCACGATCATTTCGAAAGATCGGTAATCAGGCTCAGGTAATAGGTGATGCCGGGCCGGATGTTGGACAGGCGCGTGCGCTCGTTCAACCCGTGCGAGAAGTCTTCCGAGTCCTTCGAGAACGACGGGCTGAGGCCGTAGCTCGGCACACCAACCGCGCGGAACCACATCGAATCCGATGCGCCCGATGCCTGCGAGGGGATCAGCGGCACGCCCGGATAGGACTTGGCCATCGCCTTGGTCACTGCGCTCATCAGATCGGCCCGAAGCGGCGAAGCTGGCGATGCCACAGAACCCAACGTGACGTCGGTAATCTTCACCGCCGGATCGCTGACCACCTGTCCCAGTTCTGCCATGATGGCTTCCTTGGAGTGGCCGGGGAAGATACGGCAGTTGATGTTCGCCCAAGCCCGCTGCGGTAGGGCGTTCTCGGCGTGCCCGCCGCCGAGCATCGTCGGAACGCAGGTCGTGCCAACCTTGCCCACCATCGATGGATCGGCGCGGAGCGTTGCCAGTGCCGCTTCATCCGCCGGATTGGCGGCGAAAGCGCGCATCGCCGCTGCAATCTCAGGCTTTTCGGTAAACGCCGCTGCCTTTTCGAAATAGCCCTTGGTGATGTCGTTCTGCTCGGCCTTGAACCTGTATGCCCCCACTTTCGCCAGCGCGTGCGAGAGTTGCACGATGGCATTGTCGGGGCGCGGCGCGGAACTGTGCCCACCGGCATTGGTCACTTCGAGGCGGTAATCGGAATAAGTCTTTTCCGCGCCCTGCCATGTCCAGTAAAGCGGCTTGCCCGTGGCCTCATCCAGCGCACCGCCGCCGCCGTCGACGTTGATAACCAGTTCGGCATTCTTCAGCTTTTCCGCGATGATTGCGCTGGTCTTCATCGTGGTTTCCTCGTCGCCGGAAAACTCGATGACGATGGTGCGCTTCGGCTTGTAACCCTGACGGCGCAGTTCGATCAGGGTGGACAGCGCCAGCGCGCCGTCGAACTTCATGTCGCTCGCCCCGCGCCCGAACAGGATGCCGTTCTCGACCACCGGCACGAACGGATCGCGCTCCCAGTCCTCACGCTTGGCCTCGACCACATCCATGTGGCCTGAAATGACCAGCGGCTTGAGTGCAGCATTGCTGCCCTTCCATGTGGCGATCAAATAGGCGGTGTCATCCACCGGCGTGATCTCGATATCCGAAGCGCTCCAGCCGCCTGTAATCAGCGCATCGCCGAACAGCTTTGCGACGTCCGCCGTACGGTTGCCCTCCCCGCGAACAGAGCGGATGGCGATAGCCTTCTGCGCGAGATCGAGCGTTTGCGCCTCGGCTTTGGGGTAGCTGTTATCCTTGGCAATCGCGGGAACGGAAACTGCCACCGACGCGGCCAGTGCGATACGGAACTTGAGACCCATGCATGCGACTCCTTTGCCGCGAAGCTGGCCTCGTCTCGACCTGCTGGCAACATCTTTTGTTGCGCAGATTCAAACGGAAAACCCCAGCCGCTTGCGCGACCGGGGTCTTCCATCAGCAGAACTGCCGTCGCAGGATCAGCGCTTGATCTTGCTCGTGTCGAACGTGCCAAGGCCCGGTTTGAAGCTCTTCTCGTCGAGGAACTGACGGGTCGCTTCCTTGCGCGCTTCGACGCCGCCGAAGTTGTGCAGCGCTTCCTGCGTGCGGATCAGGTAATCCTCGGCATTATCGTAGGTCATTTCGGCAACGTGGCGCACGGCCCACTTGGTCGCGCGAAGGGCATGACCGTCCTTCTTGCACAGCGCCTCGGCGATTTCGAGAACGCGCGCCTTG
>JAZKBJ010000088.1:0-4258 GCA_040388685.1 Pseudomonadota bacterium
GCCGCCTCGACCGGGAAATCGTCGCGGATGATCGCGGCGGACTTCCCGCCAAGTTCCAGCGTGCAGCGCGCCATCCGGCCGCCGCAGACCGAGGCGATGCGCTTGCCCGCCACGGTTGACCCGGTGAACGAGACCTTGTCGACGCCTTCGTTACAGACGAGGTGGTCGCTCGCCTCGCGGTGACCGGTCACGAGGTTTACGACACCTGCCGGAATACCCGCCGCCTCCGCCGCTTCGGCGATGATATAGGCCTCGAGCGGCGTTTCGGGCGAAGGCTTCATGATTACGGTACAGCCGGTCAGCAGGGCATAGGCAACCTTGTTGGCCATGATCCCGAACGGCCCGTTCCACGGAGAAATCGCCGCGACGACGCCGACCGGTTCGTAGGCGATCAGCGCGGTATCGGCAGCCATGCTCGGGCGGCGCTGGACGAATTCGAACTGTTCGGCAAAGCCCGCGATTTGCCCGAGCGCCATCACGCTGCCGCCGTGCATCGGCCCGGCGAAAGAGGCAAGGCCGCCCATCTGCGCGGTCCAAGCCTTGGCAAGTTCGGGCACGCGGGTTTCAAGGTGAGCGACCATGCGGCGGAAGGCAGCGATGCGCTCCGCAGGCTGCGTGGTGGGCCATGGTCCGTTGTCAAAAGCCTCGCGTGCGGCGGCAACGGCGCCGTCCATGTCCTCCTCGTCCGCTTCGGCGACGCGGCCGACGACCTGTTCGGTGTTGGGCGAGATCAGGTCGATCATGCGGCCCGAATGGGCTGCGACCCACTGGCCGCCGATGAAAAGCTTGCCGGGATGGGCGACGTTGACGCCTTCGGGGATCATGATTCCAGTTCCTCTCAGGCCGGTGCCAGCGCGCATTCGACGCGGGCGATCAGGCCATTTTCGATGGTGTAAAAGATGAATTGCCGCATTTCCTGCACTTCCCCTTTGGCAATGGGAAAGAAGCCGTGCAGCCCCTGCGCATCGAGCGCTTCGCGGGTTAGATCCTTGATCCCCTCCACCCGGATCACGCCGTCGATGGCGGTGAGCGTTTCGGAGGCGGCGAAGTTCAGCACGCGCACGCTTTCCAGCACATGATCGTGCAGGAAGGCATAGAAATCCTTGAGCGCCTGCCGGGAACGAATTTCCACGCCGAAGAAGGTCATCAGCGGCGGATCGACATAGAAGTCGGCGACGGCATCGTAGTCCTTCGCATTGAAGGCCGCGACATAGCGATCATAGTCGGCGCGCGTCAGCATCGCTCAGTTCCGCTCCTGCCAAGTGCGCCCGGTCACCGGATTGGCAAAATGATAGGGCGGCACGTAGACCGCCGGGAAAGATGCGTAATCGGTGGTCTGCGGCGCGTCCGGCGGAAATTCCGACAGGATGGTGCCCATCGGGATTGCCCCTTCGGCAAGCCCCCTCCGGCGGTCGGCATAATGCGTGACAAAGCATTGCAACCGCGCGATTTTCCACACCCCGTCCTCGCGGACATAGGCGTTCTCGTAGGTGGCCTCGCCCACCATATCCACCTGGCCCGTGATCGTCACTTCCATGATGGCCCGCCAGCGGCCCCAGGCCCGGTCACCGTCGATGGTGATAAGCGGTTGCAACTGCATGTGATTGAACAGCGTGCCCTCGGCCAGCGACGGCAGGCACTTCAAATAGGCACGGATGCGATCCTGCCCGCGATAAAGCCCCCGCGCCGCGATTTCGAGCGTGGCATCGCCTGCGAAGAGATCGGCGGCTTCGTCCCACTGCGTCTTGTCGACATAATAGCCATAGGCCGTCTGCAGCCGGATGATGGCGCGCTCGTCCTCGATCCGGGCGAGGCGCAAGGCGAGAGTCTCCAGATCATCCATAACCCATCTCCCATGCACACGGCCGGATTCGGCTCGCAACCGGTACGCTAACATTTGTTATGTTTCTGTCCAGCCATAAACCAACGGAAAAGGGGCGACCATTGCTGGCCGCCCCGTCCCCTCATGACTTGTCAGACAGATCAGAACGTCTTGCGGACGGTGACTGCCCATTCGCGCGGACGGCCGACGTTCGAGTAGGCCGTGCCGACGAAGGCGTAGACCGCAGCAAAGCGCAGCGGCAGGTAGTAGTACTTGTCGAACAGGTTCTGGACTTCGACCGAGACGGCGAGGTCTTCGGCTTCGTTCTTCCAGGTCAGGCGCGCATTGCCCAGCGTGATCGCGGGGTTGTACTGCAGCGGGCTGAACACACCTGCGTTGATCAGACGGCCGATGGTCTGCTTGCCGACGTAGGTCAGGTCGAAGCGCGGGGTGATCGAACCCGAGGTGCCAAGATCAGCCTTGTACTGGATGCCCAGCGATCCGCGCCAGGCCGGCGTGGTGATGGGATCGGT
This sequence comes from Pseudomonadota bacterium, assembly GCA_040388685.1. Lineage (GTDB taxonomy): Bacteria > Pseudomonadota > Alphaproteobacteria > Sphingomonadales > Sphingomonadaceae > Novosphingobium. The sequence goes on from JAZKBJ010000088.1 coordinate 2,356, forward strand.
CACGCGAAGCGCGCCCTGTGCCGCCGTGTCGATACGCTTCCACTTGCCGTCGATCCAGCTGAGCGAGGCATCGATATCGAGGCCTTCGACCGGGTGGGCCGAGAATTCGGCTTCAAGGCCGTACATCTCGCCATCACCGGCGTTCTGGATGGCGGCGCATGGGAACGGATCGGTGCCGGGGGCGAACCCGTCAAGCGCCGAGCAGTCACCGATCGGCAGCTGGATGTTCTTGTAATCGTTGTAGAAGGCGGAAAGGTTCAGGCGGACCATACGATCAAACAGGTCGGTCTTGAGACCCACTTCGTAGGCACGAAGCGTTTCAGGATCGAATGTGCCGTTGACGGCCTGATTCTTGGTGAACGGACGCGCGGTGACGCCGCCACCCTTGAAGCCGGTGCTGACCGTGGCATAGGCCAGAACTTCGGGGCTGAAGCGGTAGTCGGCCGACAGGCGCCAATCGACCCGGTCGCCTTCATACACGGCCTTCGAACCATTGAGCGCGCCAACGCCGAAAATGTCGGTCAGGACGCCGCCATCCCAGCGGGTGCGCACGAAGGTGTAGTCCTTGTGCTCCTTGGTGTAGCGGATGCCGCCCGTGATGGTGAAGGCATCTGACGGGTGCAGGATCACCGTTCCGAAGGCCGCCTTGCTGTTGGCCTTGATCGGATCGTTGCCCTGGAACTGCAGGAACAGCGCAGGCACGCCGATCGGGACGATGTAGCGGATGTCCTGGCGGGTGAAGTAGACCGAGGTCTGGTTGTTGTAGAAGCCGCCGACGGTCCAATCGATATTGTCACCGATCTGGCCGTTCAGGCGCAGTTCCTGGCTGAAGAACTTGAAATCAAGATCGTTGAAGCCAGCGCCGGCAATCAGGCTGAACGGCGTGTAATCGTCGTCCGTACCGAAGACCTGGTTGTACTTGCGGTAAGCGGTGATCGCCTGGAGCTTGAGCGAATCCGACAGGCCGATGGTCAGGTTGCTCGAAACGCCCCAACCTTCGAACTTGGTGGTGTTCGGGGTGTAATAGGCCTGTGTGGCCTGACCGCCTGCGGGCATGTACCAGCTGGCATAAGTGCAGAAACGGCCACAGGTGAAATCGACGCCGCCGGTCTTTGCAGGCAGGGTCGCGCTCATCACGCCAGCGGCGTTGGTGCGGTTTTCGTAGGTGTAGTCGCCGGTGACGATCCAGTCGAAGTTATCGGTCGGATTGTAGCGCAGCGATCCGCGAAGGCCAGCGTAGCTCTTCTCGCCAAGCTTGGCGACGACGCAGTCCGACGGGGTCGAGGCATTGCCGCCGATGCCGAGCGGATTGCCCGGGTTGGCGCAGCCATAGTCGACCTGATCTACATAGCCTTCCTGGCGCTTGTAGACGCCGGCGATGCGGGCATAGAGGTTTTCAGCGAGTTCGAAGTTCGCGGTGGCGCGAATGTCGGTGCGCTGACGCGAACCGTACGTTGCTTCAACCGTGCCGCTGTTGCCCGAAGTCGGCTTGGCCGAGAACAGCTTGATGGCGCCGCCGATCGAGTTACGACCGGTGAGCGTGCCCTGCGGGCCACGCAGCACTTCGACGCGATCAAGATCGAGAAGATCCATGACCGAGCCGGTCAGCGTGGCGAAATAGACATCGTCGATGTAGATGCCGACGCCCGGTTCGTAAGCGGGGTTGAAGTCATACTGGCCGATGCCGCGAATATAGGCCGCCATGGACGAACCGAACGCGCCGCCCATCTGGGTCAGCTGCACGTTCGGTGCCTGGGCGGCGATCTGCGAAATATCGGTCTGGTTGCGCGAGGACAGCAGTGCAGCATCGACCGCGGTGATCGACAGAGGCGTATCCTGCAGGCGCTGTTCACGGAACTGCGCGGTGACGACGATTTCACCCGTGGTCGGCGCAGGATCGGCC
>JAZKBJ010000089.1:0-255 GCA_040388685.1 Pseudomonadota bacterium
CTGCGTGGCGGTACCGGCCAGCTTGAAGTAGTTCTGCTTGGGCGCCCAGTTCAGGCCAGCCTTGGCGGTGATCGGACCGAACGACTTCGCAACCGACCCATAGACTTCGAACAGGTTGTAGTTCGAGACGTTGGGGTAGATGTAGCCATAGAGGCCGACATCGACGGTCACGCCGGCGAGCGCCTTGGTGTAGCCGCCGTAGATGTCGATTTCCGAACCTTCATTCGGGCTGACATAAGTGCTGTTGGCAGTGAT
>JAZKBJ010000089.1:265-4502 GCA_040388685.1 Pseudomonadota bacterium
GTAGAAGCCAGACTCGTGGCTGACGGTGATCGCAGCCTGCACCGCGGGCTTGCTGTCCGACTGGGTCAGACCGCGGAACTTGTACTGCGAGACGATTGACGCGCTGCCGGTGACAGTGATCGGCGATGCTTCATCGGCGAACGCAGCTTCGCTGGCGAAAGTGACGGAGAGCGCTGCAACAGCGCAGAGGAGCTTGAATTTCATTATTAGGAGCCCTTTCAAAAACTCGCGTTTCAGGGTCCCTTCCTGCCGCCAGCGCCCCTCTCCTCATGTCGGGAGTGGTTACGATGGCTGACGGCGAGCTATCAAGGCATGGTGCATCGCACAACTGCTTGTGCTGCATGCGCGGTCAAAAGCATTGTAGTTGTGTTATTTTTGCAACGGCCGGAATTCGCCGCAGAAGTACTTCGGCGAATCAGCGCGGCGCATCTTTCCAGAGCAGTGCCTGCCCGACTTTCATGCAGGCTTCGACCGGCTCCCAGCACATCGTCGGCGAACCGTGCAGCCGCCACCCCTGCGCCAGCGCCTCCGATACGCGCTCGCAAAAGGCGCGGTCATCCTTGCCGGTGAGCAGACGGTAGATCGGGCGGTCGTCGGGGGTCTGGTGCGTCATGACTGGTCCCTACTCCTGTCCCGGAAACCGCGCAAACTCGGGCAGCGCGTGCTGTCCGGCCATCCAGCCGATACGTTCGGCCGTCTGGATATGGATCTGCGCTGGCAGCTGATCGGGATCATCGAACGTGGCTGATTGCACATCGACAATATCCGGCAATGTTTCCGCGTTCGTGAAGAACAGCCCGGTGCCGCATTTCGGGCAAAAGTTGCGCATGGATGCGCCCGATGAATTGTGGGTCGTCACTTCACCATGGGTCAGCCCAAACTGGTCAGCCTTGAACATCGCCCACGAAACCATCGGCGCGCCTGCGCTTTTGCGGCAGTCGCTGCAATGACAGATGGCCACATGCATTGGCGCGCCTGTGACCTTGTAACGCACCGCACCGCAGTGGCACCCACCTGACAATTCCATCAGCATTCTCCCAACGACTCACTGATGGAACAGTAAGTGAGGCGATATTCACCTCACAAGATATACTTCGACAGGTCGGCATTCCCGGCCAGCACTGCCAGCTTGGCGGCGACATAAGCCTCGTCGACCACGACCGTCTCGCCGGCGCGGTCCTCGGCGTCGAAGCTGACTTCTTCCAACAGCTTTTCCATAACCGTCTGCAGCCGCCGCGCGCCGATGTTCTCGACGCTCTCGTTCACTTGCGCCGCCGTGCGGGCAATCGCGCGGATCGCCTCGGGCGTTATGTCCAGCGTGACCTGCTCGGTCGCCAGCAAGGCACAATACTGCTGCACCAGATTCGCGCGCGTTTCCGAAAGGATGCGCACGAAGTCGTCCTCGGTCAGCGCCTGCAATTCAACCCGTATCGGCAAGCGGCCCTGCAATTCGGGCAGCATGTCCGAAGGCTTGGCCACATGGAACGCGCCGCTGGCGATGAACAGCACATGGTCGGTCTTCATCGGGCCATATTTGGTGGCAACTGTCGTGCCCTCGATCAACGGCAACAGATCGCGCTGCACGCCCTCGCGCGAAACCGAACCGCCGCGCACGTCCGAAACCGCGATCTTGTCGATCTCGTCAAGGAACACGATGCCATTGGTCTCGGCATTGCGGATCGCCTCGCGCGCCACATCGTCCTGGTCCATGCGCTTTTCGGCTTCTTCATCGACCAGCTTGTCCCAGGCATCGGCCACACGCATCTTGCGGCGCTTGAGGCTGTGCTTGCCGAACGCCTTGCCCATCATGTCGCTGAGGTTGATCATGCCGATCCCGCCGGGCATCCCCGGTATCTCCATCGGCGCGGAGGGGGCGTCTTCCACTTCGATCTCGACTTCGACCTCGTTCATCGAACCATCGGCCAGACGCGCCTTGAAGCTCTCGCGCGTCGCTTCGCTGGCACCGTCACCGACCAGCGCCTTGAGCAACCGGTCCATCGCGGCCTTGCTCGCGGCCTCGCGCACCGCGTCGCGGCGGCGGTCCTTTTCCAGCCGGATCGCCTCTTCCACCAGATCGCGCGCAATCTGCTCCACGTCGCGGCCGACATAGCCGACCTCGGTGAACTTGGTGGCTTCCACCTTCACGAACGGCGCATCGGCGAGCTTTGCCAGACGCCGACTGATCTCGGTCTTGCCGCAGCCGGTCGGCCCGATCATCAGAATGTTCTTGGGGCTGACCTCGTCGCGCAAGTCAGCCGAGAGGCGCTGCCTGCGCCAGCGATTGCGCAGGGCGACCGCAACGGCCTTCTTGGCATCGGTCTGGCCGACGATATGTTCGTCCAGTGCGCGGACAATGGCCTTGGGGGTAAGGGATTCGATCATGGGGGGTCTCTTCTCCCCTCCCGTTTACGAGAGGGGTCGGGGAAGGGATTGTTCGGGAAGGCTGCGAACAGGCCCTCCCCTAACCCCTCCCGCAGGCGGGAGGGGGACTAGATTTCTTCGAGCGTCACACGGTCGTTGGTGAAGACGCAAACGTCCGCCGCCACCTGCATGGCGCGGCGCGCGATCTTCTCCGGGTCGTCCTCGTAATCGGTGAGCGCCTTGGCGGCCGCGAGCGCATAGTTTCCGCCCGACCCGATCGCAGCGATTCCGCCCTCGGGCTCCAGCACATCGCCATTGCCGGTCAGGATCAGCATTGTTTCCGCGTCGGCCACGATCATCAGCGCTTCGAGATTGCGCAAATATTTGTCGGTGCGCCAGTCCTTGGCGAGTTCCACGGCGGCGCGCATCAACTGCCCGCGATGCTGCTCCAGCTTGCGTTCCAGTCGCTCGAACAGGGTAAAGGCATCGGCGGTAGCCCCGGCGAACCCGGCGATCACCTTGCCTTCACCGATGCGGCGCACCTTGCGGGCGTTCGGTTTCATCACCGTGTTGCCCATGGAGACCTGGCCGTCACCCGCGATGACGGTTCGGCCGCTCTTCTTCACCCCGATGATGGTGGTGCCGTGCCACTGTATAAGGCCGTGGCTCGCCCTGCTCTCGTCCATGATAGGGCATATGGGATGCCCCTTTCATGGTTCAAGCGGAAGGTGTCAGCTTCCGTTCGGACCGCTGCCGCCGGTTGCCCCGCCAGCGCCGCCGCCCGGGATCGCGCCGACCGCGCCGATATTGCCGAACAGATCCTCGAAGAAGCTGCGGTCACGGCCGAGCGTCGGCGTCTTGTCGCCTTCAGGCGAAAGGCGCACAACCTTGGTCATGCCTTCGCGGTTGAGCGAAGCGACATTGCCGCGCGCGTCAAAATCGACGACGAGAATCGACTGGTTGTCGGTCTTGGGGCGGTTGAACGGCTTCTGCTTGGTGTTCATCGCCACGTAGTACCAGGTCTGCTTGCCATAAGGGCTGGTAAACGTGGGCCGACCCAGCGTGCGTTCGACCGACAACTTGTTATCAACGCCCGGCTGCACCGACGCGACCAGCGCTTCGTCGATGATATAGCCACGGTGATCCTTGATGCTGGAACACCCCGCTGCCGCCACGCCCAGGGCCAGCACCGCCGCACCCTGCACCATCAGCCGACTGTTCCGCATTCGATAACTCCGCTTACATCTTGAGTGCACTCATGCCCGTTTGCATCGGGAATGCACAGCCTATATCGGCGGACCTTTAGGGTCCAATCGGGATAACCGCAATGCTGCCCGGAACGCCAGTTCCGCACCGCTTCGCACAAGCCTGCTGGACGGCACTGATTTAATCGCCCCTGAACGGGCACGAAGCCAAGGAAACGCGATGTCAATTTTGGGCAAGCTGTTCGGACGCAAGCAGGACGACCGTGACGTCGCCCGCCCGCTCTGGCACCGCACGGTGGAAATCGCGCGCGAAAAGGAGTGGTACCGCGACTGCGGCGTGGCCGACACGGTCGGCGGCCGCTTCGACATGATCACCCTGATCCTGTCGATCGTGCTGATCCGCATGGAGCGTGATGCCGACCTGATCGCGCCGTCGGTTCGCCTGACCGAACTGTTCGTCGAGGACATGGACGGGCAATTGCGCGAAAGCGGCGTGGGCGATGTTGTGGTGGGCAAGCGCATGGGCCAGTTGATGAGCGTGCTGGGCGGGCGGCTCGGCGCGTACCGCGAGGGCCTTGCCCCCGGCAACGAAGCGCTGATGGCCGAAGCGGTCACTCGCAATGTCAACCTGCACGACAGCACCGACCCCCTGCTGGTCGCCCGCCGCGCCC
>JAZKBJ010000089.1:4512-10329 GCA_040388685.1 Pseudomonadota bacterium
TCGCCGCCGGGCTGGACCTTGTTCCGGCCTACCGCGTTCTCGATGCGGAGATCGGGAAATGATCACGCCGGAATTTTCACACATCATCGACTTGCGCCAGATCACCGACGAGCCTGTGGTGCTTGAACCAGGTGAAACTGAGCGCCGCCGCCTTGCTGGCCGGTTCGGCATTACTGCAATCGACACCATGAGGGCCATCCTGCGCCTGTCCGTCGATGGCAACAAGGTCGAGGCCAAGGGCAAGCTGACGGCGCAAATCGTTCAGGCCTGTGCGATCTCCGGCGAGGACTTTCCCGTCTCGATCAGCGAGACCATCGCCTTGCGCTTCGTGCCTCCAGCCAAGGCCCATGCCCCGGACGAAGAAATCGAGATCGGCGCCGACGAGCTTGACGAGATCGAATACGAAGGCACAAGCTTCGATCTTGGCGAAGCGGTGGCGCAGAGCCTCGCCCTGGCCATCGATCCCTTTGCCGAAGGGCCGGATGCCGACAAGGCCCGCGCGGAGCACAAGCTGGGTGGCGATGTCGCTTCCGGCCCTTTCGCCGGGCTATCAGCGTTCAAAATAGCGAAGGACTGACCTCTTGGCCCCACCTCCCGGACGCAGCCGTGACCTGACCAGCGGCCCGATCCTCAAGACGCTGGTGCTGTTCTCCGCGCCGACGCTGGCTTCGAACATTCTCCAGTCGCTCAACGGCTCCATCAATTCGGTCTGGGTAGGCCGCCTGCTAGGCGAAGGCGCGCTCGCCGCAACCGCCAACGCCAACGTGGTGATGTTCCTTGTGTTCGCGGCCGCTTTCGGCTTCGGCATGGCCGCCACGGTCAAGATCGGACAGGCCTTCGGCGCGGGCGATGTGCTGGCCGCACGGCGCACGTTCGGTTCCGCCGTGGGCTTCTGCGTCCTGCTTTCACTGGTCGTGGGCACGCTGGGCTGGGTTTTCGCACCCGAATTGCTCACTGCGATGGCCGCGCCGGGGGAAACCTACATCTATGCGCTGACCTATCTGCGCGTGATCTTCGTAGCCATGCCCGCTTCGATGATCACAGTCATGCTGGCGATGGGCCTGCGCGGTGGGGGCGACGCCGCCACTCCACTCAAGTTCATGATCCTGTCCTCGGTGCTCGATGTGGGACTTAACCCCCTGCTCATCGGCGGCTTCGGCCCGGTCAAGCCGCTCGGTATCGCGGGTGCAGCGCTCGCCACAGCGCTAGCTTCGCTGATCTCGATGATCGGTCTCGTCGCTTACGTCTACATCAAGGACCTTCCGCTTCGCCTGAAAGGTGCCGAACTCAAGTGGCTCTGGCCGCGCCGCGACGAGCTCGGCTATATCCTGACCAAGGGCTTGCCGATGGGCGCGCAGATGCTGGTCATCTCGGCGGCGGGCATCATCGTGATCGGGCTGGTCAATCGCGAAGGTCTGCTGGTCAGCGCGGCCTATGGCGCGGCGTTGCAACTTTGGACTTATCTCCAGATGCCGGCGATGGCCATTTCTGCGGCCGTCAGCGCCATGGCGGCACAAGCCATCGGCGCAGGGCTTGAGCAGCGGCTCGGCAAGATTTCCCGCTGGGGCGTGGTGCTGAACCTCACCGTCACCGGGGCGCTATGCGCGATGATCCTGCTGTTTGACCGTCCTGCCCTGCAACTGTTCCTTGGTGATGCCAGTCCAGCGGTCGATGTCGCTCGCCACATCCAGTTCCTGGCGAGCTGGAGCTACGTGTTGTTCGGGATCACCATGGTGCTGTTCGGCACGATGCGCGCGGGCGGCGTGGTGTGGACGCCGCTGATCATCCTCGCCATTGCGATGTACCCGGTTCGGCTCGGTTTCTATTATGTCTTTTACCCGGTCCTTGGCGCCGATGCCCTCTGGCTCGCATTCCCGGTCAGCTCAGCGGTTGCGGTAGCGCTCGCCGTTTACGCCTATCGCAAGCCGGGCTGGCGCGAGAAGGCGCGCGCGGTACCCGATGACGAGTGCGAGGAAGAAACCCACGCCGACGCGGACACGGCCGGGCGCATGGCACCCTCGATCTGACGGTTTGCCCGAATGGATCAGCGGCTTTGCGCGCGCCAGCGCTGCACGGTGCGTTCCACCGCGAGTTCCTCGCCACCGCTCTTGCTCCACAGTTCGTAGAACGAAGGGTCGTTCGATGCCGGGCGCTTGATCGCTTCGAGTTCGTCAAACGAGACGCGCATCGGAATCGAGACACCCTCGCCCGATATGATGCATTCGCGGTTGCGCAGCGCCGGGATCGTATCGACGAAGCCCCTCGCGCCCTCGGGCATGGCCGCCTTGACGAAAGCCTGGTCGCGCTCGTTGTTGAGACGCATGGCGATGATCGTGCCGCACTGTGACAGCACGCCTTCGGCAAGGTCCGACGGTCTCTGCGTAATCAGCCCGAGGCTCACGCCGTATTTGCGGCCTTCCTTGGCGATGCGTGACAGGATGCGTCCGACCGACGAACCGTCCGAATTCTTTTCGCTGGGCACATAGCGATGGGCTTCCTCGCACACCAGCAGCACAGGCCGGGTTTCCTCGTCGCGTGCCCAGATGGCATAGTCGAAAACGAGGCGGCTCAGCACCGCGACCACCGTCGAGGTGATTTCCGATGGCACGCCCGAGACGTCGATGATCGAGATTGGCTTGCCATTGGCGGGCAGGCGGAAAATCTTGGCGATGAACTCGGCCATCGTATCGCCGACCAGCATGCCTGAGAACATGAACTGATAGCGCGGATCGCTGCGCACTTCCTCGATCTTGGTCTTGAGCCGCATATAGGGCACCGAATTGGTCCCCTTGTCGAGCTTGCCCATCTCGTTCTGCAGGATGTTGAGCAGGTCGGAGAGCAAGTAGGGAATGGGCGAGTCGACGGTGATCTTGCCGATCTGCTCGGCCAGACGGTTCTTCTGCCGGGCGGCGAGCAGACACTTGGCCAGAATGTCCTGGTCGATCTGGCGGTTGGTGCCGGTCGAGGTGATGAACACTTCGCAGTGCTCGTCGAAGTTCATCAGCCAGTACGGCATCTGCAGGTTCGACACGTCGAGCAATTGCCCGGTCACCTTGAACGCGCTGGCATACTCGCCATGCGGATCTATCATCACGATGTGACCTGCCGGCGCCATTTCGCAGATGCGGTGCAGGATGAGCGCCGCTGCGGTAGACTTGCCGGTGCCGGTGGACCCGAGCAGCGCGAAATGCTTGCCGAGCAGGGCGTCGACGTAAAGCCCGGCGCGAATGTCGCGGGTCGGAAACACGGTGCCGATCGAAATGTTGGTGCGGCCGTCGCTCGCATAAATCTGGCGCAAATCGTTGCTGGTGGCCGGATAGACCATGGCGCCGGGGACCGGGTAACGCGTGACGCCGCGGCGGAAACCGTAGATCTTGCCTGTGAGACGTTCTTCCTCGCCTTCACCCAGAAAGTCGATCTGGGCGACGATTCCGCCGTCGACCGAGGTGTCCTGCCTTTGCGTGCGGACGCTTGCCAGCAGCCACGAATTGCCGATGCGGATCTTGATCTGGCTGCCGACCTTGCCCGAGAGCGCAATCGACGGGTCAAGATCGTTGGAGCACTGTTCCAGCCGCGCGAGGTCGAGCGCAATGGCAGAGCTGGACCCGGCGATTTCGCGCACGTGTCCGATCGGCTGGCGGGCGTTTTCCGACCCCGGCATCACTTCGGGCAGCACGAACGGCGCGCGCTCGATCTGCTCGCCCTCCGTTCTCGGTGCCGCCATCTCGAACCGCTGCACACCCATGTCGGACATCACGTAAAATCCCCAAGCCAGACTGGCGCTATGCCATTGGTTAGTGGGATCAGGTTAAAATCCGCTAAACCATGCCGAGGTTTGTCGTGCGTCAGACAAGTGCGAACAGTCTGCCCGCGATCCAGCCCATGCCGATTGACAGCAGCACCGCAAAGATTCCGTAAATCAGCCCGTTGTCCTCGGCGGCCACCGCAACGAAGCGCTCGAACCCTTCCTTGGTCACTTCCACGCGCGTGATCGCCGAGGCCACCACTTTGCCGTTGCGGATGGCAAACGTCTCGGCAGTATAAGTCCCTATCTGCACGCTCGACGGCAACCGCATGCGCGCCTGATAAAGAACCTGCCCGCTGATCGTCACAGCGCCTTCTTCCTCGCGGTACATGCCCTCGCGCCGCATCAGGTCGACAAGCCCCGCCGAGAAGCGCTGCTGTTCCTTCGGCTCGATCACGCCGATCGGGGAAAGCTGCAGCCACTTGAGACCGAGTTCATAGATCGCCGCCGTCTTGTCGTCGACGATCCTGGCGATGGGCCGCGACGAGGCGACTGCGAAGTAACTGGGGGCAGAGCGGAATTCGAGCGAATCCGCATTGATCCACATGCCTGCGATCTTCTGCTTTTCGCGCAGGACGATCGACTGCACCGGCCCTTCCAGCACGACGACAATGTCGTAGTCCTGCGCCGCGCGGCTGCCTTCGGGACTGAGGATCGCGCCGAACAGCAGCAGGTCCGCGCCGGTGAAGCCCTGGCGCACCTGCACCTTGTGCTGCGAGATTTCGGGCACAAGGATTGGATCACGCGCGCCCAGCAGCAGCATGCAGGCCAGCAAAGCCCACAACCGCATCACAGCGCGATCACCGTGTATATTTCGTCGGGACGGTAGCCCAACCCCAGCGCCATCCGCATCGCAACCAGCAACACGATCACCGCGAGGATCAGGCGCAATTGCTCGGGCTTGGCCTTCTGCGCGAACTGGGCTCCAATCTGCGCGCCTGTGACCGATCCCACCAGCAACAGCACCGCCAGCACGATATCGACGGCCCGCGTCGTCAGCGCGTGCATCATCGTGGTGGTCATCGTCACGAACAGGATCTGGAACAGCGACGTGCCGACAACGACATTGACGCCCATGCCAAGGATATAGAGCATCGCCGGAACGAGGATGAACCCGCCGCCAATGCCCATAAGCATCGTCAAAATTCCGGTCAACAGACCCAGCAACAGCGGCGCGAGCGGCGAGATGTACAAGCCCGACCGGTAGAACCGCCAGCGCAGCGGCAGGCTTGCCACAAGCGGATGATGGCGGCGCTTGCGGGCTGGCACGGGAATGCCGGTGCGGTGCGCGCGCAAAGCGGTCAGGCTTTCATGGGCCATAAGGCCCCCGATGCCGCCGAGCAGCAGAACGTAAAGAATATTGATAACCGTATCGATCTGGCCCAGCGATTGCAGCAGCCGGAACAGCAACGAGCCGATGCCGGTCCCGAGCACCCCGCCCGCTACCAGCACCGCGCCGATATGATAATCGATCCCCCCGCGCTTCGCATGCGCGAAAGCTCCGGAAACGCTGGCGCCGGTCACCTGGCTCGCAGCTGACGCAGCGGCCACCGTGGGCGGAATTCCGTAGAAGATCAGCAGCGGCGTCGTCAGAAACCCGCCGCCGACCCCGAACATGCCCGAGAGCAGGCCGGTCAGCAGACCGAGACCGACGATGACCAGGCCGTTGACCGACAGGTTCGCGATGGGAAGGTAGACGTCCATTGCCGGTCCGACGCTAGGCGCGGGGTTGCCTGCCAGCAACCCCGCAGGCAGGCACGATCCCCAAAAAGCTGTGGTATCAGAACGACGACGCCACGGTGATCGCCGGACCCGAACCGGGCCGTGCATTGCCCGCCACGCGGAACCGCCAATCGAGCGCAATGCGGCTTGGCACTTCCTCGCCCAGATCAAGCGCAAATGAGACGCGAGGGCCGACATCGAGGCGCACCGCTCCCTTCTGGCCGCCCGCCCAGAAGCCCGCACCGACCCGCAAGTCCTTGCCGATGGGGAGCAGGCGCTTGACCGGATGA
>JAZKBJ010000089.1:10339-19365 GCA_040388685.1 Pseudomonadota bacterium
GCGTCGAAAAACGCCGTCCTGTCGCGCCCGCCGGCATACCCCGCCTGTCCATAGACCTCGGCGCGAAAGCCCATTGGCAGGTTCTGCCATGGCAGTTCGGTCACCACCGTCACCACCGGGCGCACCCGCATCGCGCTCTGGCTGGTATCCTGAAGGCGCGCCTCGGCGAGAACGCGCAGCGGCAGTTTTGACAATGGCCTGCCGCCAAGGCCGATTGCGATCTCCTTGTCTTTGCCCGGAGCATTGATCGCAAGCGACGTGCGCAAATAGCCATATGCCGAATTCTGGCCCCCGGATCCGAACCTGTAACGCGCCACCGCCCCTGCTTGGCTTGCGCCGTATGATGCAGCGCCCGGCGCTTGCGCCGCCGCGCCGCTGCCACGCCGCATGAGCAGCCAACGCTCACTGCTCCAGCGCGGATCGTCCTTGACCGGCACCGTCGGGTCCGCAGCGGCGGGCGGCGGTGTTGGTGGGGGCTCATGTCTGGTCGTCCGGGGCGGGGCGATGGCCGGGTTGAACTGGATGAGCGAGCCTGCAGAGGCGAAGCGCAAGAGGATAGATCCACTGCCGTCGTCCAATGCCCGGGCGGTCAAAGCCGTTGACGGTTCGACCCCTGCGGCAATTGCTTGCGTCTGCCTGACCGTAGGTCGCGCGGGTCGAATAAAGCGCGGTTTGCGCAGCTCTGCCTTGATAGCGATCCGTGCAGGCGAAGCGGCCACTACGGTGCGCTCCGATGTCGCGCGTGAATTCGCTGTGTCGATGACCGGTGACCACAAAACCGCGCGCACGATCACCCAGCCCACCAGCATCGTTGTCAGCGCAGCGACAGGCTGTCCGCGCCGAACGGACGCGGAAAGAGCCATTATCCTCGGGCCGTGGCCGGTTGCGAGGCCCTTGCCGTCAGCCGGCACAAGGCAGCGGGATGGGCGAGATGAATGGTATGCTCCCACCGCACCTTGCCGCCGAGCAGAACGCGCAGGTACGCCAGAAACGCCCGCCGCCCGGCCATGATCGCAATCACGTTCCCCACCGGAAAGCGGAAGATACTGCGCAGGCCCTCGACCCAGCCAAATTCGCGCGTGGTGAAGCAGAACCGGAGCAGCAGCCGCCAGAGGAAGCTCAGCAGGTTGATTGTAAGCAAAATTGTGACGACCGGATCGGCGGGAACGGGCACAATCGTCCCGGTCGCCTCGGCGATGCGGATCACCGGCCAGAGCGCAACCAGCGAATAGGCGGCTGTGAGAACCAGTGCCACCATCGGCCCGCGCCGATCCCGAACACGCATCCACAAGTCACAGGGCTTGCCGCTCCAGCCAAGTCGGTCCCAGCCCTGAAACGCGATGCCATGCAACCAACGCGTCTTCTGGCGGACCGACGTGGCGAGCGTGGCGGGGAAAAACTCGCGAGTGGCCACAAGGGCACCGTGACGGTCGCGCACCCGTAGGAACAGAGCCTCGCCGCCAGTCTCGCTGACCAGCAGGCCAGCCTCGTAGTCCTCGGTAAGGCACTCCGCGGCGAAAGGGTCGGCCCCACCGCGACGCGCCAGAATCCGGTCAATCGCCCGGCGCGAGAAGGCGCAGCCGACACCAGCCGAGGGAAGACCTGCGCCAAGCCAGTTGCGCACCACCATGTCCTTGGCGTGGGCTTCGGCAAACTCATCGCAATAATGACCGGCGATCCATGGCGAGAGGCCCTGCGGCTCTGCGCGAACAGGAAGCTGGACAAGGTCGGCGCGGCCGATTGCCTCGTCCATGAGCGACAGGGCAGCAGGGTGCACCATGTCTTCGGCATCGTGCAGAATCAGGCAGCGGGCGCGTTCTCCGGTGCGGTCTTCGTCATCGCACATCGCGCGGTAGAGCCGGTTCAGACAATCGGCCTTGGTGGTCGGTCCGTCGCGGTCGTGCAGGACCACGCGCAATCGGGGATCGCAGCCCAGCGCGGTGAGAACCGCCAGAGTCGGCTCATCGTTGCGGTAGACCCCCACATACAGGCGCAAGCCCCGTTGCGGCCAGCTTTCAAGGCAATGCCGGACCATCGCGCCGATAACGGCGGATTCGCGCCATGCCGGCACCAGTACGGCGGCTATTCCTGCCAGTTCGTCGCGCCGGTCGGCCTGCAGCCTTGCGGTGCGCGCCCGGCCGCTGATACGCAGCCAAAGCCACAAGCCATCGACCAGCAATTCATCCACTGCACCAACTGCAAACCAGAACGCCGCGAACAGCAGGAGTTCATGCTCGACGACCGCGAGCGCCTGCAATACTCCAAAGGACGGCGACGTCAGCAACAACCCTGCCCCGGTTTGACGCACCCCATCAAAGGGAGCACCTTATTGCGAGGTATGCCCGCTTGCAGCGCGCCGTGAACCAAGGACTGCTTCGAAAATGGTGGAAACGCCGGGACTTAAGATGATGTGGCGCAAGCTGTCCCATAACGAAGCGGCACCAGGCCTCGTGCTCATGGCCTGTGCCGCAATAGCGTTGCTGCTCGCAAATTCACCGCTGCAACAGGCATGGCATGGCCTGTTCCACACGTCCCTTGCATGGACCCCGGTCGCCAAGCTCGACAACGCGCACTTGTGGATCAACGACGGGTTGATGGCGGTGTTCTTCTTCGTCGTCGGTCTTGAAATAAAGCGCGAAGTGCTTTCCGGCGAATTGTCGGACGCGCGGCGCAGGCGTCTTCCGATCATCGCGGCACTGGCCGGCATGGCCGTGCCCGCACTGGTTTATCTGGCCATCACGCGCGGCGAGCCTGCACTGCACAGCGGCTGGGCGATCCCGTCCGCCACTGACATCGCCTTCGCCATTGGCGTGCTGGCACTGGCAGGCAAGGGCCTTCCGCCCTCACTGCGCCTGTTCCTGCTGACCGTCGCTATCGTCGACGATCTGGGCGCGGTGATGGTCATCGCCTTTTTCTACACCAGCGGGATCAAGCTCGCATGGCTTGGGGCCAGCGCTGTAATCGTTGCATTCCTCGTTCTTGCCAACCGTATCGGCGTGCGCTCGATCTGGCCTTATGTACTCGGTGCCATCGCCCTGTGGTTTACTGTGCTCCATTCGGGGGTCCACGCCACAATCGCGGGTGTCCTGGCGGCGCTTACCGTGCCGCTAGCGCTCAACCGCCACCATGACAGCCCGCTGCTCCGCCTGGAACATGCGCTCGTTGCGCCCAACGGCTTTCTGATCGTGCCACTGTTCGGCCTTGCCAATGCGGGCGTCCATTTCGGATTGCCCGAAGGCGGCTCGCTTGCATTGCCACTCGGCATCGGTGCCGGGCTGGTGCTGGGCAAGCAGGTCGGCATTCTGGGGAGCATTCTGCTGGCCGAGCGCTTCGGCGTCGCACGACGCCCCGAAGGTGCCAGCATCCGCCAGATGTGGGGCATTGCCTTGCTCTGCGGCATCGGCTTCACGATGAGCCTGTTCATCGCAGGCCTCGCCTTCCCGGCAGACGCCGCGCTGGTCGAAGAGGCAAAACTGGGGATTCTGGGCGGCTCGGCGGTTTCAGCCATTGCCGGAATGCTTCTGCTGCGCCGCCGACAATCTCCAGCCGAGTGATCGCTGAAATCGATCAAAGTTCCGATTATATTGCATGAAACCTTTCACCGGCAGGTGCGTATAAGCGGCACATCCAACCGGCCTCATGAAAGGGGAACATCATGCCCGGAGACAATGCGAAGAAGGCGCTGATCGATAGCCTGAACGGGCTGCTCGCCGACTATTTCACGCTCTACCTCAAGACCAAGAACTACCACTGGCACGTCGCCGGGCCGCAGTTCCGCGATCTCCACCTGCTGTTCGATGAACAGGCCACAGAGCTGTTCGCGCTGACCGACATCATCGCCGAACGCGTCCGCAAGAACGGCGGCGATACCCTGACCTCCATCGCAAGCATCGCAGGCAAGGCCTCGCTCAAGGATGACGAGCGCACCAAGGTGGATGCCATGGACATGGTCAAGGCCCTGCGCGACGATAACGCGGCGCTGGTCAAGGTCATCCGCGCCACCAAGGACGCCGCCACAGCAGCGGGCGACAACGCAACCGAAGGCCTTGCCGACGACTGGACCGATCAGGCCGAACAGCGTGTCTGGTTCCTCACGCAGACGCTGGCCTGACGCTTAGAACTTGCCGCTCGTCCTCAAGCCCACGCCTCCAGGACGGGCGGTAAATCCACTTTGCAGCAGCGGCCCGCTGACCTCGACCGGCAAGCCCGACAAGACAAGATCGGCCTTCCATGTGCCATCGCCTTCGATGCGCAGTGTCAGGCGCTCCATCCCGCCCGACCCCTGCATCGGCACCAGCAGTTCGCCTTTGTCACACCGCGCCTTGCCCGAAAGGGTCACAGCACCGGGCAGGAGCGGTCCTGCGGGGGCGAGGGTCATGCCCAAAGTGCCGACAGCTTCCGCGCAGGCGCCATCTTCGATACGCCCGGAGAAGTCGCCAAAGCTGATCGCGGTTACCGGCAATCCGCCAAGGCCGCCGGGCAAGGCGACCGAACCGTTGGCGCCCGATAGCCGGACCTCTCCGCCACCCGCCGAAGCCTTGGCCGAGAAAGGCACCTCGCCCGCCCGCGAGACTGCAAATTGCGCACGGCCCAACAGCAGAGGTAGCGGTTCCAAGCCCGCATCAACCGTGCCCAAGGGCAGTGGCCCAACCTGCAGGTCCGCGATGCGACCGCTCCAAACCGAGCCTTCCACACTGCGCGCGGTGACATTGTCAGGCGCAGCCCAGCCGAGCATCAGCCGCAAGGGCAGCAGCGCAAGTAGCGCGGCCGACGTCAAACCCGCCAATGCCAACCAGCCGCGACGGGTCAGCGCGCGGTCGCGCACAAAGATCCAGCGCCCGATCATGGGCCCACCCGCCGCAATGTGACGCTGACCGAAACCGTCCCGTCCGGCGCAGGCGTCATCGTCAATTGCTCGACCGCCAGCCCCTGGCCCGAAAGCCCGTCTACCCACGCCATCGCCGCCGCAGGGCGCGCGGTCGGGATCACGATCACCGTCATGTCGGCCCCTTGGCGCTGGTTCGACTGGACAACAAATCCGGCTTCCTGCGCGCTAGCCCCCGCGATCTGTTCGACCGGCCCTGCAAGGGCGGCAGCCCTGACAGGCGGCGCGGCTTTGAGTGCAGCCAGTTGCCCCGTGATCCGCCCGGCGCGCTCGGTCGCCTCGCGGTGACGCACGGCTGCGTCATCCAAGGCACTGCCCACCGGCAGGATCACGCCATAGACCAGCAGGACAAGCGCGGTAATGCCGCCAGCCAAGCTCACCAGCCAGCGCTCGCGACTGGTCAGGCCGATATACCAGGCCGAAACCCGCCCCATCACGGTGCCCTCAATGTAATTGCGGCGACGGTCGCCCCGGTTGGGTCGGGCGCAAGAGCGGGCGGCACGGTCACTTTCCAGCCGCCGTTCTGCAACGCCAGCAGCACTGCATTGACATCCTCGGCACGCGGCGCGGCTGCGGTGAAGCGCAGCGTGCCATCTGCGCCATAACCCAGATCGCGCAGCCGCACGCCCGGTACCGGCCGAAGCGCATCGAACAGGGCGGCTGCAGGCGCGGCAAAGCTTGCACCGCCTTGCCCACGCCGGACCAGCTCCGCATTCAGCAGGCGTTCGGCGTTAGCGAGATCGGTGGCAGCGGGAAACCGCGCCTGCACCAGTTCGAGCGCACGGGCTTCCTGCGCCGAACTGTCCATGTTCCATTTCACGATCCATACCAGCATCAGCAGCAGGGCGAGAAGCGCAGCCGTCGCCGCCATGCGCGCAAGCCCCTGCCAGTTCGCTACGCGGAACACCGATACGCGGCGCAGAGAATAGATACCTTGTCGCAGGTTCAGCGGCGGTGAGGCATGAACGGTGGCCAGTCGCCCGGCAAGCTGATGATCGTCCAGCGCGGTCTGGTCGAGATCGCCGGCCAGCGCCTCGACGAGAGCAGCCTCACCTGCAAAAGCAGCATCGGCACTGCGCGCCAGCAGCTGCCCGCCCAGATTGCCGAGCACGAGCGCTACCTCTTCGCGCGGCAGCACCAGCGCAGCGGGCACGATTGCTGGCGGATCGAGGCCCTGTTCCGAAAGCGCTGCGATCCAGCGGTCCATCTCGTGCTGATCGACGCTGGCCGAGAGCAGACGGCCCTCGGCGGCGGCAACGGCGACGTGACGCTCGCCCTGCGCAAGCGCACCACCTTGCGCGAGGCCAAGCCGCTCCGCTGCCAGGGCCTGCACCAGCGGCATGCCCAGCGGCAGTGGCTTGTCCAGAACCGGCACCGGCCCCGCCGGGACCAGCGCCGTCACTGCGCCCACATCGCCCCACGGCGCGCTGTTGCCTGCACCGTCGAAGATGTGTTCACGCCCGACAACGCTGGCCGTCACCCGCCACCAGCGCCAGCCATGGCCGGGCTCTGCGGGCAGGAGGACGATCAGGCCATCCACTGAAGGCTCGGGCTGCGGCATCGGCGGTATCTAGTTCTTTCCCGCGTAGATATCGGCGGCAAGATCGGTCCCGCCCGGCTGACCATCGGCCCCGAGCGAGAAGACTTCGAACGGCTTCCCGTCACGTCCCGGCACCTGATACTGGTAGGCGTGGCCCCAGGGATCGCTCGGCACGTCCTTCACGTAGCCGCCGGAACGGTAGTTCTGCGGCATCGAGAGGTTGGCCGGCGGAGTCTTCAGCGCGGTGAGGCCCTCGCCCAGTCCGGGGTAGCTGGCCATGTCGAGTCGGTACATTTCCATCGCTTGCTCCAGCGTGGCGATATCGCTGCGGGCCTTCACTACCATGGCCTTGTCCTGGCTCGGCAGGACGTTGATCAGCACGACCGTTGCCAGCAGACCGATGATGAAGATGACGACCATCAGCTCAACAAGACTGAAGCCGTTGCGGCGACGATTGCTTTCATCATGGCGAGGTTCCGTCACGTTTTGGTGGGTCATGATCACAGTCCGGTCAGATTCTGGAGCTGCAGGATTGGCAGCAGGATCGCAAGAATGATGAGCGCGACCATCGTGCCCATCACGACGATGATCGCCGGTTCGAGCAGCGCCATCGCGGCAGCGGTAAAGGCCTCGAATTCGCGTTCGAGATAGTCGGCGGCGCGCTCCAGCATCACCCCCAGTTGCCCCGCCGCCTCGCCGCTGGCGGCAAGATAGACCAGCAGCGGCGGAAACGTGCCCGCCTCACGCAGCGCGGTAGAGAGCGATCCGCCCGCGCGCACGTTCTCGGCAATGCCGGCAAGCGCCGCTGCCTGCACCGCATTCGATACCGTACGTGTAGACAGCCGCAATCCGTCGACCAGCGGCAAGCGCGCTTCGATCATGGTCGCCAACGTACGCGCCAGCGAGGCGGCGTGAACATCGCGGATCAGCTTGCCGATGAATGGAATGCGCAGAAGCCCGGCGTCGAAGCGCAACTTGAACGCCGGGTTGCGCAAGGCCCGCACGAACCCGATGACCGATAGCGCCAACACGATCAGCAGCGCCCACCACCAAGTGCTGAGAAACTGCGAAATGCCGATCACCACCCGCGTCAGCATCGGCAACTGCCTGCTGGCATTGTCGAACTGTTCGACCACGCGCGGGACGACCGAGATCATCAGGCCCGTGACCACCCCGATCGCCACCAGCGACAGCACGATGGGATAGGCGAGCGCCGCGATGATCTTCCCCCGCACGTGCGCCTGCCGTTCGAGCATATCGGCCAGCCGGTCGGCAATCGCGGGCAGACTGCCCGAATTTTCGCCCGCCGCGATCATTGCGCGATAGATCGGCGGAAAGCTCGGCTCCTCGCGCCGCATCGCCTCGGCCAGCGGCAGGCCCTCGACGATCCCGGCGTGGACGTTGGTCAGGATGGCTTGCGCCTTCACCTTCTCGGTCTGGCGCGAAATCGTGCGCAGCGTCTCTTCGAGCGGACTGACCACCATCAGCGACGAAAACTGCCGCGTGAACAGCGCCAGTTGCTTGGCCGAAAGCTTGGCCGCGAACCAGCTGGCACCACTGCTCGATGTTGCCGCGCGCCGTGCCGAGGCCGCCGCATCGGGCGCAAGGCTGACCACGAACCATGCTCGCGCCGTCAGCTTCTCGCGCGCCGCCGCCTCGCCCACAGCCTCGATCGCGCCGCGCCGTTCGGCGCCCTTGGGGTCGATCGCGTGATAGGCGAAGCGGGCCATCAGCTATCCCGCCGCATGATCCGCGCGGCCTCCTCGGGACTGGTCACACCATCCTTGACCATGCGCCGCACCGCCTTGGTCAGCGTCGGCGAATCCGCAAAGGCATGGCGCGCAATCGCGGCTTCATCGGCATTGTCGTGGATCATTTGGCGGATCACATCGTCCACCCGCACCGCCTCGAATACACCGACACGGCCCGCATAGCCCGTCTGGCCGCACTCGGTGCAGCCCTTGGCCATATGCACCGTGCGTCCAGCCTTCATCCCCAGCACATCGGCCATTCCCGCATCGAGCGGGCGCACTTCGCGGCAGTGTGGGCACAGCCGTCGCACCAGCCGCTGCGCAATCACCGCGCGCAAGGTCGAGGCGAGGAGGAACGGCTCCACACCCACGTCGCGCATGCGGGTAATCGCGCCAGCGGCATCGTTGGTATGCACCGTGGACAGCACGAGATGCCCGGTCAGCGAAGCCTGGACCGCGATGTCCGCCGTCTCGCGGTCACGGATTTCGCCGATCATTACAACGTCCGGGTCTTGCCGCAGGATCGCGCGCAGTCCGGCAGCGAAGGTCAGCCCGACCTTGGAATTGACCTGCGTCTGGCCAACGCCATCCACAGCGTATTCCACAGGATCTTCCACAGTCAGGATATTGCGCGCGCCGTCGTTCAGGCCGCGCAGCGCGGCGTAAAGCGTGGTCGTCTTGCCCGATCCGGTCGGCCCGGTGACCAGCACGATGCCATTGGGTTCGGCCAGCGCGCGGCGCAAGGCGTCCTCGGCCTTCGCGTCCAGCCCGAGATGCGCGAGATCCAGTCCGGCGTTTTCCTTGTCGAGCAGGCGCATCACCACACGCTCGCCCGCGCGGTTGGGCAGGG
>JAZKBJ010000089.1:19375-19992 GCA_040388685.1 Pseudomonadota bacterium
CACATCGACCAGCTTCCCGCCAAGGCTCAACGAAATACGCCCGTCCTGCGGCATGCGGCGCTCGGCAATATCCAGCCTCGCCATCACCTTGATGCGGCTGACCAGCACCGGGGCAACGTGGGGCGGCATGCGCAGCTTCTCGGTCAGGACACCGTCCACGCGCATCCGCACGACCAGCGCGGTTTCATATGGTTCGATATGAATGTCCGACACGCCCTGTCGCAGACTTTCCGCAATCAGCCCGTTTATCAGGCGGATCGCGGGCGCATCGTCGGCACTGTCGAGCAAATCCTCGGCGCTCGGCAGGCCAAGCGCGAGCGGGTCAAGCCCGTCCCCCGCGATGCCCATGTCGCCCACCACTTGGGCCGCGCCGTCCTGCGCATAGACTTCGGCAAGCAGCTTCTCGAACTCAGGTGCGGTCACCTTGCGCGTAGAGAGCGGTCTTCCCAGCACGCGCCGCACTTCGAGCAGCCCCAGCGGATCGGCCCCGTCGCGCATGGCCAGCGCTACCGAGCCGTCATCTTCACTTTCGACCAGCAGCCCATTGTCGCGCGCAAAGGCATAAGGGAGGCTCGCTGGCGCCATCGCTACAGGCAGCGCAATGCTGACCGCGCCGA
>JAZKBJ010000089.1:20002-20512 GCA_040388685.1 Pseudomonadota bacterium
ATCGGGCGTGTCCTGCGCGGGCTCCATCGGATCAGTTCCGTGCGTTGCTCGGTGGAAGTTCGGACTGCTCCAGCGGCACGGTCGAAGCCTTGGGCCGGATCAGCGTGTCACCCGGAGTCACCACGGCCACTTGCGCTTGCGGCGCTGCGGGCAGGGTCGCGCCCATATAATCGACGATCAGGTCGTCGATGCCTGGCTCACGCTTGGGATCGAAGTCCAGTTGCGCCCCCCGCACCACGCCATAGCGCCGCGCCGCCAGCGCCTGCCGATCAGCGACGTTGCGCAGGATCGTCGGGCGGATGAACACCATCAGGTTGGTCTTGACCCGGCTTTTCCCGCGCGACTTGAACAGTTCGCCCAGCACCGGAATGTCGCCCAGGAACGGCACCTTTTCGAGCGTGCGCTGCTCGTTGTCGTCGAGCAGCCCGCCCAGCGCCACGATCTCGCGGTCGCCTACGGTGACCGTCGTCTTGATCTCGCGCTTGTTGATGATCAGTTCGTCGGATTTGC
>JAZKBJ010000090.1:0-3024 GCA_040388685.1 Pseudomonadota bacterium
ACTCTCAGGTATTCTGCCCCTTGGTTGCGCGGTCGAAGGTGGTCTGGCCGCCATGCCTTGGGTATTCTGGAACGTGCCCGACAATATCGACAGCTACAGCGCCATGCTCGTCACCGGGGACGATGCGGACCTGCTGGACTCGCCGAAAGGGCAGCCGCAAGGCAATGTCGGCTGGTTCATCGTCGGCATCGATCCACTTGCGTTCAAGCCGGGCGCGAAATTGACTCGGGTGACGCTCGACAATGGCGAAAAAGGGTGGGTGGAAACCGCGCGACTGCGCAGCCTGCTCGATTACCGGCTGATCGCCGAACCCAAGGACGGCAGCTGGAAAATCACCGCGTTCATCGCTGGCGACTGATCAATCCGAAGCGAGTTGCAGATCGAGCGCGTGGCCGCCCGACATCAGGCGCATCGTGGCACCGCTGCGCTGCATCTCCGGCGCTGCGGACAGCAGCGCGTTGACGGCCTCTTCCTGCTTCCAGACGGGTCCCTCACAGAACATCCGTGTGGCCATGAGCGGCCCGGCAATCAGACGGCCGCCCTCGACGCGGTAATCCCCGCCGATGCCGTTGCAGCCGACATTCGCGGAAAGACGGTCCTGCTCGAAACGCATAATGGCCTTGTCCGGCGCGACCGGAGCCGCACCGTCGATCCGCATGATCGACCACTTCGTGCCTGCAAGTCCAGCGCCGCCGGTCGGCGCGGTTGCGCAGCCCCCCAGAAGGGCGACCGGGACGAAAATCAGGGCGAAAGCCTTGGGCATGACAGGACAATACACCCGCACGACTGACCGGGCGATTAACCGGGCCGTCAGGGCTTATCCATCAAACGTGGCAAGAACTTCATAGGCCAGCACCGCGCCGGCCACCGCGGCGTTGAGGCTGTCCGCGCGGCCCTTCATCGGCATCGTCACGCGCAAGTCGCAGGCCATCTCGTAGTCCTCGGGAAGCCCGCGCGATTCGTGACCGACCATGACGAAGCATGGGCCCGCATAGGGCGCGCCGCGATAGGGCACGGCTTCGCGCAGGCTGGCCGCCACAAGCTGGCCTTCACCTTCGCGCAGCCAGCCGATAAATTCGTCCCAGCGGACCTGCGCCAGCTTCTCGGTAAAGATGGCGCCCATGCTGGCGCGCACCGCCTCGACCGAGAACGGATCGACGCAATCGTCGATCAGGATAAGCCCGCCCGCGCCGACGGCGTCGGCCGTGCGCAGCATCGTGCCAAGGTTGCCCGGATCGCGCATGGCGTGCGCCACCAGCCAGATCGGCGCGGCGTGCCGGTCGATCAGGCGGATCGAGGTATCCCATTCGGCAAAGACCCCCGCCACGGCCTGCGGGTTTTCCTTGCCGGTAACCTTGGCGAGAATATCCACCGGCAGTTCGATCACCTCGCCGCCGTTTGCGTCCACCAGCGCTTCAAGTTCATCCAGCAGCGGATGCCCTTCGCGCCCCTGAGCCATCAGCAGGATTTCGGGCAGGCGCCCCCCCTCGCGCGCGTCGGTCAGCAAGCGCAAGCCTTCGGCGAGGAATTTGCGTTCGAGCCGCCGGTACTTCTTTTCGCGCAAGGATCGCACGAACTTGACCGTCGGGTTGGAATAGCCGGTGATGATCTTGCGCGTCATGCCGCCCCCATGCGTCAGCAAGCCAGCGGCGGCAAGGGGAGCGTCCGTTCGCAGGCCGCGCTGGGGGAAAATCCGGGCATTCGGATCAGTCTTCTCCGAACCCGTCCTTTATCAGTCCGGTGAGCTTCATCAGTATCGCATCGGCGTCGCCTTCCGGCCCCGCCACGGCCACATCGACCGTATCGCCCTTGGCGGCGCCCAGCATCATCAGGCCGAGGATCGATCCGCCATTGGCGTCCGTTCCGTCCTTCGCCACGGTCACGTCGATGCCCTCTGGCAGCTTGGCAACGGCGTTCACGAATTTCGCACTGGCGCGGGCGTGAAGGCCCCGCTGATTGACGATCGTCACCGTTTCGCGGGTGACGTAACCCTGCTCTGCCATCAAGCGTCCTGCCCCAGAAATTCGGAAGCGATCGTTATGTAGTTCCGGCCAGCGTCGCGCGCGGCCGATGTCGCCTCCTTGACGCCCATGCAATTGCGAGCCTTGGCCAGACGGATCAGCATGGGCAGATTGATCCCGGCAATCACTTCAACCTTGCCCGCCTGCATCAGCGAGATGGCGAGGTTCGATGGTGTTCCGCCGAACAGGTCGGTCAGGATGATGACGCCCTGGCCGCTGTCGACGCGCTTGATCGCGTCCGCGATTTCCTTGCGGCGCTTTTCCATATCGTCATTGGGGCCGATGCACACGCCGATGACGTCGGTTTGCCGCCCCACGACATGTTCCATCGCGTGGATGAATTCGTCGGCGAGGGCACCATGGGTAACGAGAATGAGACCGATCATGAACGGGGCAGGCTCCGAAACGTGGCCGGGCACTTTGCCAGACTATGCCTGAACGCAGGCTTGGCATGGACGCGGGGCACACAAGACGACTGGGAATAGAAATGCATGGCTTCCAGCGCTGTCCCACCCATCTGCTTATCCCTTGCCGACCTGGAGCTGACTGCCTTCGAGCATGTCAGCCGCCCGGGACGACAGGTTGCGGTGCAGCAATGTGGGAGAAAATCCTGCTTCGCGCAAGGCAGAAGCGATCTGCTCGGCCATGAACACCGATCGGTGCCGCCCGCCGGTGCAGCCGAACGCCACATGGACATAGGCCTTGCCCTGCTCCTGATAGCGCGGAAGCAGCAGCAGCAGCAGGTCGCGGATGCGGGCAAAAGCCTCGTCAAATGCCGGATCCTGCCGGATATAATCGCCGACCGGCGCATCGCGCCCGGTCTGCGGACGCAAGGTGTCGACCCAGTGAGGGTTGGCGAGAAAGCGCATGTCGAAAACGAGGTCGGCCAGCGGCGGGGTGCCGCGTGAAAAGCCGAAACTGCTGATGTTGAGCGTGGTCGGGGCTGGGGTTTCCGCACCGAACTGCGCGCGAATCGCCTGCTGCAGATCGTTCGCGGTGAAGC
>JAZKBJ010000090.1:3034-3909 GCA_040388685.1 Pseudomonadota bacterium
CGGCGGGCTTGTCCTCGCTCATCGGATGGCGGCGGCGCGTTTCGTTGTAGCGGCGCTCAAGTTCGGTCCCTGCACAATCGAGGAACAGCGTGGTCACCTGCAGGTCGGTCCGTTGCGCAAGCTTCTTGACCATGGCGATGGTGTGCGCGGGATCGAACCCCCGGGTGCGCGTATCGAAGCCGATCGCCATGGGCGCGCCCGAATCGACCCGCGCCGAGCCGTGCTCGGTTTCGAGCAAGCGGTCGAGCAGGCGGATGGGGAAGTTGTCGATCGCTTCCCAGCCCATGTCCTCCAGGGTGCGCAATGCGGTGGTCTTGCCCGCACCGAGCAGGCCGGTGACGAGGAGAATGCGCTGGGGAGAAGACTCATGCGGCATGGGAGACTCGCTTTGCGCCTTCCCGGCGGGCTTGAAAAGTCCGGTTGGCGACTTGTCCCGTATCAGGAAATCGTCAACCCGTAAGTCACCAGCGCAATTTCCGCGCGCAGGGCGAGTGCAGGCGTATCGGGAAACAGGTGCACCAACGGCAGCGCGATGCCTGCCAGGTGCACGGTTTCCGGTGCGTCGATAAAGCGCGGTGCATCGGCATCGAGGCGAAGGACCAACGCAACAGGGATCGCCGCCGCGACGGGCATGTCCACCAGCCCGACGTTGCGCACTTCCAGCTTGCCGGAAATCTCCGGATGGGGCGCGGCAATCAGGCGTCCGTCATGCGCCGACAGCAAAACGCCATCGTCGCCGACCAGCATGGCGCCGCGATCAATCAGCGCGAGCGCAAGGCTGGACTTGCCGGTCCCCGGTGCCCCTTCAATCAGAACGCCCCGTCCGGCGACGGCCACGCAGGACGAATAGTTCTCAGTGTCCTTGTAGACGGCGT
>JAZKBJ010000091.1:0-2119 GCA_040388685.1 Pseudomonadota bacterium
TCCCGGATTTCCCGCTTGGCTGCAAGCGCGTGCTGCGGTCAGACGACTATTACCCCGCGCTATGCCGCGACAATGTCAGCCTTGTGACCGAAGCCCTCGAACGTATCGTTCCCGAAGGTATCGTGACCCGCGATGGTACGCTGCACGCCTGCGATGTGATCGTGTGGGGCACGGGCTTTGAAACACAGAGTTTTCAGGGGCCGGTAGAGGTTCACGGCAGCGCCGGCGTTTCGCTGCGGGACGAATGGCGCGGTGGCGCGCGGGCCTACAAGGGCATGACGGTTGCCGGTTTCCCCAACTTCTTCATGATCTATGGCCCGAACACGAACCTTGGCCATAACAGCATCCTTTCGATGTTCGAAGCGCAGTTCGGTTATATCGTGCAGGCCGTCCGCAAGATTCTGGATCAGGATCTGACGCTTGAGGTCCGCCGCGAGGCGATGGAGGACTATGACCGCGCACTCCAGCAGGACATGGACGGCAGTGCATGGGCGGGCAACTGCACCAGCTGGTACAAGAATGCCGCTGGCCGTGTGGTCAACAACTGGTCCGGCACCGTGCAGGATTACGTCAGCCAGACCGCACGCTTCGATGACGAGGCCTACCTGATCCGGGAATCGGTCAGCGATTGATGGATGCGCCGTTCGACCCTGATGCCCAGGCCTATCTGGCAATGGTCAGGAATGCGGCGCGTCCCCCGTTCGAAACCCTATCCGTCGAACAGGCCAGATCCTTCTACCGGGCCGGGCGCGATACGGTGAACCTCCCGCAAATCGCGGTCGGTGCAGTGACAGATATGGCGATGCCGGGCCGGATGGGGCCAATCCGCTTGCGGCATTACCTGCCCGATCGTCGCCCGCGCGCCGAGGAAGGCTGTATCCTGTTTTTCCACGGTGGCGGCTGGGTCATCGGCGATCTCGACACTCATGATGCCATCTGCCGTCATCTGGTGACCCATGCCGATCTTCCGGTGATTGCAGTGGATTACCGCCTCGCGCCCGAACATCCTTTTCCCGCGGCTGTCGAAGATGCGCTCGACGCCCATGAATGGGTCTTTGATAATGCCTTCCGACTGGGATTCCGTCCCGACCGGCTGGTCCTTGCCGGCGACAGCGCCGGGGGGTGTCTTGCGCTGGTCTGCTCGCTGGCTGCAGCGCAGATGGGCCGGACGAGACCGGCGGCGCAATTGCTGTATTATCCAGTTACCGATCTGCGCGGGGGCACCCCATCTTACCAGAGCGTGTCAGGCGTCCCGATTACGGCCGGGACCATGAGCTGGTTTGCAAGCCATTATCTGGCAGTGCCGTCTGACGCGGCCGATTGGCGCGCATCCCCATTGATCGCACCGGATTTTTCCGGCCTACCTCCCACATTTCTTGCCATCGCGGGCCACGATCCGCTTCGGGACGAAGGGCTGGCGCTGGGCCAGCGCATTTGCGCCGCGGGAGGCGAGCTGACCTTGCGGCATTTGCCCGGTCAGGTTCATGGCTATCTGACAGTCGGGCGGATCATCGCGGAAGCATCGCGCACGCTGGTCGCTTCGGCAGCGTTCGTTCGGGATGCTTTGGCAAGGGTTGACGCCGTTTGCCCAGATGTCGGGTAAATGCACGGCGGCAGGTGCGATGCGGCCCGCGATAGCCCAGTCTGGCAACGCACTTCCAAGGCCGCCCCATGCATTGCAATTTCCCTCAACGATTGAAAGATGGCGTTCGGCAGGTGGTGACGGGCGTCAATGCCTTGGGCAAGGCGGTCGTCGTTTCCGACAGCGTGCTGCAAGGCGACGAGCGCGCGCTGGTCTTGTGGGGTGCCGACCGGCCGCCGGTCATGGGTGATGCGGCGGTTCCGCCGATATCCGGCTGGTGGCCCGCGGCGGGGGGCGTGCGCGTCAGCCTTTCAAGCCGACGCCCGGACAGGGTGCCAGAAGATCACGCGGTGCAGAATGCCTGGCCCGACATCAACGATGCGGCGGGCTTTCACGCCAGTGCATCGGCAGACATCGTCATCGTCATATCCGGCACGATTTGGCTTGAGCTGGATGACGGCGTCGAGGTCACATTGAACGCGGGCGATACGCTGGTGCAAAACGAGGGCAGCATTGTCGCTCCAGTTGGCTGGTCTG
>JAZKBJ010000091.1:2129-5416 GCA_040388685.1 Pseudomonadota bacterium
AAACGGCACCCGTCATCGCTGGCACAATCACGGCACGCAATGGCCAATCATGGCTGTCATCATCATCGGTGCAAGCCTGCCGCCTTCTGTTATCTGATCCCAATCTATTCAGGACCAATCCGTCATGCAGTATCGTCAACTTGGGCAATCGGGTCTTACGGTTTCAGTCGTGGGCCTTGGCTGCAACAACTTCGGGGGATCTTCCACCAGCATTGCCGGGGCGAATGCCGCTTATGGCCTGATGGACCTGGAGCAGACCCGCGCCGTCTGCGATGCGGCATTCGATGCAGGCATCACCTTTTTCGATACCGCCGACCTTTACGGTAACGGCGGTTCCGAAACATTCCTTGGCGAGATATTCAAGGAGCGCAGGCACGAGGTGATACTGGCGACCAAGTGGGGCGCGGGAATGGACGCTCGCCACGATATTGCCTGGGGATCGCGGCGTTATATCCGGCAGGCCTGTGAAGCCAGCCTGCGGCGCATGAACACCGACTACATCGATCTGTACCAGATGCACTGGCCCTGCGCGCGGACCCCGATAGAGGAGACGATTGCGGCGCTGGACGAACTGGTTCGTGAAGGGAAGGTTCGGTACATCGGGCATTCGCACTTCTCTGGCTGGGAACTTGGCGATGCGGACTGGATCGCCCGGACGCGCGGTAACGAGCGGTTCGTATCGGCACAGAACCACTACAGCCTGTTGGAACGCAGCGCCGAAAAGGACCTTATCCCGGCCTGCGAACGCTTCGGCGTGGGGCTACTTCCCTATTTCCCGCTCGCCAACGGCTGGCTGACAGGCAAGTATCGCCGGAACAGGCCCGCGCCCGAAGGGACGCGCATGGCGGGGCGTGCGATTGACGATAGGACGTATGACATCATCGAGGCGCTGGCGGCTTTTGCGCAAGCGCGTGGCCGGACGCTGGTAGACATCGCGATCGGCGCATTGCTCTATCAGCGTAGCGTCGGCTGCGTGATTGCCGGGGCTACCAAGGTTGAACAGGTAGTAGCCAACGCACAAGCTGCGACATGGACCGCAACGGCGCAGGACATTGCCGAACTCGATAGCGTGCTGAACGGCACCGCCTCGGCAGGCCACTGATGGGATCGGTCGACGAGGTCAGGCCCGACCAGATCAGGCGCGCGGAATTCAGGCGCGCATGGCCGGTTGTCCTTGCCTCGGCTTTCGGGGCAGGCGCGGGGGCGGTGCCGCTGGCGTTCTACAGCTTCGGCGCATTCGTCGAACCGCTGTCGCAGGCTTTCGGCTGGACCCGTGCTGAAATCACCGCCGCACCGCTGTTTCTGACTATCGGCGGCCTGTTTGCAGGCGTGCTGGCAGGCGCCATGGCGGACCGCTTCGGCGCAAGACGGGTGATTCTCGTCTCTCAGGCTTTCCTCGTGTTCGCATTTGCGGGATTTGCGCTGCTGCCCGCTTCGTTGCCGCTGTTCTACCTGGGTTACGCGCTGGTCGCCGTCCTGGGTGCAGGCACGATGACGATGACCTGGAGCCGCGCTATCACCGGCTGGTTTATCGAAGGGCGCGGCCTTGCCCTTGGCCTGTCGCTTGTCGGCACCGGACTGATCGGTGCGCTTCTACCTACCTATATTAACTGGCTGGTCGAAACGCATGGCTGGCGGGCCGCCTATCTTGGACTGGCGGCCCTACCGCTCATCTTCGGACTGCCGCTCACATTCCTTTTCTTCAGGGAACCCGCTGCCGAGCAAGCCGGCGGCCCTGCCGGAAGTGCAGAAGCGGCGACCAACGGTCACGGCTTTGCCGAGGCGCTGAAAACGCGGTGCTTCTGGCAGATGGCACTATCGTTCACGGTCGTTGCCTTTGCGATCGCATCGGTCATCGTCCATTGCGTTCCCTTGCTCACCGATCGCGGGATCAGTGCGGGATCGGCTGCGGCACTCGCGGGCCTGATCGGCATCGCGGTCACGGTCGGGCGATTGATCAGCGGCTTCCTGCTGGACCGGATGCATGGCCCCACCGTGGCCTTTGCAATGTTCGGATTGCCCGCACTGTCGTGCCTTTTACTGACGGTTTCAGGTGACGATCTTGTACTGTGCGGCGTTGCCATCGTCCTGATCGGCCTTGCCGGAGGCGCCGAGCACGACATTGCCGCCTATTTCTGCGCGAAATATTTCGGGCGGCACAATTACGGCAAGATCTACGGTCTGCTCTATACGCTTTATGGCGTGGGCAGCGGTATCGGGCCGCTGGCCGCAGGGCGTATGGTGGACGCGACAGGAAGCTATACGGCATCGCTTTATGTTGGCGCGATCCTGTTCCTGACGTCGGCGGGGATCATCGTCACCCTGCGCCCGCCACCGACTTTGGCGAGGCAGGTTTAGCCGGGACAGGCTGTCAGGGCTTGATCGTGCCCCGATAGCCTGCCGACGCCGACTTACGCTTGGCCTTGCCGGCCATCCCCTTGAGATAGACTGCCTCGCGCGCGCCCGACGAGAAGTAGGCGCCCTTGGGGAACCCCGCAGTGGCAAACGCCTCTTGCAAGTCGAGCTTGCGCAGGCCGACCGCGAACGGCTCGTTCGCGTTGTAGTTGAACCAGGTCGTGAAGAACTCGTCCTCGTGATTGTCGGCGGGCGGGTGTGCGCCATCGATGAACATCATCCCGCCCGGTGCCAGCAGGCGATGGCTTTCGGCGAACATGCTGCGGATCTGCGGCACCGGATTTTCGTGCGTCAGCAGGCACGACGTGATCAGATCGAAGTAGCCATCGGGAAAATCGGTCGCTGCCGCGTCCTGTTGCGACAGATGCACGGCAACGCCGAGGTCTTCGGCGCGGGCATGGGCGTATCGCACCATCGGCGCGCTTATGTCGATGCCGTGGACTTCGGCATCGGGGTATATCCGTTTCCACGGCAGGGTCGAAAAGCCCGGCCCGCAGCCCATGTCGAGGATGCGTTTCGGCCTGAAATCAGGGAAGTTTTCCTTGAGCCATCCGGCCATTGCCCGGCCGATCAGTTCGTTTTCCGGTCCCATGCCGCCATAAGCGAAATGATGCACCCCGCGATCGTACAGCGCCGCTGCATAAACGTCGTCGTCGCTTCGCGCTGTATGGAAATTGCCGGGCATGACATGGATATCGACCATGTCCATGTAGCGCGGCACGGCCAGGTCGGGATTGGTGCGGGCACTGCCGATTGGATCGGTTACAGCGCCAGCCCGTGCATTGAGCGTATCGAGCTGGCGGTCGATGGATTCGCCAACGGTGTCCCACAACAATTCCTGCGCGCAGCGGCCCAGCAGATTTGCCATGCGG
>JAZKBJ010000091.1:5426-19553 GCA_040388685.1 Pseudomonadota bacterium
CGCACTTCGCGGACATTGGCGGGGGCATGGCCGGTGCGCCGCTCGAATGCAGGGCGCGCCAGTTCCTC
The DNA here is from genome assembly GCA_040388685.1 of Pseudomonadota bacterium. GTDB lineage: Bacteria > Pseudomonadota > Alphaproteobacteria > Sphingomonadales > Sphingomonadaceae > Novosphingobium. Next base: position 5,495 of record JAZKBJ010000091.1, read on the forward strand.
GTAAACGTCGCGGCTGCCCGGCCACAGCACTTCGGTGAAGAGTTTCCGCAACGAACCGCAGAACGCCTCGCGCGAGGCTTCGTCATGGGTCTGGCCAGGCAGAACGGCGTGTCGGTACTGCGTCATATTACGTCCTCCACGGTGGGACCGTTCATGTCGGCCTGGCGTGCCAGTTCCAGTTCTTCCATGGCAACGCGGAACACGCGGGCCAGCATGGCTTCGCGCGTGGCGGCCCGACGCTGCAGATCGCCGGGAAGTGGCTCGAACGCGTCGATGGCTTCTGCAGTCGCCACTTGGCCGGAAGCTGCAAGCAGCTCATGCGTATCGAGCCGTTCTCGCAGTGCGCTCACTTCGCAAAGCAGGGCCGTAAACATCATCATCAAGCGATCGAGATCGCGATCGCCGAGATAGTCAGGCCGCTTCGGCCCGCGAGCCACACGCATGCGAGGCGCACGGGCGCCGGAAGAGGAGTTTTGCGTCATCGCGCGATCCTAGCGCATTGCAATGGCTGTCATCCAGTCGCGGCATAAGGCCCACCAGTATGCGGTGACGCGTGCATGAACCTCTGTGTGGCCGGCCAAAACCGGATACTGGTTGTGCGTCAGGACTGCGTGGCCCTGCGTGATGGCTTTGTGCGAGACGTCGTTGGCGAGCTTCTGGAGCTGCGAATGAACCGGTATGGCGAACAGGATTTTCTGACGGTGGGATTGCGTGCGCTTGCCGTGCTGGCAGACAATGCGCCGCTGGACGTGGCAGGCTTTGCCAAGCTGAACAGCCTGCCCGAAGAAGCGGCACGCGGGCTCATCCATACCTTTGTTACCTCCGGGTATGCCCGGCAGATGGACGATCCAGAACTCTATGTCCTGACGTCGCTCGCACGCAGCCTGATCGGCCTGGCCGGGCCGGGCGATCTGTTGAATTGAGGAGCGGAATCGTCATGCCAGCAGACAAGCGCCGTGCACCCGGCGCGCGAGGCCGGATTGGCATCATCCAGCCTGCGCCGGGCGTAATGCTGGAGCATGAGTGGCCCCGGTGGCTGCCGCCGCGCCCGAGATGGCGCGGGACCTGGCCTTTGCCGGGGCAGGCGTGATTGCCTATGCCTGCACGATCGGAAGCCTGTTCGCCGGGGCGCAGGCCGAGCGCGATCTTCTGACTGCACTGTCCGAGGCGGCGGGGGGGAAGCCTGCCATCGGCCTTGCCGCCACATGTGCCTCAGCGCTCCGGGCGGTGGGCGGCCGCAGACTTGCGATCATGACGCCTTATTCTTCCGAAACGAACGGATGGGTGGCCGACTATGCCGAAGCGGAAGGCTTCGCCGTCGACAGTTTCCTGACGACGCCCGTCGGGATTGTCGAGGTCGGGAACATCCAGCCGCCGGAGATCGCGGCTTTCGCCATTGCCGCGATGGCGCAGCGGCCCGATGCGGACGCGCTGTGGATACCGTGCACCGCCATCCAGACGATGGATGCCATTGCCACGATCGAGGCCGTGACCGGCCGACCGGTGATCAGCGGCACGCAGGCCCTGATGTGGCATGCCCTGCGCATCCTTGGCTTGGACGACCCCATTCGCGGCGCGGGCCGTCTTTTCGAGACGGCCTGAAAATTTCCGAACCTTTGGAGGCATTATGACTGAGATTAATCTGGCCCAGGCCAAAGCCATCATTGCAGCGGCAATGGAAGGCGCAACAGCGAAAGGCCTTGGCGGCGCGTCCGTTGTGATAACCGACCCTGCCGGAGCCATCCGTGCCGCCGAACGCACCGATGCAGCGGGGCCTTTCGGCGTCGACATCGCACGCGCAAAGGCACGGACCGCGTTGGGATTCCGGCGCTCGTCGATCAAGACAGCTGCGGTGTTCGGCGATAAGCCTGCGGTCGTCACGGGCCTCAATGCTGCGGTCGAAGGCGCATTTCTGCCCTTGGGCGGTGGGGTTGTGGTAACTGCCATCGACGGTGCAATCGTTGGCGCTGCTGCACTGGCGGGTGGTGCACCCGACATCGATCACGAGATCATCGCCGCTGCGGTTGCCAGCGTCGGGCTTTCAATCCGCGACTGAGGCGGCGGCCCGGCGCTTTCCAACGGAGAGCGCCGGGTTTTATCTTATAATCCCAGCGCGCCCGGATTCATCGCGTTGGCAGGATCGATTGCTGTCTTGATCGCCTGCAGCAGGGCGAAGGTTTCGGGCTGGCGCGTCTCGCGATAGGGGTAGGATTTGCCGATCTGGCAGTGAACCGCGCCATGGGCGGTGAACAGCGCGACGAGTTCGGCCCGCATTTCCGCCACGAGCTGCCCTGCGGGAGGGCGCATCGGCATTGTCTTCAGCAGGGCAAGGTCACTGGATTCCGCGCTGCGGTCATGTGCCGCGAGCTGCGGATCGGTCCAGTAGAACAGCGGCTCGCAGCAGATCGCGTTCGAACCGACTGCAAAGTAGATCGTGCCAACGGTCACGTCATGTTCGGCCATGCGGCTTTCGTTATCGCGGAAATAGTCTTGAACGTCGCTGGCGGCCGCCGCGATCCGGCTGTGCGGCATGATCCCGTGCGTGGGCAGGTTGCGCAGCCGCTGGTCGGCAAAGGTAACCGTCGTGAAATCGTTGAACGGCATGGCCCGCAGCGCACGGGGAATGGATGGCGAAATTGGCACGCCGCCCTGGCCGGTGCCGATGGCGACAGCCGCATCGAGCCGCGCCGCCGCGCCCGCTGCGCTGCAATCGTCGATCGTGACGTGAAGCAGGAAGCGGTTTTCCAGCAGGAATTTCTTGCCAGTTGCCGCAAGCTTCATCCCGTCCTTGATGCCGCCGAACAGGCCCTTGCCTGATTTGAACACGTTCGTGAAATACTTCAGATCGTCGATCAGGCGATTGTTGGTCGCCATCTTGGCGGCGAAGGCTGGGTCCCAGAGATAGCACTCGCCCGCCAATCCGGCGCGCGCGATGGCCGCCATTGCCGCAAGGGCTTCGTCGCGCTGGTCGGCCTCGAACGCGAAGGTCGCGAATTCCTGGTGCTCGGGGAAGGGGATCAGTTTGAGGACCGCTTGCGTCTTGAAGCCCAGGGCGCCGCTGTCATGCAGGAACAACCCGGTCATGTCCGGGCCATAGGGACGGAAAAACGGTGATCCGCCATTGGTTCCGCCGCCCGAACCGGTGCGGACGACGCGGCCGTCGGCAAGGACCAGTTCCAGCCCGAGAACGCTGTCTGCGGTAGTGCCGAACTGCGTCGATCCCAGGAAGAACGAGCCCTGTGACAGCGCGCCGCCGACGGTCGCGCGATAGCCCGACATCGGGCCGAAGTAGGGCGTGCGCAGCCCCTTGGCCTTGAGCGCTTCGTAAAGGTTTCGCCAGGTGCACCCCGCCTCGACGACGACGTAGAGATCCTGCTCGTTGATTTCGACGATGCGGTCCATGCGGCGCAAATCAACCGATACTTCGCCAGCGCCCAAGGGCACATAGCCCTTGGTATAGGAAAAGCCGCCGCCGCGCGGGACCAGCGGCCGACCTTCCTGTGTGCAGAGGCTGACGATGCGTGAAAGCTCGGCAGCATTTGCCGGGGCAACCACGGCGTCGAACGCTGCGCCGCTGGTGAAGATGTCAGTCGCGAAAAATTGCCGCGCGCCGTCCGAGGTCAGGACATGGGCCTGACCGACGATGTCCTGCAATGCCCGGACCAATGCCGCATTATCCATCCTAAGCATCGATTTGGCGATTTCCACCGTTTGGTCCAACCTGTCCGTTGCCTGTATCAAGGCTGCTGATTGGGCTGCTTGTTCGCGCGCTTCACCCGGCTGAGGCGGTGTTGCCCACCAATCGGTGACGCCGATGCGCGTGGCGCAACGCGCCATGCTCGACTACGCGACGCCGCCGCATCTGCCGCAACCGAATAATGGTCCCTCTTACCGCAGGTTCGGCACTTGCTCCACCGATGTTCTAGACCGCCTGCGTGAACTTGGTGGAAGAGATCGCATGCGGCTGCCCGGATACGTTGCGTTGATAGTCACGATTTTTGTGGGTGGTTGTGCCGCGCTGCAGGATGCGCCGCGAGCCGTTCCCGCACCGCAGATGATCACGATAATGCCGGGCCGCTTCATGGCCGGAAGCACGCCGGATGAAACGCGCGCGGCGCACTATCCCGACGTCTACGCCGCGCGCGAACAGCCGGCGCGCAGCGTCATCGTGCAACGGCCCTTCGCACTCGGCCGCACCGAAGTGACGCGGGGTGAATTCGCAAGGTTTGTTCGCGCAACGGCTTGGCGGCCAGACGGTCCTTGCGGCTTCCTTGCTGATGGCCCCACCAACCGTTGGGACGCAGACACGGCCCACGACTGGCGCAATCCCGGCTTTGCCCAGACCGACCAGCATCCGGTGGTTTGCGTGAACCTGCCCGATGCCCGCGGCTATGCCGCATGGCTCAGCCAGCAGACGGGGCGTCGTTTCCGCCTGCCATCAGGAACGGAGTGGGAATATGCGGCCCGTGCAGGGACCACCGCAAGCCGGTGGTGGGAGGATGCCGAGGCTGGGGGCGAGATGCAGGACGCCTGCCGAAATGCCAATGTTTCGGGGGCCGAACGCGCCCGCGCGCACAATGGCGGCTCCGTGGACCCTGCGAAGTTCTTCGCGTGCGAGGACGGCTTCGTCGAAACGGCTCCGGTCGCATCGTTCCAGCCCAACCCTTGGGGACTGCATGACATGCTGGGCAACGTCTGGGAGTGGACGGAAGATTGCCTGAATGCCGATCAGGCGGTCGCATCGTCCGACACCGCAGCCCGCACGATGGGGGACTGCGCATCCCACATCGACCGTGGATCGTCGTGGACAAACTCGCCAAAATACGTGCGCGCCGCGGCACAACATCCCGATCTGGTCGGCGCGCGCAATACGGTGTTGGGCTTTCGCCTGGCCGAGGACCTGCCGTGAAGTCGTGAAATGCCATTGATATATATGTATAAAAAAGGATATTCAGGATGTTCCGACTTATCGGCACGATGAAGATAAAGCCTGACAAGATCGAGCAATGGGAGGCGATCATCACGCGCAGGCGCGCGCAGGTGCTGCGGGACGAGGACTTCACGCTGATCTACGACTTTTACCGCTCCGCCATCGACCCATGCGAATACGTGGTGATCGAGGGCTTTGCCGACGAAAGCGGGCATGAGCGGCACTTGCGGCAAAGCATCGGCCACGAAGCGATGATCGAATGCTTCGCCGAACCGCCGACCCTGCAGAAGATCTGGCCCGTCCGGGGTTGCTCCAGCGACGCGGATTGATGCGGTGACGACCGGATTCAATGCGGAATGCCTGCGCGCGGCGCTGCGCCAAGCGGTTGCAGGCAAAAGCATCGTCGGTTGCGTTGTCGCAGTATCGTATGGTGCAGATGCCATCCACGTGGAGGCGGCTGGTCTGGCCGATCGCGAAGCGCGCATGCCGATGACGGGCGAGGCCGTGTTCCGGCTGGCATCGCTGACCAAGGCCGTGATTGGCGTGCTTGCTCTCACAATGGTCGAGCATGGCGAGATCGATCTGGCAGATCCTGTCACGCGATGGTTGCCGTGGTTCTCGCCCGTGCGACCGGGCGGGGAACAAGGCAAGATTCTCGTCGCCGACCTTCTCACTCACCGGTCGGGGTTGGGCTATGGTTTCAACGAACCGCGAGGCGGCCCCTATCGCGCCGCCGGGATTTCCGACGGACTCGATTCGTCGGGGTTGACGCTGGAACAGAACATGCGGCGATTGGCCGCAATCCCCCTGCTCGACGATCCCGGCACGCGCTGGCGCTACTCGCTAAGCACTGACTTGCTTGGCCTGTTGCTGGAAGTGGCGGCGAGGCGCCCCTTGGGCGATCTCGTGGCAGAGCGGATATTGCGTCCGCTTGGCATGGATCGCACAGCGTTCATCGCGGCGTCCGGGCAGGCACTGGTTACACCTTATGCCGATGGGCCGGAAACGCCCGTGCGGATGGCGAAGGCCCACGCCGTAGCAATGGGTGCGGGCGAGATACGTTTCTCACCCGGCCGGGCCTATGACGCATCGGCGTTCCCTTCCGGCGGCACCGGGCTTGTGGGCACGGCAACGGATTATGTCCGGTTCCTCGATGCGATCCGGCGTGGCGGAAACGGCATCTTGTCTGCGGCGATGGCGCGTCGGTTTGCCACCGACGCCCTTGATGGCGAAGACATCGGGTTCTCCGGATCGGGCATGGGTTGGGGCATGGGCGCCGCGATCATGCGCGATCCGGCCGCCACGGGCTCGCCCTTGTCAGCAGGAAGCTGGTTGTGGGGCGGCGTTTACGGCAACAGCTACTGGGTCGACCCGGTCCGGCAGATTGCCGTCGTCGCGTTGACGAACACGGCACTGGCCGGAATGACCGGGACATTCCCCGACGAAATCAAACGTGCCGTTTACGCCGGGTTGGAGCCGTGACGGCGCACGGCGCCGCTCAGGCCAGAGGCCGCGCCGCAGCCTGAATGAATGTGAGGTCCCCGCTGGCTTGCACGGCATAGCGCACCGCGGCGGGGACGCGGAAACTGTCGGCCGTTTGCAGGACGTGGCTCTCGTCGCCGATCGTCACCGCGCCATTCCCCGCCACGACATAGAACAGCGTGTCATGGCATTCCTGCCGGGGCGCGGTGTAAGTGCCTTCTGGCATGACCGTCTCGATCACGTCATGACCCGCGAAGCTGAAAATACGCCGGGTGTGGCGCGGGGCGTAGTCCGGTGCCCAGAAGGCGTCTGGTCCTTCGGCGCTCTGAACCGCCCCAGCGTCGATCCAGGTAGCACAGGCAATCTCACGCGCCTGATCGGCGCGCAGCCACTCTCCACGGCCGTCCTGTCGGACCGGGGCAGGCAGGGCGAATTCGACAAACAGGCCGCCGATCAGTTGATGCGTCGAATGATCGACGCCGTTTGGCTCGAACGAAACGTCGCCGGGATTGAGCAAGCCGGTATCCTGTTCGCACATCTGCACGCGGCGGCCGGTAATCTGGTAGAACAGCACGTCTTCATAGCTGGGGTGAGGGTGCGTGCGCACGCCCGCATCTAGATAGACTTCGCGGATCGATCCTATCGGGAAATTGATGATCCTGACATGGATCGGCGCGCCATCGGGCGGGACCGGGATAGAATCGCCCGGCCAAGCGCTTTGCATTGCGCCATCGCGCATCCAGCTGTGGACGAGAACCCGGTCACTTGCATTGGCGGGAACATGCAGCGCTTGGGTGACGGGCGGATTGCCATGGTGGTGTTCAGTCAAGGGCGGGTTCCTCGTTTCGGAAATGGACGTTGTTCAAAGTTCGCCGCGACGCCGGGATCGCCAGCACGGCAAGCATCGCGCCGCCAAAGGCCAGCGCAGCGTGCAGTGCCCAGAACAGCGGCAAGGGGATGGTGCTGTAAAAACTGCCGAAGAAGCCGACGAAATTGCTGGCAACAAACGAGCTGACGAAGAACAGCCCGATGTACATGGCTTGGGCACCGGCCGGGGCAACCTGAGAGAACAGGGCAAGGCCAACCGGATAGACCATGACATAGGCAAGGCAGACCAGGATGTGCGTGGGAAGCACGCTCCACCAGGGAACGCTCTCCATCCGTGACAGCGGGGTGAGTAGCAGCAGCCCGGCGCTGGCCAGCACCAGACCGAACGCCATCTTGGCAAAGAGGCCGGGTTCGCGCCCGCGCCCAGCCCGCTTGCGCCAGCGCTGGACGACCAGCGGCGTCAGTACGACAGAGAACAGCGGCGTCAGCGATTGGAACCAGGTGACCGGGATCGTCCATCCGCCAATCTGGCGATCGACGTGGCTGAGCAACCACAGGGTGTAGACGTTGCCAAGCTGGCCCGCAGCAATCAGGAAGCATGTGGTGATGAGGAACACGGCCGCAAGGACCGCCAGCACGTTGCGATCCTGCGGCAGCACGGAGCTGCGCGTCTGTGCAGGATCGCGGCGGTTCGACGGCAGATGTCGGCGCCCGGCAATGTAGATGCACAGGCCGAGCATCATGCCGATGGCGGCAGCGCCAAAGCCGTAATGCCAGCCATAAACCTCGCCCAGCGTGCCACAGACCAGCGGGGCGACAATCACGCCGCTGTTGATCGCCATCGAGAAGATCTGGAACCCTTCGGTGCGGCGCCGGTCGCCGCGCGCATAAAGCCCGTCAACCTGCCGCGAGATGTTGCCCTTGAGGCAACCCGCCCCCAGAATCAGCAGAAGCAGCGCCACCAGGAACGCGCTTTCAATAGCCATCAGCAGGTGCCCAGCGGTCATCAGCACCGCACCGGCCATGACCATGGCGTGCTGGCCGAAGTGGCGATCGCCAAGTTATCCGCCAAACACCGGCGCAAAGAAGACGAGGCTGGAATAAAGACCGAAGATGGCCGACGACAGGGGTTGCGCTGCCAAGGGACCATAGACGGTCTCAAGCAGGGCGCGAAGGCCGTCCAGCCCGGTAATATGGTCGATCTGGCCGGGCAGAAGCAGCCGGTCCACCATATACAGGACCAGCAGCGCCTGCATTCCCGAGAAGGAAAAACGCTCCCACGCCTCGGTGAACGCAAGATAGCCCAATCCGACCGGGTGGCCGAAAAATGTCCTGCCTTTTTCGCCTTCGTCAATCATGGTCGGCTCGCGCTCCCGAGGAACGAGAACGGGTTCTTCTTCCTCATGGGTGCACGTGTTCCTTGCTGTGATAGCTGTACGATGCGGCGCAAACCCGGGCTAGGCAAAGTGCAAAGCACCGATCACCGCTATGCGGAGCGCACCGTCTCCGTATCACTGACGCGGCCCCCGCCCGAAGAAGGCTTGGCGCAGTTGCCGCGATTCCTTGGACCGGATCAGTTCGGCGCAAGCCTCCCGTTCGGCGCGCAGGCCCCTATCGAAATCGCCTTCGCTTGCTGCCAGAACGCAGTCCATGATCGCGGCACGCGCGCGGGCTGTGCCACTGTCACCCGCAGAAGTGCGCGCTTGGGCCAAGGCTGCCAGAACGTCGCCACGAAGGGGACGCTCGCGGGTCGGGCGACAGGCCAGCGGACCTGCTTGCGCCGCAAAGGCCAGTGCGGCTTCCACCGGATCCCCCGCAACCACCATGTCCACCAGGCCAATCGGCACGGCTTCCTCAGCCGACAACGGCTGCCCGCCAAGCATCATAGATAGCGCCTGTGCCACGTCGACCAGCCTTGGCAGGCGTTGCGTGCCTCCGCTGCCGGGAAGAATGCCGAGTGTGACTTCCGGGAGCCCCAGTTTCGTGCCTTTTGCCGCGATGCGATAGTGCCCGCACATTGCCAGTTCCAGCCCTCCGCCAAGCGCGGCGCCGTGCATCGCGATGATCACCGGCCTTTGTGCCTGTTCGATAGCGTTCATCAGGTCTCTGACCCGGCCAAGCGCGGCAGGATCTCCGTCAAAGTCGTTGATGTCGGCGCCGGCGCAGAACATGCGCCCGGAACCGGCGATAACCAGCGCATGACAGCCGCCGTCGGCAAGCGCGGCGTCAAGCCTCGCGGAGAGTGCGCCGACGGTGCCTCGTTTCAGCGACAGGGCGTTCACCGGCGGATTGTGCAGCCGGAGAACATGCACGCCATCCCTGATGAAACATTCGACTGACAACCCTTGATCTCCTCGACGGCCAACGGAAATACCGCCGCAACGCCGCGTTGTTCGGCCTTCGCAATTCCGCAAGCATTGGCATTCTGTCGGCCAACCGCCAGGCGGTTGCCCTGATACGATCAAGCTTATCCCCGGGCGTGGGCCATGGCATGCGCTTTATGCGCCGAAATCCGGCGCATCGGCGATGTTTCGCACTATCCCGATCCGGTCGCGGCGCAACACAGGAGTTCCGAGCAAATGGAAGATACGCAAGACCTGTTGATCGCAGGCGCTGCCGGACAACTCAGCGTGCGCACCAAAGGCCTGTCAGCCAGACCGGCCAAGGTCGTGATCATGGTGCAGGGTTCCAACCTCACCGGCCAGTCGATGTTCGATTTCACGTTTCCGGGGGGCGAGCGCTATTCGCTGATGGATGAAGTCGTGGCGATGGGCTTTGGCGCGATCACCTTTGCGGTGCGCGGCTATGGCGCATCGACCGCGCCTGCAGATCCACGCACGGTGACAACCGATGCGGCCATCGAAGACCTGGCGAGCGTGATCGATTGGGCGCGCGATAACGGCCACGATTGCCCGCACATCCTGGCGTTTTCGTGGGGCGGGCGCATCGCGGGGCGTTACGCCGAACGCCATGCCGAAAGGATCGGCCGGTTGATCCTGTGCGATCCCGCGCGCGGCGGCGGCAATCTTGTTCTGCCCGCGCCGACCGAGCCATGGTTCGTCAACACCCCGCAGTTCTATCTGGAAAAGTTCGAGCCGGAATTCACCGACATGGCGTTCCGCACAGCGATGGCAGCGCATGTTGCACAGCATGAAGCGCGCTCGCCCAACGGCATTCGCTTCGAGAATGCCCGGCCGACCGTCGCGGTGAACCCCGATGCGATCACCAGCCCGACGCTGATGATCTATGGCGCGCAGGCCGCCAAGGCGATCTACATGAAGGGCGGCATGGAGCGGGGCGAGTTCTTCGAACGGCTGGCAACCGATGACAAGAGCTTCGTAATTCTTCCGGGTGGCGGCGACTTCGCCCATTTCCAGCAGGCCCGCTTCCGCATGTTCGAGGAGATCGAACGTTTCCTGAAGGCCGCGCCGCTGGCAGCAATGGCGGTTTAGCGCATGGCGTAGCGGTAACGGCCCTCGGCATCCTCGTTATGGCATTCCGTCTCGATGGTGCGCTTGAGTTCCAGCAGGCGTGGCAGGAAACGCTCGACCACGGCCTCGTTCGACAAGGCGCGGGCCATGAAGACCATGAGCAGTGTGGCGCGGACGCGGCCACTGGTAATGATCGGGATCGCGATACTGCGTTCGCTGCCATGATCGAGGCCAAAACTGTAGCCATCGTTGCGGGTGCGTTCGAGGATGTATTCCATCCGCGCCGTGTCATGCACGGCCGCCTGTCCGGCGTTGTCCGAGCGGCGCAGCATATCCAGCATCATTTCGCGCTGCTGGTCGTCCAGGAATGCCAGGAACGCAAGGCCGCTGCTGACCAGCGCCATCGGCGCCGCGCTACCGATATGCCGCTTGTGGAGATTGAGCGTCGTTGCCGGATCGGTGGTGAAGCGCAGGCTCATGTATTCGCCCATCGGCATCGCCAGACATAGCGGCCATCCGATCTGCCGGGTGGTTTCCAGCAGAAGGGCGCGCGCCACTTTCACGATCTGGTTTTCTTCGACATACCCGTCCGACAGGGCATGGACTTGCGCGGTCAGGAAGAACGCCTTGGTATCGGCATCGCGCTCTACATAGCCCTCGGCCAGAAGCGTCATCAGCACGCGTTCTGCGGTGGTGCGGGGAAGGCTGAGTTGCCGACCCAGTTCCGCTATCGTGATCGATCCCAGATTGTTGATCAGCGCAACGGTGCGCAAGCCACGTTTCAGGGATTTCAGTTCTTGTCCCTTGTCCACGCCCAAGCTCCTTACATGGGCGCTTGTCGCGTCGCCGCCGTCAATTTGCAACCGTTCCCTCACCGCAAGGCGGTCCGCAAACGTATATCCGGCGTCCTGTCCGCGCAGACTATCGCGCAAGTTGGGCCGGAATGCCCAACCCGCGTTGCACGGCGGGCCGTTCGGCAATGATCGATACCCAGCGCTTCACTGCCGGATAGGGATCGAGCGATATGCCGAAACGAGGCAGCGAACCATTCGCCAGCGTAAAACCAAGGATATCGGCATATGTGTAATGCGCGCCTGCCAGATAGGCGCTCTGTGCCAGCCGGGCGTCCATGACCGCAAGATAGCGGCCCGCCACTGCCCGCTGATGATCGATATAGGGCCTGTGCTGTTCTTCGCCCAGCATTCCGGCAAAGAAGATCGCGGTTGGCACGGCCTGCAGGCCGCCAGCAGCGATTGCGGCCCAGCGGTCCGCCTCCATCTCCTCCAGCGGCCCCTGCGGCAGCAGCTTGCCTGACTTCCGGGCAAGGTAGCGCAAGATCGCCGAACTTTCGGCCAAGGCGATGGTTTGCCCCGCCGGTCCATCATCGTCGACGATTGCGGGAATCTGGCCCATGGGATTTGCCGCAAGCAACGCCTCGCCGCGATGTTCACCTGCGGTGAAGTCGATCGGGACAACCTCGTAAGGCAATCCTGCTTCTTCAAGCATGATGGAAACGCGATGCCCGTTGCCGGTGTCTGCGGTAAACAGCCTGATCATCGCGTCACTTCCAGCGCGGGCGAATTTCATCGCCTTCGAAATATTGCGGATAGAGCAACTTCAGGTCATCCCAGCCGCGCGGATTCAGCCGGTCCTGCATCGGGGCCTTGTGCATGATTCCGCGCACGGCAAAGCCGACCGGCATGTCGCCAAATCCGAGCCATGCTGGGCAGGCGAGTTCAAAACTGTACATGCCCGATGCGGGAACGCTGGGCGCGTCTCCTTCCAGATCGGCTTTTTCCGCAAGCCATTGGAGGACCGTGCGGGAACGGACCGCTTTGCCTTCCGATACATGGGGAATACGTCCTTCTGGATCGGGAAAGGATCGGATCTTGTGTTCGGTCTGGGTGATGCACACCTTGCTGCCGACTTCGCGCACCGCAATCGTGGCGCTATCAAGTTGGGCGAAAGCCTGCACGGCATCGACCAACTCGATCCCGCCCGCTTCGGTGGGGCGGATCGTATAGCCCGATGGCCCTTCCTCGAACTGGCGTGCGGCGGTAATCGGCACCCCGGTGACCGGATTGTGCCACACCGTCGGCAGTTCGCCGGTAATGGCGTCGCGGAACAGGCCGATTTCCCACCACGGTACGCGATAGCCCCGGTCGAGCGTCTGCGCGCCATAGACCATGACCGTCTCGACATGGTTGACCACGATGTCGGCAAAGCCCTCGGGCGATGCGATGGTCGTGCCAAGATACCACCATGCGCTTTCGCTGCCGTCCTCAAGCGAGGTCAGCGTGCGGCGATAGGCGTCGAATGCGTCGATCATGCTTGTGTCCCCCAGTCGAGGAAATCGGCGACGATGCGGAAGATCTGCCTGCGCGGGTTCTGGATATGCGCGTAATCTCCGCCCCCCGGCACGATGACCAGCGCCTTGTCCATGTTGGGAATACGTTCCAGAAACGCGCCACGGTCTGCCGCGCCATGCATGTAGGCTTGCGCGCCCGCTGCCGCGCCGTAGATCATCAGGGTCGGCCGCGTGATCCGCTCCGGATCGACCGGGACGGAACCTTGCTCGTTCTCGACCCGGATGCCGTTGGGGCTGTTCAGCTCCTTTTCCGAAGCCTGCGTGGCAACGGAAACGCGAACGTCCTCATGCGTGAACTCGGCCTCAAGCCGGTTGTAGAAGTATTCGTAGGTATTCTGCCAGTAGGGCTCCTTGCCGGGAAAAGGGATCAACTGCCCGCCACCCAGCGCCGGGTCGAGCAGGACCAGACGGTCGATCGCATCGGCAAAGCGTTCCACGAAGCGCCCTGCAATGCGGCCACCCCATGACCAGCCCAGCAGGTGTGGTCTGGCCCATCCGTGCTCCTTGGCCCAGGCCAGCACGCTTTGCAGGTCCTCGATGGCCTGCTCGGTCTGGACGCTGTGCGGATTGCCGCCCAGTTCCGACTGGTAATAGCCGCGCAGGCTGAACGTCAGCGTGGCATAACCCCGTTCGACCAGCGCATCCATGAAGCTGTAGCCTTCATGGCCGGGCACCTGAAGGTCATACCCCAGCTGGCCGGAAATGTTGGCGCCCTGAACCAGCACGACAAGCTGGCTCCCGCCACTGGCCGGTGCCTTGATCCGGGCGGCCAGTTTTCCGGCCTTGCCCGCTATGAAGAAGTTGTCCTCGGTCATCTCGCAGTCCTCAAAAGCGTATCGGGCATCCGGGTGAAGATCGCTGCGCGGGGTCTGATCTCCCGGCGCTGCAGGTCGGGGCCATCGGCATCCATCGGATAGGCCGGGGCCGCATCGGTGTTGACATGCGCTTCACTGCGCAGCGCGACGGCAAACTGCGTGGCGTCCTCGATCGCATAGGGAAAATCGTGCCAGATGCCCTTGT
>JAZKBJ010000091.1:19563-20044 GCA_040388685.1 Pseudomonadota bacterium
GCAAAAGACCAGCGCGTGCAAGGCCGCATAGTCCGGCACATCGGCATCGCCTGCCTCGCCCAGCACCATCACGAAAGGCTTGCCGTTGAAGGGCAGATACGTCTGCGTGTGCTTGAAGTGCCGCTCGATCAGCCCGCATTGCACGGGAAACGGCCGGGCGTCGGCCTTGACCAGCAGCATCTCGCCGCCCGTATCCAGCTCGATCGGCAAAGTGCCATGAACGACAGTGCCGGGCCACTGCGTGAAAACCGGAACGCCGGGGGCAGCGCCGATATAATGGCCAAACGGCGCGACATTTTCGGGCGTCGCCAGCACTGCCTCGATTTCGAAATGGTCCATCGTCAGGCTGCCCGTCCCAGAATGAATGACGCGGCGCGTTCCGCCACCGCAATGACCGGCACGTTGGTGTTGCCGCTGGTGACGAACGGGAAGACCGACGCATCGCAGACCGAAAGGCCGGTCAGGCCATGCACGCGCAGGC
>JAZKBJ010000092.1:0-1202 GCA_040388685.1 Pseudomonadota bacterium
CAAGGGCGTGGTGTGGCTGACGGTCGCACGCGGATTGCCATCGGCTGACAAGCTGCTGACGTATCAGCCGCCCTTGCCGACGATGGTGCGCGGTTATGATGGCGAGATCGTGTCGAGCTATGCCCGCGAACGCCGGGTGCAGTTGCGCTTCGTCGATTTTCCCGAGCCGATGATCAATGCGTTCCTCTCGGCCGAGGACAAGACGTTCTGGACGCATGGCGGCATCGATTACCTTGGCCTTGCCGGGGCAGTGATCGATTATGCGACCAAGTTCGGTTCGGGCGAGCGTGCGCGCGGCGGATCGACGATCACGCAGCAGGTCGCCAAGAACATCCTGATCGGTGACGAATATTCGGTCACGCGCAAGCTCAAGGAAATGATCCTGGCGCGCAGGATTGAAGGCGTGCTGACCAAGCAACAGATCCTCGAGCTTTACCTCAACGAGATTCCGCTGGGACGTCAGAGCTTTGGCGTGCAGGCTGCGGCGCGCGCTTATTTCGACAAGGATGTGGGCGATCTTGCGCTGCAGGAGGCCGCGTTCCTGGCGATCCTGCCCAAGGCGCCTGAGCGCTATGGCCGGGCCAAGTACGAAAGTCAGGCGATCGAGCGGCGCAATTGGGTGCTCGACCAGATGGTCAAGAACGGCTGGGCGACGCAGGCGCAAGCCGCTGCCGCGCAGGCGATGCCGCTTGGGCTCAAGCCGCGCCATACCGAGAACTATACCGCCGATGCCGGCTACTTCCTCGAGGAAGTGCGCCGCCAGTTGATCGAGAAATTCGGCGAAAAGGCCGAGGATGGCGTGCACAGCGTTTATGCCGGCGGGCTTTGGGTGCGCACGTCGCTCGACACCCAGTTGCAGACGGCGGCGCAGAACTCGTTGCGTGCCGCCTTGCTGCGTTATGGTGGCGGGCGGGCATGGCACGGGCCGATTGCGCGGATCGATCTGGAAGACGGCAACTGGCAGACGCAGCTGATCACCAGCAACATCTCGATCAAGTACCAGAACTGGCGGACCGGCGTTCTGCTGTCGCGCAGTGGATCCTCCGGAAAGATCGGCTTTTCGGACGGCAAGACGGCGGATTTGATCGGCGTGCCCGACATCATGAAGCCGGGCGACATCACAGCGGTGGCTCCGGTCAACTCCGGAACCTATGCGGTGCGCACGGTGCCCGAGGTTTCGGGCGGCATGGTGGTTGAAGACC
>JAZKBJ010000092.1:1283-4241 GCA_040388685.1 Pseudomonadota bacterium
ATGCAGGGCGGGTTCGATGCGCGGTTGGGATCGTTCAACCGGGCGACGCAGGCCAACCGTCAGCCGGGATCGACGATCAAGCCGTTCGTCTATGCGACCGCGCTCGACAACGGGATGACACCGGCCTCGATGGTCGTGGACGGCACGTTCTGCGTCTATCAGGGCGCGGCGCTGGGCGAGAAATGCTTCCGCAACTTCGGCAACGAGGGCGGATCGGGCAGCCACACGATGCGCTGGGGGCTTGAGCAATCACGCAACCTGATGACTGTGCGCGTGGCCAATGACGTCGGCATGGACAAGGTCGTTCGCACGATCAAGGCCGTCGGCATCGGCGAATACGAACCATATCTGTCGATGGCGCTGGGGGCGGGCGATACCACCGTGCTCAAGATGGTGAGCGCCTATGCCGCGCTCGCCAATCAGGGGCGCCAACATGCCTCCACGCTGATCGACTATGTGCAAGACCGCAACGGCAAGGTGATCTGGCGCTCGGACAATCGCCGCTGCGACGGGTGCAACATGGCGCAGTGGGATGGCAAGCCGATGCCGCGCCTGAACGCGACCGGCAAGCAGGTGATCGACCCGCGCACCGCCTATCAGACGGTGCACATGCTCGAAGGCGTGGTGACGCGCGGGACGGCGATTACGCTGCGCGATCTGGGCCTGCCGCTGTTCGGGAAGACCGGTACGACCTCCGGCCCGACCAACGTGTGGTTCGTCGGCGGTTCGCCGGATATCATCGCAGGAGTCTATATCGGTTACGACCAGCCGCGCAGCCTTGGCGGCTATGCGCAGGGCGGGCGGATCGCCGCGCCGGTGTTCAAGCAACTGGTGCAGGAAACCCGCGCACGCTGGAAGGACATTCCATTCCGCGTTCCCGAAGGCGTGCGCATGGTCAAGATCGACCGCGTATCGGGCAAGCGCGTGTTCGGCGGCACGCCTGCCAACGACGAGGCCAAGGCCTCGATTATCTGGGAAGCGTTCAAGCCCGATACCGAACCCAAGCGCACCGTGCGCGAGGGTGAAGTGACCGCGAAACAGGCCGTGATCGATGCTTTGCGCAAGGCGCAGGGTGCACGCGGGATTGCGGCGGCGCCTGCGGAAGATGATGCGCCGGTGGAGCAGAACTTCGTCGAGGACCAGGGCGGAATTTACTGAGCGACCGCTGCCCTCAAAGGCATTGGCGGGAGCGAGACGGTTCTGATAGCCTTGCACCCTATGATCTTTCGACTCCTTGCAGCAACCGCTGAAGAAGGGGCCGGTGGTTCTGTATTTTTATCCCAAGGCATTTACCCAGGGCTGCACGCTGGAGGCGCATGCCTTTGCCGAGGCGAGTGACCAGTTCAAGGCGGCGGGTGCAACCGTGGTCGGCATGTCGAACGACGATATCGCCACGCTGCAAAAGTTCTCGACAGAAGCCTGCCGCGACAAGTTTGCCGTGGCCGCTGCCAGTCCGGCGGTAATCAAGGCCTACGACGTTGACCTCAAGAAGCCCGATGGCGTTTCGACCGGTCTGACCAAGCGCACCAGCTATGTGATCGCGCGCAACGGCAAGGTGGTCATGGTTCATTCCGACATGGATTACCGCGACCATGTGAAGATGACGCTCGACGCCGTGCGCAGGCTCAAGGGCACAAAGTCCTGACGCCCAATTGTCCGGGCGGGCGTTGAACCGCACGCTTGGGCTTTACATGCCTGTCCGCTGCGCTAAGCGCGCGGCAGACTGTTTGCATTTTGAATATCCGGGAGTGTGATTGCCATGCGTGCCGAAGGGCAGGCCCATATCGACCGCATCGAGGCAGCATTGGCTCTGGTGCGCAAGTTCCTTGACTGGGACCGCGCGCTGCGCCGTCTCGACGAGTTGAACGCCCGCGTCGAAGACCCCAAGCTGTGGGACGATCCTAAGAAGGCCGAGGAAGTGATGCGCGAGCGTCGCCGCCTCGAAGCCTCGATCGGCACGGTCAAGGAAATCGGCCAGGAAATGGCCGATGCGATCGAGTTCGTGGAACTTGGCGAGATGGAAGGCGACGAAGCCACCGTCAATGAGGGCTTGGCCACTCTGGCCGCGCTTGCCGCCCGCGCCGACAATGACAAGGTACAGGCGCTGCTGGCGGGCGAGGCCGATGCCAACAACGCCTTCCTTGAAGTTCACGCTGGCGCCGGCGGCACCGAAAGCCAGGACTGGGCGGAAATGCTGCAGCGCATGTACACCCGCTGGGGCGAACGCCATGGCTACAAGGTCGAACTGGTCGATTATCACGCAGGCGAAGCCGCCGGGATCAAGAGCGCGACGCTGCTGATCAAGGGCGAGAACGCCTATGGCTATGCGAAGACCGAGAGCGGCGTGCACCGTCTGGTGCGGATCAGCCCCTATGACAGCTCGGCGCGGCGGCACACGTCGTTCAGCTCGGTCTGGGTCTATCCCGAGATCGACGACAACATCGAAGTCGACATCAATCCGTCGGACCTGAAGATCGACACCTACCGCGCTTCGGGGGCGGGCGGGCAGCACGTCAACACCACCGATTCGGCGGTGCGCATCACGCACGTTCCGACCGGGATCATCGTCGCCAGCCAGAACGACCGCAGCCAGCACAAGAACCGCGCGACCGCGATGGGCATGCTGAAAGCGCGCATCTACGAAGCCGAACTGGCCAAGCGCGAAGCGGCGGCAAGCGGCGAGTATCAGGCCAAGACCGAGATCGGCTGGGGTCACCAGATCCGGTCCTATGTGCTGCAGCCCTACCAGCAGATCAAGGATCTGCGGACGGGCGTGGTCTCGACCAATCCTTCCGAAGTGCTCGACGGTGCGCTCGATCCGTTCATGGCTGCGGCGCTGTCGCAGAAGGTGACCGGCGAGAAGGTGACGGTGGAGGACGACGATTGAGCAGGGCTACGGCCCTTGCTTCCTTTGCGCTGGCGGCGCTGGCACCGCTTGTTCTGGCCGCCTGCAAGCCG
>JAZKBJ010000093.1:0-1533 GCA_040388685.1 Pseudomonadota bacterium
GGGACCTCAAGGCCAAGGCGGGCCAGAAGAAAGTCGTGCTCGAACTGGGTGGTACTGCGGCGGTGGTCGTGGACAAGGACGCCGACCTTGACCATGCGCTCGCCCGGATCATCTTTGGCGGATATTACCAGTCCGGCCAGTCGTGCATCCACGTCCAGCGCGTGATCATCCATGCCGACATCTATGACCGCTTCCGCGACATGCTGGCGGCCAAGGTGCGGACGCTTGTTTCGGGCGATCCCAAGAAGCGCGAGACATTCATCGGTCCGATGATCTCGGCGAAGGAGGCACAACGTCTGAAGCACTGGATCGATGCGGCCGTGGCAGGCGGCGCGACGCTGCTTGCGGGCGGCGGGTGCGAGGGTAACATGCTCGAAGCCACGCTGCTCGAAGGCTGCTCGCGCGAGATGGACGTCTACACCGAGGAAGCGTTCGGCCCGGTCGTGATCCTGTCGCAGTTTACCGACTGGGACGCTGCGCTTGACGAGGTGAACGACAGCAAGTTCGGGCTTCAAGCGGGCCTGTTCACGTCCGATTTGCACAAGGTCATGGAGGCGTGGGACAAGCTCGATGTCGGCGGGATCGTCGTCAACGACGTTTCCTCCTACCGCGTGGACAACATGCCCTATGGCGGGGTGAAGGATTCGGGGCTCGGCCGCGAAGGCGTGCGTTTTGCGATGGAAGACATGTCGGAAATCCGCAACCTCGTGATCCGCCGCCAATAAAGGGGGCGGAAGGGCGCGGAAATCTGTCGGAAACATGAATAGCCACTTGAACCATAGGGGAAGAGTAGCCTAGGTTCGGTTCATCGGGGTCGCATTGCAGCACTTCCGGCAAGCGTGCGGTACAGGGCAATGGCCCGGCCGTTCGGGGACCGGTGGGGACGAGGGGCAATGCTCGACAATTTCCTGTCAATCCGGCGGCTAGGCGCTTTGCTTCGGGCTGTTCCGCGTTCCGGCGCGATGGCTTTCGCAGTATGTCTCGCCATGGCTGGCGCAGCGCTTGGCGCATCCTCATTGGTAAATCCTGCTGCAGTGCAAGCGCAGAGCGCGGGTGCAACCTTGCGCGGCCATCAGGGCGTGGCGTCTTGCGCGGGGTCGACGTGTCATGGCCGCAGTGCCGCCGACGGCACCGTTGTCAGGCAGGACGAACTGATGCGCTGGCAGGAAGATTCCTCGCCCACTGGCGCGCACAGCCGTGCATGGCGGGTGATCCAGGAACCGCGCGGGCAGGCGATCGTGCGCCGGATGGGGCTTGATGCAGCGGGCGTGCAGCGTGAATGCGCGGGCTGCCATGCATCGCCCGGCGCGGCGCGTGTGTCCGATGGCGTCGATTGCGAGGCTTGTCACGGTGCTTCGAGCGGCTGGCTGTCCACGCACTATACTGTCGGGGCGAGCCACGCGCGCATCCTGTTTCGCCACCTGCTGCCCGGCTTCACGAGCCACATCATCGTCGTCCTCACGATGAGCGTGCCGGCGATGATCCTCGGCGAGACGTCGCTCTCGTTCCTCGGCCTCGGGCTGCGCACGCCGA
>JAZKBJ010000093.1:1543-5387 GCA_040388685.1 Pseudomonadota bacterium
CCCGCAGGTCAAAGCGCAAGTCTGTCTCGATTGCCACTTCTCGGGCGATGCGAAGGGCCAGTTCATCGCGCACCGGATCATGGCGGCGGGCCATCCGCGCATCTCGTTCGAGATGGATCTGTTCACTACGCTGCAGCAACATCACGATGAAGATGCCGACTATGTCCAGCGCAAGGGTGGCAAGACCAACGGCATGCGCATGTGGGCTGTCGGGCAGGCTGAGGCAGTCAAGCGCAGCCTTGAATTGTTCAGCCAACCAGCGCGCGCGACTGACGGAATCTTCCCTGAATTCACCTTCTATGACGGTCACTCGTGCCATCGCCGGATCTATGACGGCGAAGATGGCAACGTGACGGCGGTGCCCAATCCGGGGCGTCCGATCCATCTCGGCATGCCGCCATACAACGACGAGAACATGATCATGTTGCTGGCTGCGGCCCGTGTGGTCGCGCCCGACGCCGCCACCGCGTTCGATGCCAAGAGTAAGGCGTTCCACCGTGCCATGGCCGCCAGCCGCGCGGAAACGGTCACGGCGGCACAGGCCCTGCGTCAGTCGGCTGACCAGCTATCGTCACGCTTTGCCTCGGCTTCGTTCACCCGCGACCAGACTTTTTCGATCATGGATTCGATTGCGAGCGAAGCCATTGGTGAGCGTTTCACCGATTATGAAGGTGCGGTGCAGTCGGTCATGGCGGTCGATACGCTGTTGAACGGGCTGGTGAACCAGGGGATGGTGGCGCCATCGTCGGCAGGCAATTTGCGTATTCAGATTAATCAGGCCTACGCCGCCGTGCGCGATCCCAACGGGTTCCAGCCGCTCGCCTTCCGCAAGGCTCTTGGTAGTGCGGTTCGTTCGATCCGGAGCCTGCGCTGATGCGGTTGCCGTTGGTTCTGCGCCAGACGACAGCCATCGCGGCGTCGCTTTCGCTGGCACTGGCAGGGTGTGGCGGCGGTGATTCGTCGTCGGGCGGCACGTTCACGCCGACACCCAGCCCAACGCCAACGTCCAGCGCGCGCTTCTTCGCCGATCCGGCGCAGGAATCGCTGACTGCGGCCGAGGTGCAGCAGATCATCGCGCAGGCCGTGGGTGAGGCAAAGGCGCTCAACTATCCCGCGATCATCGCGGTGGTCGACCGCGTCGGCAATGTGCTGGCCGTGTTCCGCATGAACGGTGCGCTCACGCGCATGTTTACCAGCCGTCGCACCGCGACCGGTGAAATTTCGCCGCGTGAAGTCGATGCGCAGGGGCTTGAGGTCGACGCGACGATGGGCGCGATCTCCAAGGCGGTGACTGCGGCCTATCTTTCATCCAGTGGCAACGCGTTTTCGACCCGGACCGCCAGCATGATCGTGCAGGAACATTTCCCGCCTGCGCCGAACACGCCGGGGCTTGAAGCCGGACCGTTGTTCGGCGTGCAGTTCAGTTCATTGCCCTGCTCGGACCTTGCCGTGCGGTTCACCGCCGGGAATGCGGGGGCATCGGCGTTCATCGGCCCGAAGCGTTCGCCCCTGGGCCTCGCCGCCGATCCGGGCGGATTGCCGCTCTACAAGAATGGCGTCGTGGTCGGCGCCATTGGTGTGATGGCCGACGGCGACTATGGCTATGATCCGAATGTGACCGACGTCGACGGTGATCCGGAAGAGTTCATGGCGCTTGCGGGCATTCAGGGCTTCGCTCCAGCGGCGGACATTCGCGCCGACCGTATCACGGTTGATGGCTCGACCCTCCGCTTTGCTGATGCCCGCGTTGAAGGCCTGCATACGCTGGAAACGAGCTTTGCCGCGATCAACAACGTGATCGGCACGCTGATTCCGGTGCGAGGG
The DNA here is from genome assembly GCA_040388685.1 of Pseudomonadota bacterium. Classification (GTDB taxonomy): domain Bacteria; phylum Pseudomonadota; class Alphaproteobacteria; order Sphingomonadales; family Sphingomonadaceae; genus Novosphingobium. Next base: position 3,368 of record JAZKBJ010000093.1, read on the forward strand.
TATTTTGACGGCACGGCGGTGCTGGCCGGCACCGCCTATGGCACGGAGAAGAGCGGCATCCGGCGGGCCAATTCGTCGGAATTCTCGCTGACCGACGCCTATGTCCTGAGTAACGGGTCGGGAAGCAACCGTTATCCGATCAAGGCGGCCACTGACGGCGGCACGATCAGCCAACCGCTGTCCGCCGCAGAAGTGCGCGCCGTGCTGGAAGAGGCGTTCACAATCATGACGCGCGCCCGCGCGCAAATCCGCCGTCCGCTCGACAGTCGCGCACAGGTCTCGATCTCGGTCGTCGACACATTCGGGGAAGTGCTGGGTCTCGTTCGCGGACCTGACGCGCCGATCTTCGGCATCGACGTATCGCTGCAGAAAGCACGCACCGCCGCGTTCTTCTCAAGCAATGTGGCCGCGCAGCAGCTCAGTGATGATACCGACGCCGAGATCCCGGCGTTCGTGCAACGTACCCGCGATTTTCTGGGTGACCAGACGGCACTCACCGGCAAGATTGCCTTTGCCGACCGTTCCGGCGGCAATCTGTCGCGCCCGTTCTTTCCCGATGGTGAAGTCGGTCGTCCCAATGGGCCGCTTTCTCGCCCGATCACCGATTTCAGCCCATTCGCAACCGGCTTGCAGATCGCACTGGTCAAGGCCAACCTGCTGCAACACGCGGTGTTCGTCCAGGGTTCGCTCAACGCGCGCGACGTGGCGCAGACCTGCACCGCCGTGCCCGACACGCCAACGGGCAAGAAGCGGCTGGCCAACGGCATCCAGATTTTCCCAGGCTCGGTGCCGATCTATCGTGGCAACCAGTTGGTGGGCGCCATCGGCATCTCGGGCGACGGTATCGATCAGGACGATATGATCGCCTTTCTCGGCGCGCATAATGGCGGGGCGAAAGTCGGCGGGATCGGCAATGCGCCCAAGGCCATTCGCGCCGATACGATCGTCGTTCCGGTCGGCTCGGGCGTGAGGCTGCGCTATGTGAACTGTCCGTTTGCGCCGTTCCTCGATACGTCCGAACAGAACGCCTGCGAGGGCAAGTGATGCAGCAGGTCATCGCCCTGATCGCGCCCGCCCTCGGCCTCTCGCAACCGACGCCGCCGCCAATGGCCTTGCCGTTCCGTGTCCTTGCGCCGGTCGAAGCCGCGCAACCGGGCGCGGCGGCACCGCAAGAGGCGACGACGCCGCAAGCCGACACGGCTTCGCAACCGGCGACCCCTAACACGGCATTGCCCGGCGGCGAGACTGACGCTGACGGTGCCCTGATCGACGGCCGCCGCCGTCCCGGCTTCAACAAGGCGCTTCCCGACCGGGTCGAGCAGGACAATCCGGGCGCGGTAAATGCCCCGCCGCCCGAAGTGTTTTACGACAAATACGATGGCGAAGGGCCGATTGGCGATCTCGGGCTCGATGTCAGCCTGCCCGACCGCTGGCGGATCATGTCGTCGCTCTGTCCGCAGAAGGACGCGGCGACGGGCAGGAAGGACCGCGCGCTCTACACGCTGTTCCCCAAGCTCGAATATGTCTGCCATTCAAAGCTCGATCCCTTCCATCACAACCTGTTGAAGGGCGATCTTCCGCTGGCCAAGGGCAAGCGTCCCGGCTTCCTCAAGGGCGAGGACTGGTTTCTGCTGGCGGGCGCGGTGTCCGATACGGTGGTGGAGCCGCGCAGCTTCCCGATTCCGGTCGGCAACCAGACGACGACCAACCCGAACGAAATCGACACCTTCGGGCGCAGCCACAGCCTCGTTCTGTCACAGACCTTCATCGCCAGCGTCTCGCTGCTCAAGGGCATGACCGCCTACAAGCCGCCGGTGGTGGAATATCGCATCGCGGTGGCGGCAAACATCAATCACGTTCAGGTGCCGGAACGCCGTGTCCTGTTCGTCGAACCGTCCAAGGGCACGCGCCGCACCGATGCTTTCATCGGTCTGCAGGAAGCGTTCATCGACTACCATATCGGTCGGTTCGACACGAAGCGCTACGATTTCGTCTCGCTCCGCACCGGCATCCAGCCGAT
>JAZKBJ010000093.1:5397-7700 GCA_040388685.1 Pseudomonadota bacterium
CAGCTGGGCATCCGCCTGTTCGGCAACCGCGACAACAACCGCTTCCAGTTCAATCTCGCTGCGTTCTGGCGGCTTGAAAAGGAAACCAATTCCGGCCTGAACGACGTCAGCCAGGCACCTCGCAACGACTGGGTGTTCATGGCCAATCTCTATCGCCAGGACTTTCCGGTGGTGGGCCTGACCAGCCAAGTCTCGGTGACTTACAACATGAACCGCGAGCGCAACGAGGTTCACGTCGACACCAATGGCTTCCCGGTCCGTCCCGCGCTTCTGGGAGATCTGCGCGGACGCGAATATGACGTGGTCTATTTGGGCTATGCAGCGGATGGCCACATCGGCCGGCTGAACCTGACCGCGCAAGCCTATGCCGCGCTGGGCGAGGACCGGAACAATTTCCTCACCAGCCGCCCGGCCGAGATCAAGGCGTTCATGGCCGCCGCCGAACTCAGCTACGACATCGACTGGACGCGTATCCGCCTGTCGGGCCTATGGGCCAGCGGCGACAGCGACCCTTACGACAAGGTCGAAGGCGGGTTCGACGCAATCTTCGAGAATCCCCAGTTTGCCGGTGCCGATACCAGTTACTGGATCCGCCAGACGATCCCCTTCGCAGGCGGTGGCCGCGCAATCTCGATCAATGGCCGCAACGGCATTCTCAATTCCCTGCGCTCGTCCAAGGAACAGGGGCAGTCGAACTTCACCAACCCCGGCACGATGCTGGTGGGGATTGGCACCGATTTTGACCTGACCCCGACCATGCGGGTTTCGACCAACGTCAACCACTTGTGGTTCGAGAATACCAAGGTGCTGCAAGTGCTGCGCAACGAAGGTTCGATCCCCAGGGATATCGGCTGGGATGCCTCGGTATCGGCGATCTGGCGCCCCAACGCCTCGCAGAATCTCGTTTTCCGCCTGTCCGGCGCAGTGCTCGATCCCGGCGGCGGGTTTGATGACCTGTTCGCGCAGTCGGGCAAGGCAAGCCGCTTCTACTCCGTCCTTGCTAACGCGACACTGGCCTTCTGATGACCGAGACCATGACCCTCACGCGCCGCAATCGCACTCTCCCGCTGGCCTGGTTCGTTGCGGCACTTGCCGCCCTTCTGGTGCCAAGCGCGCTTTACGCCTCTGGCGAGGAGCCGGCGCAGAAGGTCACGCACACCCGCGCACCAGCCGCACCGCGCGGCCAGCCGGGTGACACGGCGGAAGAGCAATGGGCCTTCGTCGACAAGAAGAACGCCGGCTGCGTCAGTTGCCACACGAAGAGTGACCACCGCACAATGCATGCCAGCCCGGCGGTGGTGCTGTCATGCGCTGATTGCCACGGCGGCAACACAAAGGTTGTCGCGAACAAGTCGTGGAATCGCAATTCCATGGAATACATGGGCGCGCTCAAGGATGCCCACGTCCTGCCGAAGTACCCGGTCGCCTGGGGCTGGCCGTCGTCAGCCAATCCGAAGCGCTCCTACGCGCTGATGGGCAAGGAAAGCCCGGAATTCATCCGTTTCGTGAACCCGTCAGATTACCGCGTTGCGCGCGAATCCTGCGGGGCTTGCCACATGACGATTATCGAGGCGTCGGAACGCTCGCTGATGTCGACCGGCGCGATGCTGTGGGGTGGCGCGGCCTATAATAACGGGATCGTGCCCTTCAAGAACTACCTGTTCGGCGAGAGCTTTACCCGAGGCGGGGAGCCTGCGCTGCTCAAGTCCGGGTCGAAGGAAATCGGCCCCGATGGCAAGCCGATGTGGGGCACGGTCACGCCCAAGGAGAAGGCACGCGGCGCATTGCCGATCATGTATCCGCTGCCGCGCTGGCACACGATCCCGCCGGGCGACGTGTTCCGCGTGTTCGAAGATGGCGGACGCACGATCAATCCGCAATTCCCGGAAATCGGCCTGCCTAACTCGACCGGGCTGATCCAGCGCCTCGAGGAGCCGGGCCGTCCCGATCTCAAGCAGTCAAACCGTGGCCCTGCCACTGGCTTGCGCGTGGCGATTCCGGTCTTGAATATACACAAGACGCGCCTGAACGATCCGTTCCTGTTCCAGATGGGCACCAATGACCAGCCGGGCGACTACCGCTCGTCGGGCTGCGCTGCCTGCCATGTGATCTATGCCAACGACCGCGAACCGCGCCACAGCCTGAACTATGCCAAATGCGGGCGTGATGGGCAGACGGTGACCGCCGATCCGACGATCAATGGCCTGCGCGAGGGTGAGCATCGCAAGGGCGCTTACGGCTCCTATGACGCCGCCAAGGAAGAGCATCACGACAAGGTGCGCGGCACCGTGCTCGGCGGGAAG
>JAZKBJ010000093.1:7710-8116 GCA_040388685.1 Pseudomonadota bacterium
CACCTATGTGGACCATTCCGAAGCTACGGAACAGGATTGTGCCAACGCGATCTCGTCAGCGGAGCAACTCGTTTATGCTCCTGCGCAGGGCGTCGCCCCGCATGGCTCGATGGATCACGACAAGATGGATCAGGCCTCGGCGCACGCCATGGCCGGCCTTGACGAAAAGGGCCATGCCAAGGCCGAAGCGGGGCACGGCGACGATCATGCCCCCGCAGGTCCGGTAGCGCTGCAGGACCGTGAACGCGGGCACCCGCTGGTCCACGCCTTCACCCGCGCCATTCCCACCGCGCAATGCATGAACTGCCACATGCACCAGCCGAACATCTTCCTGAATTCGATGCTCGGCTACACGATGTGGGACTACGAGGCCGGCGCGCCGAAGATGTTCCCCGCCAAGCAGAAG
>JAZKBJ010000093.1:8126-13940 GCA_040388685.1 Pseudomonadota bacterium
TGGCCCGGACCGGAAAACCGTGCGCCCAAGCCCACTGGCATGGCGGACGCCGATTACAGCCGAATTTTCAAGAAGCAGTTCCAGCCGACCATCGACGAACAGCGCGAAGTGCTCGACCGCAATCCTGAAGGCGCGTCCACGCGCGGCCTGTGGCGCGATGTCGAGTTTCTGCGCAACGTCTATGACCTGAACGATCAGCTCAAGGACACGCAGTTCGCCGACTACCACGGCCACGGCTGGAACTTCCGCGCGATCCTGAAGCGGGACCGCCGGGGCAATCTGCTCGACGACGATGGCGACATGTCGTCCTATGGCACCGACAAGGCGCACATCGTCTCGCCGGATGACCCGGCGAAGTTCCGCAAGGCAGGCGAGGGCAAGTTCGTCGAACCCGGCCCCGACAATCCCGGCAAGGCGGTCCACATGATGGACATTCACGCCCAACTTGGCATGCAATGCGCCGATTGCCACTTCTCGCAGGACAGCCACGGCAATGGCATGATCTATGGCGAAGTCGCCAATGCGGTCGAAATCGGATGCAAGGATTGCCATGGCACGCCCGACAATTATCCGACGCTGCTGACCTCAAACATGGCCGCGCCTGAAAAGGGCAACAACCTGTCGCTCCTGCGCAATGCCGATGGCCAGCGCCGGTTCGAATGGTTCAACCAGGCAGGCGGTCGCCGTGTGCTCGTGCAGCGCTCGATCATCGATCCCAAACTTTCCTGGGAAGTCAGCCTTGTGAAGGACTCGGTCGACGCGCGTTTTGCGGGCAAGATGGACGCGGCAGGCAAGCCGATTTTCAATCCCAAGGCCGCGCGCGCCAAGCTGATGGCCAAGTCCGCTTCGGATGATGGCGTCTACAAGTTCGGAACCGGCATCCCCAAGGCCGAGCGCGCGCATGGCGATGACGACATGGCCTGCTTCACCTGCCACCTGTCATGGACAACCTCGTGCGCAGGCTGCCATTTGCCGATCGAGGCGAACTGGAAGTCCGCAACGCACAAGTACGAGGAAGACTACACCCGCAACTACGCGACCTATAATCCCCAGGTCGCGCGCGATGACATGTTCCAGCTTGGCAAGCACCAGCGCAACAAGTCTTCGGGCAGCGATCCGGTACAGTTTGACGCGAGCGGCAATCCCGTCAGCGGCAAGGCGATCACCGCGCCGATCCGTTCGACCTCGGCGCTGATCCTGTCGTCGACCAACATCAACCGCGAACGCATCTATGTGCAACAGCCGCCGATCTCGTCGATTGGCTACTCCAGCCAGGCCTTCGCGCCGCACTTCCCGCACACGGTGCGCAAGAACGAAACGAAGCAGTGCACGGACTGCCACGTCAGCAAGGACGACGACAACAACGCGACGATGGCGCAGTTGCTGCTGCTCGGGACCAACTACGTCAACTTTGTCGGCATGAATGCATGGTTTGGTCTCGATGGTGGTTTCGAGGCCGTGCGCGTGACCGAATGGGACGAACCGCAAGCCGTGATCGGGTCCTACCTCCACCGCTACGCTTATCCAGACTACTGGAAGCAGCACGTCGAGGACAACGGGCGCGAGTTGAAGAACTGGACGCGCGGCAAAACGATGGATGGCAAGCTTTCGGGCGAGACCACCGGGCATGAACAGTTCGCCAATGTCACCGAAGGCACCAGGGACGCGGTCCGCTGCCTGCAGATGCGCGGCGAATATATGTTCGTCGCCGAGGGCAAGGGCGGCTTCCGCGCCTATGACATCGCCTCGATCGGCAACAAGGGCACGTCGGAACGCATCCTGACCGCACCGTTCTCGCCGCTGGGGCACGACACGCGGGTGGATACCACAAACGCCACCTGCATGGCGCTGCCGACCAACCAGTCGATTGCCCCGACGCGCAATTCCCCCGAACTGCGGGGAATTAATCAGGAGCAGCCGTTCTCGCCGATCTACCACTACGCCTTCGTCACCGATTCAGCCGAAGGCCTGATCGCGGTCAATGTCGACACCTTGGCCGATGGCGAATTTCGCAACAACTTCTTCACTCGCGCGCTGACTTTCAATCCGGACGGCGTGCTGAACGGCGCCCGGCACATCACGCTGGCGGGCGACTACGCCTATGTGGTTACGGACAAGGCGCTGGTCACCGTCCACCTGACCCAGCCGTGGAGTCCGGACAAGCCCTGCGAAGTCAGCGCGGCGAAGGGCGGCGAAACTTGCCTCGATCCGCGCATTACATCGGTCGTGCCGCTGCGTGATCCGCGCGCCACGGCAGTACAGTTCCGTTATCTGTGGGTGACCACCGCCAACGGTCTGGAACTGATGGATGTGACCAACTTGGCCGAGCCAAAGGCGGTCGCTGGTGCGGTTGTGCCGTTGGCGGATGCCCGCCGCGTATATCTTTCGCGCACATATGCCTACGTCGCGGCCAAGGCGCAGGGACTGGTGATTGTGGACATCACCGCGCCGACGCGGCCTTCCATCTATACCGCCTACACGGCTGACGGGCAGTTGAACGACGCAGAGGATGTGATCGTGGCATCGACCAACGCCTCGCTGTTTGCTTACGTCGCCGATGGGCGGAACGGGATGAAGGTTCTGCAACTGACGTCGCCGTCGAGTCAGCCCAACTTCTACGGATTTTCGCCTGAACCCAAGCCCGAACTGATCGCGTGGGCACACACGCCGACGCCAGCCCTTGCGCTGTCGAAGGGCCTCGACCGCGATCGCGGCGTCGATGAAACCGGTGGACAGATGGCGGTCTTTGGGCGTCTGGGGTCACGCCCATTCAACCGGGCCGAGATGGAAGAGCTGTTCCTCAACAGCAAGGGCGATGTCTTCCGCGTAACGAACGCTGTCGACATGAGCCTGTGGGTCGGCGCGAAGACCGCGCCGCTTCTTTCACGAATGGATCACTGAAGGTCACGAGTTGGAGAGGAGACCGGGTGCCCACGCAGGCACCCGGCAACCTCCCGAATGATCGCTGACTGGTTCAATCCTCGTCGAGCACCAGGATCTCGCATTCCACTTCCATCAGCGGGGACGGAATCACTTCGTGATCGACCCGTCCCACGTTGGCGTCAGCCACGAGCTTTCCGCGCACGCGGAATTCATGATTGGGCAGGGCCGCGATGAAGCGCTCGCCATCGCTTACCGCCTCGCTCCCGGCAAAGCGCAGGGCGAGCACGTGGCGTGACCCGGTGAAGGTGATGCTGGCCCAAGGCACTTCGCGGTGGCTGAGGACTTCCGCCTGCGGACCGGCAATCTCGCGCACCCCGCGCATCAGGCGCTCGGCAGGTGTGAGCCGACGCGGCGGGGGGCTTGTAACGGTCTCGGACTTGGTTTCGAACGCGTGAATATCAAGCAGCATGGACAGTGCCTCCAAATGTGTTCATGAAATGTTCTAAACGCCTGACCATTGCGGAACGGGGCTCGCGGCCATTGCGCAAGTCGCCGACCAGGCGCGGATCGTGGGCGGCAAGCCGGCCGAACCTGGTGTCGGGCATGCCGGTGCGTTCGAGGAATTTTTCGATCTTGCGGATGAGCATCTGGCTGGACCCTCCCGGATTATTCTGCGACGACTCGAAATAGGATTTTTCCTATGTTGACGTTTAAATCCTACAAGGATAGGAAAAGTCCTTCGAAAGTGGAGTGACGTCGGATGGAAGCTGAAACGGAAGCCGGAGCCCGCTCGCGTCTCGTCACGCTTGCCAGCGCCCGCGGGGTTAGCCTCTCGGCGCTCTCGGCCCTGATCGGGCGCAACACGACCTATCTTCAGCAGTTCGTGCGCAAAGGCAGCCCGCGCAAGCTGGAAGAGAATGACCGGCGCACGCTGGCGCAGTTTTTCGGTGTTTCGGAACAAGACCTTGGCGCGGGCAAGCATGGCGGCGTGATCGCGGTGGGACAGGGTGCGGCTCCCGCAGCCACCCGGGCAGCGCTTGCCGAATGGGCAGACGTGCCACGCCTGCCGCTGGGCGCATCGGCCGGGCCGGGCGCGCACGCTGCAGAGGAAATTCCCTCCGGCAGTCTGCGCTTTTCCAACCGCTGGCTGAAGGGGCAAGGGCTGGACCCGTTCATGCTTTCTGTGATCGAGGTTGAAGGCGATTCGATGGAGCCGACCCTGCGTGATGGTGACGAAATCCTGGTCGATCGCACCCCGCGCCCGGTTCGTGCCGGTATCCATGTGATCCGACTGGATGATGTGCTGTTGGTAAAGCGTCTGGAATCAGGGCCGGGAGGCACCTTCCGGGTGATTTCCGACAATGCGGCCTATCCGCGCATGGAACGACCCGCGCAGGACGTGGAGGTTCTTGGCCGGGTTGTGTGGAAGGGCGGCCGGCTTTAGCCTTCAGCCTTTGTGGCGCAGGTGGATCAGCGGGTAGGGCCGTCCCTGTCCATCGCGGGATGATCGGCCCGTCTCGACGAAACCAATGTGCTCGTAGAAGGTTGCCGCTCCGTCATTCTGGGCGTTCACATCGACGGATAGCCCGGGTTGATCGTCGAGCGCATGGCGCACCATGGCCTTGCCGATCCCGGCGCGGTGGTGCCCCGGATCGACGAACAGCGCTTCCAGATGCCGTTCCGCCACCATCATAAACGCCAACGCAACATCGTGGTCATCCACCGCAACAAGCAAGGGCGCATGGGGAAGGAATGTGGCAACCTCCTCACCGATCGCGTGCCGATCCTGATCGGTAAGGAAATGGTGTGTGGCATCGACGGCAGCGGCCCAGATTGCCAGCACGCGCAGGCCATCATCGGGCCGGGAAGGGCGGATGGAAACCATGCTCTTTGGTCTATCGTTGCTTGTGCGCCATTGCAATTGCCCGGGCTTGCCGCCAAATCCATGGCCATGAACCAGCCCTCAGCAGTGCCGCCGATGAAAGTGGCCATCATCCCCGTCACCCCGCTTGAACAGAACTGTACGCTGGTGTGGTGCACCCGAACAATGAAGGGCGCCTTCATCGATGCTGGCGGGGACATTGACCGGCTGAAGCTCGCGGTCGAGCGCTCAGGCGTCACGATCGAGAAGTTGCTCGTCACGCATGGTCACATCGATCACTGCGGCATGACCGGCATCCTCGCGCGTGATCTCGGCGTGCCGATCGAAGGCCCGCACGAGGCTGACCGCTTCTGGATTTCACGCCTGGACGAGGACGGCAAGCGCTGGGGCATCACCGGCGAAGTGTTCGAGCCTGACCGCTGGCTGACGGATGGCGAAACGGTGACGATTGGCGAACTGGAACTGGACGTTATCCATTGCCCCGGCCACACGCCCGGCCACGTCATTTTCCATCACGCGCCGTCAAACTTTGCGATTGTCGGGGATGTGTTGTTTCAGGGTTCCATCGGTCGCACCGATTTTCCTATGGGCAATCATCAGGATCTGATCGATTCGATCACCCAGAAGCTGTGGCCACTGGGCAACGATATCACATTCGTGCCCGGCCACGGCCCCACCAGCACGTTCGGACAGGAACGGCTGACCAACGCCTATGTCAGTGACAGGGCTCTGGCGTAATTAGGCTGAGAAAGCTCTCGGGGCGCAACCGAGAGCTTTTCTCGGTTACATGTCCAGCGCGATGGACACGGCCCAAACGCCCAGGCCAAGCTGGGTGAGCATGGTGATCAAGGTGCCTGCAGCGCGCAGGAAGCCCAGTCGGCCGCCGTCCATGCCGATTCCGTGCGCGACGCGCCCGAGCAGATAGACCGCCGCTGCCCCGAGCAGGAAGGGATTTCCGGTGCGCGCCAGTTCGACCGCAGCAATCAGCACGAGTACGATCGGCGTGTTCTCGATGACCGTGATATCCCGCGCCGGGTCCATGCGGGTCG
>JAZKBJ010000093.1:13950-14321 GCA_040388685.1 Pseudomonadota bacterium
AAGGTCCAAGTCACCGCCATCGCCGATGCTGATTTTGCGAGCCGTTCGGATCATGCCGATGCGGATCGACAGCCAGATGTTGATGGCTGCCGCAGCGGCGGCCGCGCACAGCGTGATGGGCAAAATTGTCATGCCTTCCGGTACTCCCCCTCGATATCATGCCGGGGACTGCCCGACCGGCGGCCTTGGTAACGTGGCCAAGCTTGCAAAGCATCAGAAAATCCGTATAGGCGCGCCTTCGCCTGCGTTTGGCGAATCCCGTTCCTGCTGCGCTCGTCGCTGCGTACGGTTCCAGCTTCCGGTTAGTTGATCGGGATTGGACTTGTGCGATGGACCGGTTTTCCCTATCGCGCCCGCAACAAACTACGCAA
>JAZKBJ010000094.1:0-3294 GCA_040388685.1 Pseudomonadota bacterium
CTGCGGAATGTCCACACCGGGCGCGCCGGTCTTGAAGGTGATGTAGAAGTGGTGCGTGCCGGGCAGCATGCCGCCGCCCGCGGCGACCTCGCCCAGCACCCGGCCGACCACGGCGCGCAGGGCCTCCTGCACGATTTCGTCATAGGGGATCAGGCTGTCGGGTGCATCGCTCATGCCGCCACAACTGGCCTTGGAGGCAGCCCCGGTCAAGTGGGGACGGTGATTGATTCTCAACAAGAGGGGCGTATAGGCGCGTTCATGCGCACTGGATCGATCACGCGGAAGACCGAGGAAACCGACATTGCCGTGTCGGTAAACCTCGATGGCACAGGCACCTACAAGGTGGAGACCGGCATCGGCTTTCTCGATCACATGATCGAGCAGTTCAGCCGCCATTCGCTGATCGATATCGAATGCCGGGTGAAGGGCGATCTGCACGTCGACCAGCACCACACGACCGAGGACAGCGCCATCGCGCTCGGGCAGGCGATCGCGCAGGCGCTCGGCGACAAGAGGGGTATCACCCGCTACGGCCACACCTATTCGCCGATGGACGAGGCGTTGAGCCGCGTCGCGCTCGACATTTCAGGCCGTCCGGTGCTGGTGTGGAAAGTCGCGTTCACGCAAGCTCGCCTTGGCGAGATGGATACCGAACTGTTCGAGCACTGGTTCCAGTCGATTTCGCAGGCTGCGGGGATCACCCTGCACATCGAAAGCCTTTATGGCTCGAACAACCACCACATTGTCGAAGGCGTCTACAAGGGCTTCGCTCGCGCGATGAGGGCTGCGGTGGCGATCGATCCGCGCAAGGCGGATGCCGTGCCCTCGACCAAGGGCATCCTCGGTGGCTGAGACACTCGCGCTGGTCGATTACGGCGCGGGCAACCTGCGTTCAGTCGCCAATGCATTGAAGGCGGCGGGCGCCGAAGGCGTGGTCGTGACGGCCGACCCCAGTGTGGTGCGCACCGCAGACCGTATCGTCCTGCCGGGCGTCGGCGCATTCCGCCACTGCATCGGCGCACTGTCCGGCGTGCCGGGGCTGGTCGAGGCGATGGAAGAGCGCGTGCTGGTCGGCGCAGCCCCGTTCCTCGGCATTTGCGTGGGCATGCAACTGCTGGCCGATCGCGGCCTAGAACACGGTTCGACCAACGGCCTTGGCTGGATCGGCGGGGAGGTGCGCGCAATCGTGCCTGCGGACCCATCGATAAAGGTGCCGCACATGGGCTGGAACGACGTCGAGCCGATGCGCCACGCGGGCGGGGCCGAACTGATCGAACCCGGCGAGGCCTATTTCCTGCATTCCTACCACTTCGTCCCCGAAGCGGGCGCGCATATTGCCGCCATGAGCGACCATGGCGGCGGGATCGTGGCCGCCGTGGCGCGTGACAACATTCTGGGCGTGCAGTTCCACCCCGAGAAGAGCCAGTCCTACGGGCTCGCGCTACTGGCGCGCTTCCTTGAATGGAAGCCGTGACGCGGTAGCCTGAGGGAACCCTTTGGCCTCGCGGTGGCTTCCTTTACAGACAAGGAGGCGCTGCGCCCGATGACCCCATTCCCGTTCGATCGTCTTGTTTTCACGCCGTTCATGGTCGATCTCGACCGCTCGCCGCTGGCCGGGCATTTCGGGGCCGAGACCTATGTGCTGGGCACGTTCAATCCCGGCATGACTGTTCTGCCGAACGGCAATATCCTGTTGATGGTGCGCGTGGCCGAGGCGCTGCGTCAGCCGGTCCACAACGGCAAGGTCCACGCGATCCGCTGGCACGATGGCGGCTATGTTCTTGATGGCTGGCCGCTGGAGCTTGCTGACACCGCCGATCCGCGCAAGTTCACGCTGCATAGTGGCGGGTGGAGGGTGATGGCGCTGACCTCGATATCATGGCTGCTGCCGGTCGAAATGTCGCCCGACGGGCTGGACGTCATCACGATCCACTATGACAAGGCAATCGCGCCGCAGGGCACGCACCAATGCTATGGCATCGAGGACGCGCGTATCTCGCGGATGGGTGAGGGCGCTTACCTGATGACGACCTGCTCGGTCAGCCCGGAGCGCCATTCGACCACGCTCTATTCTTCGGCGGATGGGTTGGACTGGACGTTCGAGGGGATCGTTCTCGACCACCAGAACAAGGATATGCTGATTTTCGAAGGGTTGGTCCGGGGCGAATACTGGGCGCAGACGCGGCCCTTGGGCGACCTCTATTTCGCCTATCCGCCTGGCAGCGAATGGCGCGCCGGGCCTTCCATCAATCTCGCCACGTCACCCGACGCCCTGCACTGGAAGCCACATATCAAGCCCGGCATCCGGCCCCATGCAGGCACGGCGGCCACGGCACGAATTGGCGGGGGCGCGCCGCCGATCCTGACTGAGTTGGGCGGGCGCCGGGGCTGGCTGAGCCTGTGGCACGGGGTTGAGCCGAAGGAAATCGTAGGCATCTACCGCACCTATTGGTCCCTGCTGGACGAACTGGACCCGTCCGAGGTCATCGGGGGCAGCCACACGCCGCTGCTCGAACCCGATGCCGAACTGACGCGCCCGCTCGAAGATCTCCTCTATCTGCGCGACGTGGTGTTCACCACCGGCATCATCGATGCGGGAGAGCGCTTTATTGTCGCATCTGGCGAGGCGGACCTGGCCTGCCGGATCACGCATGTGCCGAAGGAAGCGTTTCGCGACGCATGAGGCCCGCCCCCAAACCCCTCCCGCTTGCGGGAGGGGAGCGAGACTTGCGGCTCCGCAGGAGACGTTAGTCGCAGCGGGGTGGGCACTGCGACTTCACGTCTGCCCGGGCAACGTATCCCCCACAAAAAGGGGAGAGAGCATGCGCAAGACATTGACGATGGCGCTGGCGGGCCTTGCGGCAATCGCCGCGACCGGGGCGGGCGCGAAGCCGCTCGAATACAAGGTGATCCCGACCAGTCCACTGAGCATGGTCGCCAATGTCACGCTGGTGAGCGGCGAGAAGGACGCGGTGCTGGTCGATGTGCCGTTCGCGCGGTCGGACGCGATGCGGGTGGCCGCCGAAGTGCTTGACAGCGGCAAGACGCTGAAGGCGATCATCATCACCCATGATCATCCCGATCACTTCTTCGGGCTGGACGTGCTGCAGGATGCCTTCCCGAACGCGCAGATCCTCGCCAATCCGGTGGCGGCGAAGGACATGGCGCGGTCGATCCCGATCAAGTTCGAGCGCTGGAGCGGGCAGTTGGGCGCCAATGCGCCGCGCCGCCCGGTCTATCCGGTGGCGATGACCGGGGACAGTTACGACCTTGAGGGCCACAAGTTGCAGGTGA
>JAZKBJ010000094.1:3304-4782 GCA_040388685.1 Pseudomonadota bacterium
TCTATAACGGCGTCTATGTCTGGCTGGGCGAACATACCCCGGCGCGCTATGCCGACTGGCTCACCGTGCTCGACAAATTGGAGGCGATGGGCCCCAACCGGATCATCGCGGGCCACCGCCAGCCCGGCCTGCCCGACGACAACATGAGCATTGCCTGGACGCGGGCCTATATCAAATCGTTTGTCGACGCGCGCAGCCGCACGAAGGGCACCAAGGAACTCGCCGCACTGATGGCCCAGCGCTACCCCAATGCCACCGAAGTCTACGGCGGATTTCTGCTGGGCATTTCGAGCCAGGTCGGCTCGGGAGAGATCCCGCCCTGGGACGAATGATCGCGTTGTTTGTTGGCATAAATTCACTACCTATCCTTTGGCGGGTCAGGAGCGGCGCGCAATTGCTCAAGTCTGCTGGTAATGCAGAATTCGGCTGCGCTGCATGATGCGGCCGAAGGGTAGGAGCGGAGTGAATGGAGCTTGGCAAAAGCAGCCTATGGGGCAATTCGCCAACGCGCCTTGCGAAAAGCGCTGGCCCTGTGATGAGCGCGGGGGAATTGCTGGCTGCGTTCGAGGCCATGCCGCTGTGCGAACTGACCGATGCGGCGCAGGCGCTGACGCTGGAGGGCCATGGCGCGATTGTCACCTATTCGCGCAAGGTGTTCATTCCGCTGACCAAATTGTGTCGCGATGTTTGCCACTATTGCACGTTTGCGCAGACGCCCGCGAAAGCGGGTGAGGCTTATCTTTCCCGCGATGCGGTGTTGGCGATTGCGCGTGCCGGCGCGGCGCTGGGCTGCCGCGAGGCGCTGTTCACGCTGGGGGACCGGCCCGAGGCACGCTATCCCGCCGCGCGCGAGGCGCTGGCCGCGCTGGGACACGAGACGACGCTGTCCTATCTTGCCGAAGTGGCGGCGCTGGTGTTCGACGAAACCGGGCTGCTGCCGCACCTCAATCCCGGCCTCATGGACGCTGCCGACTATGCGGCCTTGCGTCCGCATTCGGCCTCGATGGGTATCATGCTGGAGTCCGCTTCCGACCGGCTGTGCACCAAGGGCGCGCAGGCTGGCTTCGATTGCAGCGGCAGGCGAGGCCGGTGTTCCGTTCACCACCGGGTTGCTGATCGGGATTGGCGAGACGCGTCTGGAACGGATCGAGGCGCTGTTGGCGATCCGTGATCTGAACGACCGTTATGGCCATATCCAGGAAGTGATCATCCAGAACTTCCGCGCGAAGCCCGGCACCAAGATGGCCGACCGCGCGGAGCCGACGCTGGAAGACCATGTATGGACCATCGCGGCGGCGCGGTTGATCCTGGGCGCTGAAATGACCATTCAGGCGCCGCCCAACCTGCATGACCGTTCGGCACTGGGCGATCTGATCCGCGCAGGCGTGAACGACTGGGGCGGGGTGTCTCCGCTGACGCCCGACCACGTCAATCCCGAAGCACCATGGCCGCATCTCACGCGGTTGCACCGGCTCGAT
>JAZKBJ010000094.1:4792-5676 GCA_040388685.1 Pseudomonadota bacterium
ACCTCTCCGCCAGCCCGTGGCACCATGGCAAAGGCGCGCTGCGCCAGCGGCTGGCAATCGGGCCGCGTCATGCACAAGCGGCGACGCGGTGGTGCGATCCCCGCATCGCGCCTGCGGTGCTGCGTGCGGTGGACGGTCGCGGCTTGCCCAAGGACAGCGATTGGGCGGTGGGTCATGGCGATGCCGTGCCGGAACTGGCCCCTGCGCCCGCAACGGCGGCGATTGCGCACATTCTTGAACGCGCGCGCGATGGCGAGCGGCTGGACGAAGCGGCGATTGCCAGGCTGTTCACCGCCGATGGTGATGACTTCGACGCGGTCTGTGCGCAGGCCGATGCACTGCGCGCCGAAGTCGTTGGTGAGACGGTGACTTACGCGGTCAACCGCAACATCAACTATACCAACATCTGCCTTTACCGCTGCGGGTTCTGCGCCTTTTCAAAGGGCAGCACCAAGGCCATGCGCGGGCCTGCCTACCGGCTCGATTTTGCCGAAATCGGGCGCCGCGCCGCCGAAGCGGTGGAGCGCGGTGCGACCGAGGTCTGCTTGCAGGGCGGCATTCACCCCGACTATGACGGCAACACTTACCTCGACATCGTGGCGGCGGTGAAAGCGGCTGCGCCGGGGATTCATGTCCATGCGTTTTCCCCGCTGGAGGTGATGCACGGCGCGAGGACGCTGGGGCTTTCGCTCGAAGACTTCCTGACGCGGCTGAAGCACGCAGGCCTTGCGACGCTGCCGGGCACGGCGGCGGAAATCCTCGATCCCGAAGTGCGTGAAATCCTGTGCCCCGACAAGGTCACGGCGCACGAATGGCTGGAAGTGATGCGCGCGGCGCTCAAGCGCTCGCTGGTGAGGCGTTACTAGTCGGTTCTAAGCGGTACT
>JAZKBJ010000095.1:0-3528 GCA_040388685.1 Pseudomonadota bacterium
GGTCACCCCAAGTCTCAAGAAGCTGGCGAAGCGGCGCTATCAGCGCGACCATTTCGGGAACGAGCACATGGCACTCGCGCATGTCGACGATTTTGTGCGAACCCTGCTCGCGGAAACCGATGACCACGCGCTTGCCAATGGCCTGCGCGTGGAGCGTCGCGCGGCGGCGACTGTTTGGCGGTGACAAGTGGGGTGCGGCAGCGCCGGTAGACTCGATCCCCTGCCCACGCGCGGCTCCGACGACACGGTCATACACATAGTCGGTTAGCGCCTTCTCCGAGAGATGCTGCAACTGGCACCCACCGCATGCGGGAAAGTGGCGGCAAGGCGGGGTGGCATGATCCGGACCGTGCGTGAGCGTGCCATCGGCTTCAATCACATCGCCGGGTGCTGCAAGTTCGGCATAGCGGCCATCGGCGGTTGCTCCCTCGCCCTTCGCGGCAATGCGGATGATCAGGCCGGGATTGGTCATGGAAGGCACTCTGCAAGGGCGGGACGAATGGCATTGGCCAGTTCGGCCGGACCGAAGGCGGCACCGCACAGACGGGCCGCTTCGGCGTGGAGCCATAGACCTTCTTCGGCGGCGCGCAATGGTTGCCCGTGAACCGCAAGCCTGCTTGCGATCGTTCCGGCAAGAACATCGCCCGTTCCGGCAACCGAGAGCCACGACGACGCGCGAGGTGCAACGATGAGTTCACCACCCGGCGACGCGATCAGGCTGTCCGGCCCCTTGAAGACGACGACCGCGCCACTTGCCCGCGCCAAGGCCAGCGCCCGATCACGGCGTAATCCGGCGGATTGCAACGAAAACGCGCGTTCGAGAGCAATCATCTCACCTTCGTGCGGGGTCAGGACGCAGGGCGCGCTGCTCGCCATGGCAGGCCGCAAAAGCACAAGGGCATCGGCATCGATGACCGTGGGCCTGCCGGCATGCAAGGTTGTTGTGAGCAGCCGGGCAGCAGCATCGGTCCGACCTAGCCCCGGCCCGATCAGCAGCGCCGCCGCGCCGGAATCACCGAGCACCGAGCCGACGTCGAGTGTAACCACGAGGTCCGCTGGCGCAGCAGGCAGAGCCTGTTCGCTTGCCAGTTTGACATACCCTGCTCCGGCCCCATGTGCGGCCTGTGCCGCAAGCAGGGCCGCGCCTGGCATGGTTCCGCCGACTATGCCCAACAGCCCGCGCCGGTACTTGTGCGCATCTGCGGCGGGAGGTTCGATAACTGGCTTGCGCAATGTCCGCGCAGCCCCTGCCTGCTGCGCGACGCCGATGTCGACCAAGCGCAGCGCACCCATTGCCATGCAGGCTGGCATGGCGAAATGGGCGTGCTTCCAAGCGCCGAGCGCCACGGTCATCGACCAATCGGGCAAGCCATCGTTGAGTGCGAGGCCGCTGTCACTCTCGATCCCGCTCGGCACGTCGACAGCAATCCGGTGAGGATGATGCTTGGCGAGGCTAATGAGCAACAAGAAAAGATCGTCTGGAAGAGCGCGGGTCAATCCGCTGCCGAACAGACAATCGACCAGAACATCGCCCGCCACAGTGGCATCGGCGGTAACCACTTCGCCGCGATAGAGCGCGCGAGCATTGCGCGCGGCTTCGGTGGCAGGCTCAAGCGCGGCGATCGCTTTGACGGGATTGCCATGATCGTGCAGATATTCCGCAATCACCCAGCCATCGCCACCGTTATTTCCGGGGCCGCACAGTACCGTGACCGAGCGCCCTGCGGCGATCCGGCGCACCCATTCCGCTACGCCGCGTCCTGCCGTCTGCATCAGCGCATCGACTGTTGTTTCGGCATTTATGAGTTCATCTTCGGCCGCGCGCATTTGCGCCACTGTGAGCACCTGGCTCAGCACATGCTCACGGTTGCGGGGCATCGCTCTTCATCCTGGCGGGAAAACGATAACGATCGGTGCCAACTGCAACTTCGAGCACGCCTTCGGCCGACCACTTGGCCGTAGCTTCATCGGCACCGTCGGCCGCAATCACGCCGCGCCCATCATCTACCATTTCGAAGCGGCGGAACGCGCCATCCTTGTGCCGTACGGTCAGGAACCGCTGTTCCCCGACGCGGGAATCCTCGACAAAGCAATTGGGCAGGAATTTGGCCGAGCCTGCGACGGCGCAATCGATGACGCGGCCCTTTGGTGCCTCTTCGGCCGCCGAACACGCCGCAAGCGTGACGATCAGCGGCAGAAGGGCGGGCGCGCGCACCGATCAGTTCTTCGTAAGCTGCAAGATATCGCGCACTGCGCCGCGCGCGGCACTGGTGGTCATCGCGGCATAGGCCTGAAGCGCGGTCGAGACCTTGCGCGGACGCTCCTTCGAGGGTTTCCACCCTGAAGCGTCCTGCGCGGCGCGCCGCTGTGCCAGCACTTCGTCCGACACGGCAAGATTGATCGTGCGGTTCGGAATGTCGATCTCGATCACGTCGCCGTTCTCGACGAGGCCGATTTCGCCGCCTTCAGCCGCTTCGGGCGACACGTGGCCGATCGAGAGGCCCGATGTTCCACCCGAAAAGCGTCCATCGGTCAGCAGCGCACATGCGGCGCCAAGACCCTTCGATTTGATATAGCTGGTGGGGTAAAGCATTTCCTGCATGCCCGGTCCGCCCTTGGGGCCTTCATAGCGGATCACAACCACATCCCCTGCCACGACTTGCCCCGTCAGCACGGCAGTGACGGCAGCGTCCTGACTCTCGTAAACCTTGGCCGGGCCAGTGAACTTGAGGATATGCTCGTCGACGCCGGCAGTCTTCACGATACAGCCGTCTCGGGCGATATTGCCGAACAGCACGGCCAAGCCGCCGTCCTTGCTGAATGCATGTTCGGCCGAACGGATCACACCGTTTTTACGGTCGAGATCGAGTTCTTTCCAGCGCCGGTCCTGCGAGAACGCGACTTGCGTAGGCACCCCGCCGGGCGCAGCCTTGAAGAATTCCTGCACCGACGGCGCGTTGGTGCGCTTGATGTCCCAAAGGTTCAGCGCGTCGGCCATCGTGCGGCTGTGGACCGTTGGCAAATCGGTGTGCAGCAGGCCCGCGCGGTCCAGTTCGCCCAGGATGGCGTAGATGCCGCCCGCGCGATGGACGTCTTCCATGTGAACGTCAGACTTCGCAGGCGCGACCTTGGACAGGCACGGCACCTTGCGGCTGAGCCGGTCGATATCGCTCATGGTGAAATCGAGGCCAGCCTCATGCGCGGCGGCGAGCAGGTGAAGCACGGTGTTGGTCGACCCGCCCATGGCGATATCGACGCACATAGCGTTCTCGAACGCTTCGAACCCGGCAATGGTGCGGGGAAGCGCGGTTTCGTCGTCCTGCTCGTAATAGCGCTTGCACAGATCGACTACGAGGCGGCCCGCTTCGAGGAACAGGCGCTTGCGATCACCATGGGTGGCGAGCGTGGATCCGTTACCCGGCAGCGAGAGACCAAGCGCTTCCGTAAGGCAGTTCATCGAGTTGGCGGTGAACATGCCGGAGCACGAACCGCACGTCGGGCAAGCCGAACGTTCGATAGCGGTCACTT
>JAZKBJ010000095.1:3538-4070 GCA_040388685.1 Pseudomonadota bacterium
CGCGGCCATCAGCATGCCCGGCGTAATCTTGTCGCAGTTGGAAATGCAGACCATCGCATCGGCGCAATGCGCGTTGACCATGTATTCGACGCTGTCGGCGATCAGATCGCGG
The DNA here is from genome assembly GCA_040388685.1 of Pseudomonadota bacterium. Classification (GTDB taxonomy): domain Bacteria; phylum Pseudomonadota; class Alphaproteobacteria; order Sphingomonadales; family Sphingomonadaceae; genus Novosphingobium. The sequence goes on from JAZKBJ010000095.1 coordinate 3,651, forward strand.
CTGGGCAGCGAATAAAGCATGCCGTCGTGGCCCATGGCGATGCCATCATCGACCGCGATTGTATTGAATTCCTTGGCAACGCCGCCAGCAGCCTCGATCTCACGTGCGACCATCTGGCCCAGATCCTTGAGATGGACATGGCCGGGAACGAACTGGGTGAAGCTGTTGACCACCGCGATGATCGGCTTGCCGAAATCAGAATCCTTCATGCCGGTGGCCCGCCACAGGCCACGCGCGCCGGCCATGTTGCGGCCATGGGTGGTGGTGCGTGAGCGATAGGCAGGCATGGGGAAACTCCGGACAGGGAATCAGTTTTACAGGCGACTTAAGCAGTCCCCTAAACCAATGCGGCGACCAATGTCGAAAGTATTAATTACAACCAGGTCAGCAGAGCTGGCCGTCGGAAATTATCAGCTGATT
>JAZKBJ010000096.1:0-4279 GCA_040388685.1 Pseudomonadota bacterium
TCCTTGCGGAGCCTGAATCAGATCATGCCTCTCAAATCAATGGGTCCTGAGCCTAACGCCCCATGACCAATTCACAAGCTGCGGATCACTTCGCCAGTTCGGCCTCGATCGCGGCCACCAGCGCCGGATCGTCAGGCGTCACGCCGGGAGCAAAGCGCGCGGCAACGGTGCCATCGCGCCCGATCAGGAACTTCTCGAAGTTCCACAGCACTTCGGGGTCTTGCGTCGGCGTCATGCCATAGCCCTTGAGCTTTTCGCGGAACTCTTCCGCCGGGCCTTGCTTGGCAGGCAGCGCTTCGGTCAGCGCGGCGTAGAGCGGCTGCTTGGCCGGGCCGGTGACATCGCCCTTGGCGAAGAGCGGGAACGACACGCCATAGTTGAGCTTGCAGAACTCGGCGATTTCCTCGTGCGTGCCGGGTTCCTGCGCGCCGAAATCGTTGGCGGGGAAGCCGAGCACTTCAAGCCCGTCAGCCGCCTTGGCCTTGAACAGCGCCTCAAGCCCTTCGTACTGCGGGGTCAGCCCGCACTTGGAGGCGACATTGACCACCAGCAGGACTTTGCCCGCATGGTTGGCAAGGCTGTCCGCGCTGCCATCCAGGCGGGCAAGCGGAATCGAAGCGAGGTCGGTGCTCATGGGATAGTCTCCTGCGGTTCAATCGGCGTAATGCGCGGTCGTCTTCGCGCGAACTTCGTCTGCGCTGACGCCGGGCGCAAGCTCGATCAGCTTGAACGGCGAATTGTGATCCGCGCGGGAGAACACCGCAAGATCGGTCACGATCATGTCGACCACGCCCACGCCAGTCAGCGGCAGGGTGCAGGATGGGATGAACTTGGGCGAACCGTCCTTCGCGACGTGTTCCATCACCACGATGATCTTCTTGACGCCCGCGACAAGGTCCATCGCGCCGCCCATGCCCTTGATCATCTTGCCGGGCACCATCCAGTTGGCGATGTCGCCGTTTTCGGCCACTTCCATCGCGCCCAGCACGGTCAGGTCGATCTTGCCGCCGCGGATCATGGCAAAGCTGGTGGCGCTGTCGAAATAGGCCGACTGCGGCAATTCGCTGATGGTCTGCTTGCCTGCGTTGATCAGGTCGGCGTCTTCCTCGCCCGCATAAGGGAACGGGCCGATGCCGAGCATCCCGTTTTCCGATTGCAGCGTCACCGTCATGCCTTCGGGCACGTGGTTGGCCACGAGCGTGGGGATGCCGATGCCGAGGTTCACATAGAACCCGTCCTGCAGTTCCTGCGCGGCGCGCGCTGCCATCTGGTCGCGGCTCCAGCCTGCTTTCAGCCCGTCATGCGTGGTCATGGATCGTGTCTCTTCCTGCTGAACTTAACGGATAGGGGGCGGCACGAGGAACCATCCGGCCCCGACATGCTGCTCCAGCGCCAGCGCAACCGGCCCATCCGGATTGCGCAGATAATCGAACACTTCGTCAAAATCGCTCTTGCGGTCGCCCGCGATGGCCAGCACGCACCAGTCCTCGGCGGCGCGGTTGAGGATCTGCTGCTTGCGCGTCTCGTTCCGGCGGAGCAGCAGCGTGCGGTCGATCCCCAGCGGGTCCAGTCCGGTCGCCTTGAGGATCGTGCCAAGATCGGCAGCGGTGGCCTCGGGCAGCGCGGCGATCCACACCACCGCCACGCCGGTGCCGCGAATTTTGCGCAAATGATCGGCCAGGCCCGGCGCGGGTGAAGGCGGATCGGTCAGGTCGAACGGCTTTTCGCCCACGTCCAGATCGATCAGCAGCGCGCGCCGCTGGTCGCTGCAGGCTTCGGTGCGGGGCAGGGCGGCCAGGCTGCGCTGGTCGAGCAGGGCGGACTGCACCGGCTTGCCAGAGGGCGCGCCAGCGGCGGCCATGACCCACGCACTCATCGCGGCGTAGCCGTCTTCGGCTTCGGCCTGCGGTGGTTCCGCTGCCGGAGAAGGTTCTTCAGCGGCCGCTGGTATTGCTGCCACGGCGGCGGGCAGTATCGCCGCGCCGCTGCCCACGGTCACCACCGGCTTGACCGGCTTCCGGCCCTTGCGTTCCTTGCCGATATCGGAGGTTCGCTTGGCCACCGCGCCGCTCGCCGCAATCGGCACCAGCGCTGCCGCGACGCAGCCGCCAAGCGGCAACGCAGCCAGCGCCAGCAACGCCGCAGAAAGCAGCGCGCGATGGATCACGCCGCTTCCCGCTCGCGCACGGTGCGGAACTCGATCTTCTTGTCGTAAGGCGCGCCCACGATCAGGCGGTGCACATAGACACCCGGAAGATGGATGCTGTCAGCATCTAGGCTGCCCACCGGCACGATCTCTTCCACTTCAACGACGCAGACCTTGCCCGCCGTGGCGGCAGGCACGTTGAAGTTGCGCGCGGTCTTGCGGAACACGACGTTGCCGGTTTCGTCGGCCTTCCACGCCTTCACCAATGCCAGGTCAGACACGATACCGCGTTCAAGGACATATTCCTGCCCGTCAAACACCTTGGTTTCCTTGCCCTCGGCCACCAGCGTGCCGACGCCGGTCTTGGTATAGAACCCCGGAATGCCCGCGCCGCCTGCGCGCATCCGCTCGGCCAGCGTGCCTTGCGGACAGAACTCGACTTCGAGTTCGCCGGAAAGGTACTGGCGTTCGAATTCCTTGTTCTCGCCCACATAGGACGCGATCATCTTCTTCACCTGATGCGTGCGCAGCAGCTTGCCGATGCCTTCGTTGTCGATCCCGGCATTGTTCGAAGCGAAGGTCAGGTCCTTGACCCCGCTGTCACGCACCGCATCGAGCAGGCGTTCGGGCACACCGCACAGGCCAAAGCCGCCACAGGTAATCAGCAGGCCATCGCGGAGCAGGCCATCGAGCGCGGCGGCGGCATCGGCGTAAAGCTTCTTCGACATCGGGAAATCTCTCCTGCGTTCAGGCGGGCCAGTAGCACGGGTGATGAATTGAAAAGAGCGATTGTTTTTTATCTGATTCGATAAGAGTTACTGATCGAATGAAGCGCATCGCCATCTATCACCTCGAAACCCTGCTGTGGATCGCGCGCCTTGGCACCTTCCGTGCGGCGGCCGAGCGATTGAACACCACGCAGCCTGCCATATCCGCGCGCGTCCGCGAAATCGAAGAGCAGCTTGGCATCGCTATCTTCCGGAGGGAAGGGCGAAATATGGTGCTCACCGCGCGCGGGCGGCGGCTGGTCAAGGAATGCGAGCCGCTGTGGGCGGGCTTCGAAAAGGCGCTGCTCACTGCCTCGGGCTTCGAAGGCGCGACCGGCACCGTCCGCATCGGCAGCGGCGAGATCGCGGCGGCCTCTTGCCTGCCCGGCTTCGTCCACGCGGTGGAGCGCGACCTGCCCGGCGTGACGCTGGAGATCGAACTTGACCTCACCGCGCGCATGTTGACGCAGCTACTGAGCGGCACGATCGACATGGCGCTGCTGGCAGGCCCGGTCGCCAGCCCCGGCATCCGCACCGCAGAGATCGGCTCGGTCGGGCTGGTCTGGGTCGCCAGCCGCGCCACTGCCGAGGCAGGCGGCTTTGCGCAAAGCCTGCCGGTGTGGTCGATCCCCAGCCACTCGCCGCTGCACGGCGTGATGCTGGAAACGCTCGCGCTCCACGCGCTAACCCCGCGCTCGATCAGCACCTGCAACAACGTGCGCACCCTGATCGAGATCATCGGCGGCGGCGGCGGCGCTGCGGTCCTGCCAGAACCGATGGTGCGCGCGCTGCTGGAGTCGGGCGCTCTGGTCGAGATACTCCCCCGCCCCACCCGCACGATCCGCTTCGAAGCCGCAATCCGCGCCACGGAGAGCGACCCGGTGGTGCTGGAACTGTTCCGCCGTGCGGGCGAATTGCGGGTGGATGGGTGAGGGGGCTTGTGGGCAGCGCTTGGGCTTTTTGAAGCCCTGATCTCAATGAACTCGCAAAAAATACGGCTACAAAATCAATGTTTGTCGCTATTTATTGAGAAAGCCACTCAATGAGTGCAGCGAAGAAATAAAGTGTGACAGCAAGACCCGCTAAAAACTCGATGACCACCAAGGCATTGAACCAAGTAGGAAACACTCACTGCGGGATCATATTGATAAGCTTGCCCGACGCATCATCGCATCGCATCGCACTTATGAGTGGAAGATCTTGATTTATGCTCAAGATCTCGATGGCGAAATGTTCTCCGGGAGCCAAACTGTCAAGCTTGAGAACCCAGCGGTTCATCTCCGTATTATAAGTAGAAAAAGCGCGACCTGGATACACGTTGTAGATCGGTGGTTTCCAATTAAAGGTAAACTCAACAGCTTTCGCA
>JAZKBJ010000096.1:4289-14163 GCA_040388685.1 Pseudomonadota bacterium
CGGTCCGGACCAGCTGCTGGTTCTGAAGTACATTGCCTTTTTCATCCAATAGCGGTTGATCGACAATGAAGTCACTCGAATGGCGGACGCTGTAGATTAGCTTAGGTCTGAGTCGGAAAATACGATTTAAGCTAAAAGCAAGAACCACGCCTACAAGAGCGAAAGTTTCTTTGCTATGATCGGTCAGAAAATTGAGCATGGCACCCCCGAAGCGTACCTTGCCGTCGATTTTGGAGCGGCGCAATCCCGAGAGGTTATCTAACTTGCCGCTGGGTCCTGCCAATTTTAGCTGTCAAACGTCAGGGACAGGTCCTTCCAAAGAACCCACACGCGCGACAAACCACCCCTAAAACCCAACCCCCAGCACCGCGCCCAACTCCCCAAGCGCCTGCTCGCCGCTCGTCACCTTGATCGCCCGCATCCCCAGCGCCGCCGCAGGCTTGCAGTTGATGCCGAGGTCGTCGAGGTACACGCAGTCCTCCGGGGTCAGTCCCAGCGCCTCGCACATCATCAGGTAAATCCGCGGATCGGGCTTCCTGACCCCCGCCTTGCTGCTTTCGATCACATGCTCGAACCGCGCGAAGATCTGTTCGAGTTCGTCGGCGCTACGGGCCATGCCTGCACCGTGGCCGGAGGGGACGTTGTTGGTGATGCAGCCCAGCCGGTAGCCCTTGGCCTTCAGCCTATCGAGCGCGGCGACCATCTCCGGGCGCACCGCGCCTGCCAGCACCGCCAGCACGGACGCGCCGTCCAGATCATGACCCAAGGCGCGCGCCTCGGCAGCAAACCGGCGGTCGAACTCTGCCGCACCGATCTCGGCGCGTTCGAACAGCGCCCAGGCGTTGGTGTCGCCATTCACCGTATTCACCTGCCGCACGAAATCCTGCGGCAGCCCGCGCTCCGCCTCCAGCCGGTTGAACGCCTCGAACGGGGACGAGGTAATCACCCCGCCGAAATCGAAAATCACCGCCGAATAGGTCATCCATCCTCCTGCACCCGCAAAGTCCGCCTTAACCGACCATCGACGCCCCGCAACCCTCTCCAAATTGCGCGCGAATTGACGCAGGTCATGGCGAGGCGCATTCTGATGGCGGACGGTTGGGCATCACAAGACAGGAGGTTCCCATGCGCTCCATTCTTTGCCCGGTCGACACATCCGAAACCCTTGATGATCGCATCGAAACCGCGCTCGCGCTGGCCCGCGCTACCGGCGGCCACGTCACGTTCCAGATCGCCACGCCGTTTGCGCAGATGGCGGTGTGGGAGCCGTTCGGCGGCGCGGCGATTTCCGCCAGCGCGATCAGCGACGCGCGCGATCTGGACGAGAAGTTGGCGCGTGAACTCAATGCGCGCCTCGGCTCTCAGGACGTCCCCTTCGACGTGACGATTGACGATCAGGGCCGCGTCGAGGCCGCCGCCGCTGCGGCGCGGTTCGCCGATGTGCTGGTGGCAACGCTGAAGGATCCGGCGCTTGAGGAAATGGTGCTGGGCGTGCGTGCTCCGGTGCTGGCGGTGCCGCGCGGGCTGCCCAGGCTCACGTTCGACACCCCCGTGCTGGTCGCGTGGGACGGCGGCCATGAATCCGCCAACGCCTTGCGCGCCGCGCTGCCCCAGCTCGGGCTGGCGAGCGCGGTGCACCTGCTGACCGTGCGCGAAAAGGACGGGACGTTCCCGGCCTCTGATGCCGCCTGCTATCTCTCTCGCCACGGCATTCATGCCGAAGTGCATGAGAAGGAGCGCAATGGCTCGATCACGTTCACCATCGAGGAATGCGCGCGCGAAGTGGGGGCGGGCCTGATCGTGATGGGCCTGTTCGGCCACAGCCGCTTGCGCGAACTTCTGCTGGGCGGGGTATCGCGTGAAATGCTCGACCGGTCGCAGATCCCGCTGCTGCTGGCGCATTGAGGCTTGGCGAATGCGCGCTGGCGCGGGACAGGAGCGGGATGAAAATTCCCGCATTCCTGCCCGCACTGGCGCTGCTCGCCGCGTGTTCTCCCTCGCCAGAGGCCGGGCCGTCCGCTGAGGCGAGCGAAAGCGCTGTGCCGCTCCCCGCGCCAGTGGCCAGTGCCCTCCCGGTAGAAAGGCGCGGCCCCCCGCCTATTCTCGCCCCTGTGCCCCTCAAGTTCAGCGCAGTGGGGACCGAGCCGTTCTGGTCGGCATCGGTCGAGGGCGCGAAGCTGTCATACGCCACGCCCGAAACGCCCGATGGTGTGGCGGTAACGGTCACGCGCAAAGCTGCGGGCGCAGGCGTGGTCTATACCGGCACCATCGACGGTAAGCCGCTCGAACTCGAAGTGCGCCGCGAAACATGTTCCGACGGCATGAGCGACACCGTCTATCCTTTCGCAGTGGTTCGCCGGATCGGCCCGGACAGCCAGCGCGGTTGCGCCCGATAATATCCGTATCGGCGGTTTCGCAAACGCAACATGGCGATTCTCAACCGGCTGCAACAATCCATTGTGAATGGTAATGGGTTGTTTCGTTTCGATTGAAACAACCGTGAAACGCTGCGATTACTGGCATTTAGGCGGTAAATTGCAAAAACTGCAATATAAATTGCCCATTTCGCACTTGCACAAAATCCGTGAGCAAAGCATACAGAACTTGCCTTTCAGGCATCCTCTCCCAAAACTTTCCGGCCTGGCAGGCAACTGCCGGGCCATTTTTTTGCCCTGTTACGCTCGAGATCTGGCGGCGGCAAACCCTCCCCGCTGCGACTAACTTCGCCTGGAGGCTCAGCAAGGCTCGCTCCCCTCCCTTGAGGGAGGGGCTGGGGGTGGGTGTTCCGCACTTGCTTCCACTCTGCGAACGCTGCGTCCACCCCCTCCGCAACCATCTCTCCGCTCCCGCGTTTGAAATCCTGCCGCCGGGTTCCCACATCGGTTCCAGACGGCTGATCAAGGGGATTTCCACTCATGGCAGATGCGGCAACCGACACCCGGACCGAGGCGCGCGCGATACGCCTTCAGGTCGCAGGCGCGCGGCAGGAAGAAAGCGGCCACGGCATAGCGCGCATCAGCCGCCACCTGATGGCGCAGCTTGGCGTGACCGAAGGTGACGTGATCGAGATCGTCGGCAAGCGCTCCACCGCCGCACGCGTGATCCAGCCCTATCCCGAAGATGAGGGCCTTGAACTGATCCGCCTCGACGGGTTGCAGCGCGCCAACGCCGATGTGGCGTCTGGCGAGCATGTCGAAGTGCGCAAGATCGATTCGCGGCCCGCCCAGCGCGTGGTTTTCGCGCCCGCGCAGAAGGACTTGCGCCTGCAAGGCCCGGCGCTGGCGCTCAAGCGCAACTTTGCCGGGCGTCCGCTGGTGATGGGCGATCTCGTCGCCACGGCGGGTCAGCAGCAGGTCAGCCGCGACGATATGCCGCCGCAATTGCGCCAGATGCTCAATGCGCCTGCCTTCGCGCTGACCCAGATCCGCCTGACCGTCGTGTCCACCGTGCCCAAGGGCGTGGTGCATATCGACGAGAACACCGAAGTCGAGCTTCGCCCCGAATACGAGGAACCGCGTTCATCCCGTGCCGACGTCAACTATGACGACGTTGGCGGCATGGGTGATACCATTCGCCAGCTGCGCGAAATGGTCGAACTGCCCTTGCGGTACCCCGAACTGTTCACCCGCCTCGGCGTCGATCCGCCCAAGGGCGTGCTGCTGCACGGCCCGCCGGGAACCGGCAAGACGCGTCTGGCGCGCGCGGTGGCGAACGAGAGCGACGCGTCGTTCTTCACCATCAACGGCCCGGAAATCATGGGCTCCGCCTATGGTGAGAGCGAAAAGCGCCTGCGCGAGGTGTTCGAGGAGGCGACCAAGGCCGCGCCCTCGATCATCTTCATCGACGAGATCGATTCGATCGCGCCCAAGCGTAGCGAAGTCCACGGCGAGGCGGAGAAGCGCCTCGTCGCCCAGCTGCTGACGCTGATGGACGGGCTGCATTCGCGCACGAATCTCGTGGTGATCGCGGCGACCAACCGCCCCGACGCCATCGACGAGGCGCTGCGCCGTCCTGGCCGGTTCGACCGCGAGATCGTGGTTGGCGTGCCGGATGAACCGGGCCGCCGCGAAATCCTAGGCATTCACACCCGCGGCATGCCGCTGGCCGAGGATGTCGATCTGCAGGAACTCGCCCGCACCACCCACGGCTTCGTCGGGGCAGACCTTGCCGCGCTGACCCGCGAGGCGGCGATCGACGCGGTGCGCCGGATCATGCCCCTGCTCGATTTCGAACAGCAGACAGTCCCGCAGGACGTGCTCGACAATCTTCGCGTCGAACGCGAGGACTTCCTGCAGGCGTTGAAGCGCGTCCAGCCATCGGCGATGCGCGAAGTCATGGTGCAGGCGCCGACAATCGGCTGGTCCGACATCGGCGGGCTGGACGATGCGCAGGACAAGCTGCGCGAGGGCGTCGAACTGCCGCTCAAGAACCCCGAGGCCTTCCACCGTCTCGGCATCCGTCCGGCCAAGGGCTTCCTGCTCTATGGTCCGCCCGGAACCGGCAAGACCCTGCTGGCCAAGGCCGTCGCCAAGGAAGCGGAGGCGAACTTCATTTCGATAAAGTCGTCCGACCTGCTGTCGAAGTGGTATGGCGAAAGCGAGCAGCAGATTTCGCGGCTGTTCGCCCGCGCCCGCCAGGTTGCGCCCTGCGTCGTGTTCATCGACGAGATCGATAGCCTCGTGCCCGCGCGCGGCAGCGGGCAGGGTGAGCCGCAAGTCACGGCACGGGTGGTCAACACCATCCTCGCCGAGATGGACGGGTTGGAAGAGCTGCAATCGGTGATCGTGATCGGTGCCACCAACCGGCCCAACCTCGTCGATCCGGCGCTGCTCAGGCCCGGCCGGTTCGACGAACTCGTCTATGTCGGCACGCCTAGTCCCGCAGGCCGCGGGCATATCCTGCGCATCCATACCAAGGCGATGCCGCTCGCAGACGATGTCGATCTGGACCGCGTTGCCGCCGAGACGGACCGGTTTACCGGAGCAGACCTTGAAGATGTGGTGCGCCGCGCTGGCCTGAACGCCATCCGGCGCGCGGGCGGCGACGTTCAGTCCGTCACCAGTGCCGATTTCGTCGAAGCGCTGGCCGACTCGCGCGCCACGGTCACGCCGCAGATGGAAGAGGAATATGGCCGGATGAAAGGCGAATTGAAGAAGCGCGCCATGGAACCCGGCCCGCTCGGCTTCATCGTGCCCGGCATGGTCCAGCCAACGCGCGAATCGAAGCACTGATCGCTGAACGGACGGGGGCGCTCAGGTGTCCTCGTCCGCTATCGGATCGTCGAGCAGCGGAAAGGTCATTTCGACCACGATCCCGCTGTCACCGAAGCGGCGTTCGATCGTGCCGTCCAGCTGCCGCTCGGACGAGCGGATCAGCGCCGAGCCGAAGCCCTCGCGCCCAGGTTCGGGGGCAGAGACGTCCATCCCCTGTTCTTCCCACACCACGCGCGCCTGCCCTTCTGCATGGCTCCAGGTCACGCTGAGCAAGCCGCCCGCCTTCGACCATGCGCCATATTTCACCGCGTTGGTCACGAGTTCGTGCAGAACCAGCCCCAGCGGGACGGCGTGCCTGCCCGGTAGTACCATCGTGCCGCCAGTCAGTTCGCAGCGCTCGCTGCTGGATTTGTAAGGCGCGATAACCTTGCCGATCAGGTCGGCGAAATCGACGGTCTGGTCCTGCCCGGTGCCTTGCGTCACCTCGTGCGCGGTCACCAGCGCGTGAATGCGCTTGGCGATGCGGTCGACGGCCGGCGCGGCCGCAGTATCGCCGCGCGCGCTCATCTTCACGATGGCGAGGATGACGGCGAACAGGTTCTTGACCCTGTGGTTTAATTCCTTGGCCAGCAAGTCGGCCCGGTCGCGCGCCTCGGAAATGGCAGCGGCACCCTCGGCCAGCGCTTCGGCCTCGGCCTTGCGGATCGCCTGCCACAGCCCCAGCGCCAAGGCGCAGACGATCACTACGAACAATGCTGCAAGCGAGGGCAGGATGCGCGCTTCGGCGATGGCCGCGCGCTGGACCGCCTCGTCCATTTTCACCCGTTCGATGTCCTCCAGCCTCGCCACCGCGCGGCGCAGGCCCTGCATCGCCAGCTGGCCTTCATCGGAAAGCACCCGCGCATGGGCATCGGGAATGCGGCGCTGCGCGACAAGGTCGATGACGCCTGACATCTCCGCCCACTTGGCATCGCCCAGTCGCCCGATTTCCGCCAATAAACGCGCCTGTTCGGCAGGCAGGTCGCTGCCCATCTGCTCGCGCAGGCGGGCAAGGTCTGTCGTATATTGGGCCGCACCCTCACGGTAGGGTGCCAGATAGCGGGTATCGCTGGTGATGAAGTAGCCGCGCTGCCCGGTCTCGCCGCTCATTGTTGCGCGCACGATCTCGTCGAGCGAGGCGATGATGCCGCTGGTGCGCGCTGCCTGCTCGCGCTGCGTGCGCTCCGCCTCGACCGTGGCGAGAATCAGTGCGAACGTGCCGAGCAGGGCCAGAGCCACCACCGCGAAAAGGGCCAGCGTGGGAATGCGCGGGGCGCGTTGCCACCAGCGCAAACCGGATTCGCCCGGTCTTGCTGTTGCCCCTGCCTTCGTGGGTGTAGTCATGGCGCGTGCCTAACGCTTCTGTGCGGGCGGGGCAACGCATTGAAACGTCTTGCGCTTCGGCCACAGGGTTGACGCAAGGTGGCCCTTCGCCTATCGGCCAGCACCTGATTCCGGCACGTCGCGCTTGCGGCGATGGATGCCTGTTCACGATATTTAACGAGAAGAGCAAACAGATGAAGCGCACTTTCCAGCCCAGCAACCTCGTGCGTGCCCGCCGTCACGGCTTCCGCACCCGTTCGGCTACCGTCGGTGGTCGCAAGATTCTCGCTGCCCGCCGTGCGCGTGGCCGCAAGAAACTGTCGGCCTGAAGCCTGACACTTTAGCTTTCGGATCGGCGGTCGCGGTCATGACCCGAATCGCCACCATCCGGAAACGGGCGGACTTTGTTGCCGCCAACCGCGGGATCCGGGTCGCAAGGCCCGGATTCGTGCTGTTGGTGAACCGCGATGTCGTGCCCGAAAGCGCCGGAGCCGATTTGCGTTTCGGGGTGACCGTCACCAAGAAGATCGGCAACGCGGTCGTCCGCAACCGCATGAAGCGCCGCTTTCGCGCACTGCTGCGCGAGGCGCTGCCGCTGGCGGGAATCGCCGGGGCCGACCACGTGATGATCGGCCGCGAAGGCGGCGTCGAGCGCGATTTTGCCGCCTTGCGCGAAGAACTCGCCGTGGCGCTGGCGCGCGCCGCCGAGGGCAAGGGCGATCCGCCGCGCAGGCGCTCCGACTCAGGCAAATCCCGCAAGCCGCGCAAATGAAACGCCTGCTCATCCTGATCGCGCGGGGCTGGCAACTGGGGCCATCGCGCGTGCTGCCGCCATCGTGCCGATACAGCCCGTCATGCTCGCAATATGCAATCGAGGCGGTCGAAAAACACGGCGCGATTAAGGGTGGCTGGCTGGCGGCGAAGCGGCTATTGCGCTGCCACCCGTGGGGTGGGCACGGCTACGATCCGGTGCCCTGACATAGAAATTCCAAGGTCCGCGCATGGGTCGCGGGCCTGACTGACAGGACGCGAAACACGGTGCAGAATCAGCGCAACCTCATCTTGGCGGTGGTCCTCACGGGCCTGATTCTCCTTGGCTGGGAATCGGCGATGCGCTGGTTCTACCCTGCGCCGCCCAAGGCTGCCGCCGTGGCCACCGCGCCTGCCGCCACTCCCGCTTCCAGCACCGACAAGCCCAAGCCCACGCGCGAAGGCGGCCTGCAGAATGCAGCCGACATCGCGCTGGAGAAGAAGGATCTGTCGCAGGAGCTGGCCGCCGGGCACCGCGTCGCCATCGATGCGCCGGGCCTCAAGGGTTCGATCAATCTCAAGGGCGCGTTGGTCGATGACGTCACGCTCGCCCGCCACCGCGAATCGGTCGACAAGAACAGCGCGCCGGTGCGCCTGTTCTCGCCCGCCGGAACGCCCGCGCAGCACTTCGCTCAGGTCGGCTGGGTCGGCGAAGGCGTGGCTGCGCCCGATGCGAACACGATGTGGACCGCCGACGGCGCGAAGCTGACGCCGCAAACGCCGGTCACCCTGCGCTGGTCGAACACCACCGGGCAGACCTATTCGATCCGCTATGCCATCGATGCGGACTACATGATCACCGCTACGCAAGGCGTTGCCAACACTGGCCCAGCGCCGGTCGTGGTCAAACCTTTCGCGCTGGTCAACCGCACCGACAAGACCGCCAGCCTCGATACCTGGAACGTCCATTCGGGTCCGATTGGCGCGTTCGATGGCTCGGTGAACTTCGACAACAACTACTCGACCGTTGCCGAAGCGCAGGGCGGCACGGTGCCGTTCAAGGGCACGGCCAACTGGATCGGCTTTACCGATATCTACTGGCTCTCGGCGCTGATCCCCGATGCCGGCGCCAAGGCGGAATCGGCGTTCCGTTCACTGGGGCAGGGCGTGTATCGCGCCGACCTGATCTATCCTTCGGTCTCGATTGCCCCCGGCAAGGCACAGTCGCAGAACGTGCGCCTGTTCGCAGGCGGCAAGGAAAACGCGGTTCTCGAGAAATACGAGGCTGCGGGCGTCCAGAACTTCAGCCTGTCGATCGACTGGGGCTGGTTCCGCTGGTTCGAAAAGCCGATCTTCTGGCTGCTCGATTCGATCTTCAAGAAAGTCGGCAACTTCGGCGTGGCAATCATCCTGCTCACGCTCATCGTGCGCGGCGTGATGTTCCCGATCGCGCAACGCCAGTTCGCCTCGATGGCGGCGATGCGCGCGCTGCAGCCCAAGATGAAGGCGCTGCAGGAACGCTACAAGGACGACAAGCAGACCCAGCAGCAGAAGATCATGGAATTGTACAAGGAGGAGAAGGTCAATCCGCTTGCGGGCTGCCTGCCGATCTTCCTGCAGATTCCGGTGTTCTTCGCGCTCTACAAGGTGCTGGTGCTGACCATCGAAATGCGTCACCAGCCCTTCGCGCTGTGGATTCACGATCTTTCCGCGCCCGATCCGCTGCACGTGCTCAACCTGTTCGGCCTGCTGCCGTTCACCCCGCCCAGCTTCCTCGCCATCGGCGTGCTGGCAATCCTCCTCGGCTTCACCATGTTCCTGCAGTTCAAGCTGCAGCCCGCCGCGATGGACCCGGCGCAGCAGCAGATCTTCTCGATCATGCCGTGGATCATGATGTTCGTGATGGCACCGTTCGCGGCAGGCCTGCTGATCTACTGGATCACCTCGAACCTGCTGACCATTGCCCAGCAGAAGTATCTCTACAGCAAGCACCCGCAGTTGAAGGCGCAAGCCGACAAGGACCAGATCGACGTCGACCGCGTCGTCACCCGCCAGCAGAAGGCTGCTTCCACCCGGAAGCCGAAAGCACCTTGACCCCAGATGAAGCCCAGGAAGCCGCCGCCAAGGCCGAACTGATCGAACGTGCGCGCCTGCTCTTTGCCGGGCGCATCGAGTTCCTCAAGTCCGCGCCCGCGCTCAAATTCCTGCCCGAAGCCGTAACGCACAACGAGCAGGCGCTCGAACGCTTCCGCAACGAAGTCCGCACCGCGCGCCAGGTCTCGCATCCCAACGTCTGCCGCGTGTACGACCTCGGCGAGATGGAAGGGCTCTACTTCCTCTCCATGGAGTATGTCGATGGGGAGGACCTCGGCTCCCTGTTGCGGCGGATCGGGCGTCTCCCCACCGATAAGGCGCTCGAGATCGCGCGCAAGCTCTGCGCCGGATTGGCCGCCGCTCACGAGAAGGGCGTCCTCCACCGCGACCTCAAACCCGCCAACGTGATGCTCGATGCGCGCGGCCAGGTCCTGCTCACCGACTTCGGCCTGGCG
>JAZKBJ010000097.1:0-8419 GCA_040388685.1 Pseudomonadota bacterium
TCTTGATGAAGTCTGCATCCGCGCCTTCGACCGAGAGGCAGACCGAGGTCTTCGACCGGGTCGCTTCATCAGCGCAGAGGTGCGAGAGCCATGAGCGCCCTTCGACGATCGTGTTCAGCGCTGCGGCGTTGGCATCGCTGCGCGCCTGCAGGCCCTTAAGACCGCCCAGATCCTTTGCCCATTCGAGCGCAAAGATCGCGTCCTCGACGGCAAGCATCGAGGGAGTATTGATCGTCTCGCCCTTGAACACGCCTTCGGCCAGCTTGCCCTTCGAAACAAGGCGGAACACCTTGGGGAGCGGCCATGCCGGGGTGTAGGTTTCGAGCCGTTCGACCGCGCGAGGGCCGAGGATGAGGACGCCATGGCCACCTTCGCCGCCCAGAACCTTCTGCCAGGAGAAGGTGGCGACGTCGATCTTCGACCAGTCGATGTCATAGGCGAAGACGGCCGAAGTGGCGTCTGCGAACGAGAGGCCCTCGCGGTCGGCAGGGATGAAATCGGCGTTCGGAACGCGTACGCCCGAAGTGGTGCCGTTCCATGTGAACAGGACGTCGTTCGACCAATCGATCGCGTTCAGATCGGGGATCTGGCCATAATCGGCGCGGATCACCGTAGGATCGAGCTTGAGCTGCTTGGCAGCGTCGGTCACCCAACCTTCACCGAACGATTCCCATGCCAGCGTGGTGACGCCGCGTGCGCCGAGCATCGTCCACATCGCCATTTCGAAAGCGCCGGTGTCCGATCCCGGAACGATGCCGATGCGGTGCGTATCGGGCAGCTGCAGCACTTCGCGCATCAGGTCGATGCTGTACTGGAGGCGCGTCTTGCCGATCTTGGCGCGGTGTGACCGGCCGAGCGATTCGGTGCTGAGCTTTGCGGGGGAGTAACCCGGCGGCTTGGCGCAGGGTCCGGACGAGAAGAACGGGCGCGCAGGTTTGCGTGCCGGGTAACCAACAGTCATGTAGTCTCTCCTTACAGAGAGCACGCGCGGCGTTGGGACCGCGTGGCCCGCTGGCCCCTCTAGAGAGGCGGCGGGGTTTGTCAATTGCGATCGATGGTGTGCTTTGGTGCGGGGTGGCGCATCTGCCCACCACCAACCCCCGCTTGCGGAAGGGGTCGAGGGTGGGTTCTCCCCTACTTCCCCATCGTTTCCGCGAGCATCGCCGAGGTGCGCGCACTGGACCAGTCGTGCGCGCCGATCATGCGCCACACTTCCTTGCCCTGCGCGTCATAGAGCACCGTCGTGGGCAGCATGCCGGTGTTATAGTGGAAGCCGAGATTGTTTTCGGGGTCGAGCCACGGTTCGAGTTTGGCGAATTTCTTTTCGGCAAAGAACTGCGCGACCTTGTCGTTTCCGGCCATGTCCTGGGACACGGTGAGAACGCGCAGCTTGCCCGCATTGTCCACGCCCAGCTTGTCGAGCATCGGCATTTCAAGCACGCAGGGGCCGCACCATGTCGCCCACAAGTTCACCAGAACCGGCGTGCCCTTGAGGTCACGCAGCTTCAGCGTTTTGCCCGAGGGGTCGGTCACCGTGAAGTCGGGCATCTCCGCACCCCGGCTGGCAATGTCCAATGTGCCGTTGAATTCCCCCTTGGCCGAAGATTCCGCCGGGGCCGCCGACGTCTGCGGTTGCGCGTCGGGGGCGGGTTGCCTATCGCACGCCGCGACGGCGAGCGCCGCCAGCAGGACCAGCAACTTGGGCGAACGGAACGAGATGAGCGGCAATTCAGGCTCCAACCAGATGTGGGGCGGGCGCTTCGCCAGCGGCCCTTCGGCCATCATGCGCGAGATTAACGCCTCGATTCCCTTCGACAAGGCGCTGTGGCGGCAAGATATCGCCGCGTCAAAGGCCCATGTGGACATGCTGGCCGCACAAGGCATCGTTTCAGTCGAGGATGCCCGCCAGATTGCTGGCGGTCTTGATGCTGTCGCCGCCGAATACGAAGCGAACGGAGTCCCCGAGAACTGGGATCTCGAAGACATTCACATGACCACCGAGAGCCGTCTTGCCGAGCTGATCGGCCCGGTGGCGGGGCGCCTGCACACCGCGCGCAGCCGCAACGATCAGGTGGCGACCGATTTCCGGCTGTGGGTGCGCGATGCCATGGATCAGGCAGAACTGGGTCTGAAGCAGCTTCAGGTCGCGCTGGTCGGCCGCGCGGGCGAACACGCCGAATCGATCATGCCGGGCTTCACCCATCTGCAGACCGCGCAGCCGGTGACGCTGGGGCATCACCTGATGGCCTATTACGAGATGGCCGGGCGTGATCGTTCGCGCTTTGCCGATGCGCGCATACGGATGAACCGCAGCCCGCTCGGTGCAGCCGCGCTTGCCGGAACGGGTTTCCCGATCGATCGCTTCCGCACCGCCGAGGCGCTGGGCTTCGATGGCCCGACCGACAATAGCCTCGATTCGGTATCCGACCGCGACTTCGCGCTCGATTACCTGATGGCGGCGGCGCAATGCTCGCTGCACCTTTCGCGCTTGGCCGAAGAATTCATCATCTGGGCCAGTCAGCCGTTCGGCTTCGTGACGCTGCCCGACAGCCTTTCGACCGGCAGTTCGATCATGCCGCAGAAGAAAAATCCCGATGCGGCGGAACTGGTGCGCGGGCATTCTGGGCGGATTGTCGGCTGCCTCACCAGCCTGATGATCACCATGAAGGGCCTGCCGCTCGCCTATTCGAAGGACATGCAGGACGATAAGCCGCCGGTGTTCGAGGCAGCGTCGTTGCTCGCGCTGTCCATTGCGGCGATGACCGGGATGGTGGCCGAGGCGAAGTTCCGTACCGAGCGCATGCGCGCTGCCGCCGAGCTTGGCTATGCCACCGCCACCGACCTTGCCGACTGGCTCGTGCGGCAGGCGAACATACCGTTCCGCGAAGCGCACCACATCACCGGCAGCGCCGTGAAGCTGGCCGAAAGCCGGGGCGTGGCGCTCGACCAGTTGCCGCTGGAGGACCTCAAGGCGATCGATTCGCGCATCGACGAACGGGTCTATGCCGCGCTCTCCGTCGATGCGAGCGTGGCCTCGCGCGCCAGCCATGGCGGAACCGCGCCGAACGAGGTAAGGAAGCGCGTGGCCGAGGCGCGCGTGGCGCTGGGGCTGGAGGAAACGGTTTGAGCCTGTCGCGCACATCTTTGCTGGCAACCCTTGCCGCGCTGGCCCTGGCTGGCTGCGGCAACCGTGCCGAGCTGAAGCTGGCGCCCGATCAGACGCCGCCGCCGATCCCCTATGGCCGCGAGGTGCAGCCGGGCGCGGACGACCTGCTCAAAAGCCCCGCGCAGGCAGCCCCTGCGCGCAATGTCGAGCCGCGTCGCCGCTCGCAGGATCGTGAAGACGATCCTTTCGACCTGCCTCCCGAAGACTGAGATTTCCCGATGGATCATTTTGAACTGAACAACGGCGTCCTCCATGCCGAGGACGTGCCCCTGCCGCTGATCGCCGCAGAAGTCGGCACGCCCGTCTATGTCTATTCGCGCGCCACGCTGACCCGCCATGCCCGCGTGTTCCGCGATGCACTGGGCATCCTGCGCAATGCGAAGATCGCCTTTGCGGTCAAGTCGAACCCCAACCTGTCGGTGCTCAGGGTGCTGGCCGCCGAAGGCTATGGTGCGGATGTCGTCTCGGGCGGCGAGATGGAGCGCGCACTGGCCGCTGGCATGGACCCTGAGGGCATCGTGTTCTCGGGCGTCGGCAAGACCGGGGCCGAGATGCGCCGGGGGATCGAGGCCGGGATCGGCCAGTTCAACCTCGAAAGCGAGGAAGAAGGCCTGGAACTGGCCGAGATCGCCGTCTCGATGGGCAAGGTTGCCTCTGCCGCATTGCGCGTGAACCCCGATGTCGATGCCGGAACGCATGGCAAGATTTCCACCGGCAAGGCCGAAAACAAGTTCGGCGTGCCGTTTGATCGGGCAGCGTCGATCTATGCGCGGCTTTCGGGCACGCCGGGGCTGAACATGCGCGGCCTCACGCTGCACATCGGCAGCCAGTTGTCGTCGCTCGATCCCTTGGAGGCCGCGTTCACGAAGGTCGGCGGGCTGATGGAAACGATCCGCGCCGCGGGCCACACCGTCACGCACATGGACCTCGGCGGCGGCGTGGGCGTGCCTTACAAGGCAGGCGAAGTGTTCCCGCAGCCTGAGGAATATGCGGCGATGGTCGCGCGTGTGACCGGCAACTGGGGCGTCACGCTGATGTTCGAACCGGGGCGCGTGATCACCGGCAACACCGGCGTGCTGGTGACCGAAGTCATCCGCGTCAAGGAAGGCGCGAGCAATCCGTGGGTCGTGGTCGATGCCGCGATGAACGACCTGGCGCGTCCGGCGCTCTACGATGCGTGGCATGATTTCGTGGCGGTGGAGCCGAATGGCGAAACCTTCACTGCCAACATCGTCGGCCCGATCTGCGAAAGCTCGGACACCTTCGCCATGGCGCGGACGATCGACAAGGTCGGGCGCGGCGATCTTGCTGTGTTCCGCACCGCCGGCGCTTATGGCGCGACGATGGCCAACACCTACAACTCTCGGCCACTCGTGCCAGAGGTCATGGTTGATGGCGACAAGTGGGCGGTTGTGGCCGACCGCATTGATCCCGCCACGATCCTCGCCGCCGAGCGGGTTGCAGACTTCCTCAAGTAAATGCAGTCGCTCTCCCTCTTCCATCGCATCGCGGGCCAGCCGGTGATCCTGCTGGGCGAGGGGGACGCGGCAGACGCCAAGCAGCGCCTGATCGAGCGCGCGGGCGGGGTGATCGTGCGCGACATGGCCGAAGGGATCGATGCCGGCGCACGCCTCGCCTTCATCGCGCACGATAACCCGGCTATGGCCGAGGGCGACGCGATCCGGCTGCGCTGCGCGGGCCTGCTGGTCAACGTCGTCGACCGGCCCGAACTGTGCGATTTCACCACGCCCTCGATCCTCGACCGCGATCCGGTGCTGATCGCGGTGGGAACAGGCGGAGCGTCGGCGGGATTGGCGAAGATCCTCAGGCTGCGTCTGGAGCGGATGCTACCGCAAGGGCTGGGCGCGCTGGCCCGCGCACTGGAAGAGGCGCGTGAGGGAATGCGCGCGCGCTGGACGAGCATAGCGGATAGGCGGCGCGCATTGGATGCCGCGCTGGACGAAGGCGGCGCGCTCGACCTCTTCCGGGTGGGCAGCGAGTCCAGGGTAGCGGATTGGGTGGGTTCGGGCGTGGAAGGACAATCAGGGAGGTTCGAGATCGTGCTGACCTCCAACGATCCTGAAGACCTCACCTTGCGCGCGGCGCGCCTGCTAGGGCAGGCGGACGTAGTGGTGCATGACGCTGGCGTCGCGCTGGAAATCCTGTCGCGCGCGCGAGCCGACGCGGTGCGGATGGCGCTGGACACTGCTGAGCCGGACGGCGGGATTATCGTGGTGCTGCGGCTGAATTGATTTCGCTTTTCCGCAAGGTCGGAACCGCGAGCAATCAGATCACCCCTTCATCGCCGCCTGCAACTGCCCGATAATCACTTGTGCCTGTTCGGAGCCTGAGCGCGGGACGAAATCGTCCGTGCGGTCGCTGATCTTGTCCCAGTTGGCGGCGAAGCCTTCGGCGGACTGGTCGGCTGATGGCAGCAGCACGCCCTTGTTCATCGTTACCCACGCCGAGTGATAGCCGCCTGCGCCCGCGCCGACGATGGCGTTGGTGGGGGCGTCTTCGGAGACGAGAAACAGTGCAGCGGGCACGACGGATTCGGGGCCGAACAGCTTGAAGGCTTCCTCGGGGAAGATGTCCTCGGTCATGCGCGTGGCGGCCACCGGGGCGAGCGTGTTGACCTTGATGTTGTTCTTCGCGCCTTCAAGGTAGAGCGTCTTGGCGAGGCCTGCGACGCCGAGCTTGGCCGCGCCGTAGTTCGCTTGGCCAAAATTGCCGAACAGTCCGCTGGACGAGGCTGTCATCAAGATGCGGCCGTAGTTCTGTTCGCGCATCAGGTCCCAGCAGGCCTTCGTGGCGAAGGCCGAGCCGATCAGGTGGACGCGCACGACCAGTTCGAAATCCGCCGGCTCCATCTTGGTGAAGCTCTTGTCGCGCAGGATGCCGGCGTTGTTGATCAGCACGTGAACGCCGCCCCAGCGCTCCTTCGCGCGTGCGACCATCTCGGCCATCTGTTCGTATTCGCTGACCGAGCCGCCGTTCGGCATCGCCTCGCCGCCCGCTGCCTCGATTTCCTCGACAACCTTGAGCGCCGCGTCGGAATGGCCGGTGCCATCGCGCGATCCGCCCAGATCGTTGACCACCACTTTTGCGCCGCGCCGTGCGAGTTCGAGCGCGTAGGCGCGGCCCAAGCCGCCGCCAGCGCCAGTGACGACGGCCACGCGGCCCTCGAAGGAAATGCTCATGCCACACTCTCCAATCGCGCAGCCCGCTGGCCGGACAAATCGGATGGAGCGATGCCACGGCAGACGCTCGGAGGCAACTCGAAGGCAAAATGCTCCTTCGCCAAATTTTGAGCAAACGAACGTCAATAAAATGTAACAAAATAGCAATAAAGGGAGCATCCGACTGGACCGACCAAAGGAATTCCCGAATGAAGCTTGCCTTGCGCGTTTCCACCTTGGCACTGGCCTGCAGTGCCGGATGGGTGTCTACGGCGCAGGCAGCCAGCTCGCCTGCCGATCTTGCCGCGATGCAGGTCCAGCTTCAGCAGATGCAAGCGCAGATGCAGGCCATGCAGTCGCAAATCGTGGTGTTGCAGGGGCAATTGGCCGAAGCCAAGGCGAAAACCGATGCGACCGCTGTCGCTGTCGCTGCAATTCCGGCACCCTCGGTTACCGCCAAGACACCGGTGACGATTGCCTGGGACGGCGCACCGCGCGTCGAAGCGCCGGTGGATCCGAAGAATCCCAAGGCGGGGAAATGGAGCTTCAAGCCACGCGGCCGGTTGCAGATCGACTCGGCAAGCGTGCAGGCCCCCGGTGCAATCGGCAGCAAAAGCCTTGGCATCGGGACGGAATTTCGCCGTGCCTATCTGGGTTTCGACGGCACGATCCCCGGCAACTTCGGCTACCGCATCGAAGCCGACTTCGCCAACAGCGCGGTCGATCTGACCGACCTGTTCCTGACCTACAACGGCATCAAGAACGTCACCATCACGCTTGGCCAGCACAAGCCGTTCGCGTCGATGGAGGACATGACCTCCGACCTACTGACCAGCTTCATGGAACGCGCGGCGTTCAACACCGCGTTCGGTTTCGAGCGCCGGGTGGGGCTTTCGGCGCAGTACCAGAAGGGCATGGTCATGGTGCAGGCAGGCGCTTTCACCGACAATGCCGCCGATCTCAACTCTGACAGCAACAACAGCTATTCGATTGACGGTCGGTTCGCGTTGCAGCCAAAGGCATTTGGCGGACAGTTCCACATCGGCGGATCGGCGCACTACCACGACCTCAACGATGGCTATGCCACGGTGCGCTATCGCGCCCGTCCGTTTACCCACACGACCGACTTGCGTCTGATCGATACCAAGGCCTTCGGCGCAGTTTCGGAAACGAACTACGGCGCGGAACTGGCATGGACCGGAGGTCCATTGCATGTGGCGGCGGAAACGCACTGGCTCAAGGCCAACCGCCCCGGCGCGCTGGCCGATCCGACGTTTAATGGCGGCTATGCCGAAGCGGGCCTGTTCCTGACCAAGGGCGACACGCTGCCTTACCGCCTTGCCGATGGTGCGTGGAACCGGATCAAGCCGAAGAACGGCGTGGACAAGGGCGGCATGGGCGCGGTTCAGGTGAACGTGCGCTATGACTGGCTCGATCTCAACGACAACGGCATTGTCGGTGGCCGTCAGCAGATCGCGGGCGCGTCATTGCTGTGGGTGCCAACCGACTATGTCCGTTTCATCCTGAATTACGGGCACCTGTGGATCGACGATGCGGCTGTGGCTGCCGGAGCAGACAGGAACTACTCCGCCGACGTGTTGGGAATGCGGGCGCAGTTCGACTTCTGATCGATCTGCCGCAACAAAAAGCCCGCCGTTCCATCTGGAGCAGCGGGCTTTTTGTAGTCGGGAGGCGTATCAGGCGATGCGCTTCACCCAGCCGTGGGTGTCGGCAATCTCGCCGCGCTGGATGCCAACGAGCTTGCTGCGCAGCTTCTGCGTCAGTTGGCCGGGACCACCCGAGCCGATGGTGAATTCGCCGGTGTGGCTGGCAACCTTGCCAACCGACGTGACGACCGCAGCCGTGCCGCAGGCGAACGTCTCGACCAGCTTGCCTGAGGCTGCGTCGGCCTCCCACTGGTCGAGGCTGTAGCGGCCCTCGCGGACGGTAAGGCCTTCTTCGGCGGCCAGTTGAAGCAGGCTTGAACGGGTGATGCCGGGCAGGATCGTGCCGGTGAGTTCGGGCGTCAGAATCGACCCGTCATCGAATACGAAGAACAGGTTCATGCCGCCCA
>JAZKBJ010000097.1:8429-9693 GCA_040388685.1 Pseudomonadota bacterium
CCAGTTCCTCGACCCACTTGCGCTCGGCGGCATCAAGGAACAGCACCTGATCGTGACCGCGCGCAAAGGCTTCGGCGGTGGGGACAAGGCTGGCGGCGTAGTTGCCGCCGCACTTGGCCGCGCCGGTGCCGCCAGGTGCCGCGCGCGTATAGTCGCTGACCCAGATCGAAACGGCGGGCGCGCCCGACTTGAAGTAGTTGCCTGCCGGGCTGGCGATGACGAGGAACTTGTATTCCCTGGCCGGACGCACGCCGAGAAACGCCTCGGACGCGAACATGAACGGGCGCAGATAGAGCGATCCGCCCTCGACGCTGGGGAACCAGTCCTTGTCCGCCATGACCTGCTGGCGCACGGCCTCGACGAACAGGTCTTCGGGCAGTTCGGGCATGGCGAGGCGGCGGGCCGAGGCGTTGAAACGCGCGGCATTGGCTTCAGGCCGGAACAGCGAAATGCCGCCATCCGCCAAGCGATAGGCCTTGAGACCTTCGAAGATTTCCTGCGCGTAATGGAGAACGGCCGCTGCCGGATCGAGCGGAATCGGGCCATAGGGAACGACGCGGGCATCGTGCCAGCCGCGTCCCTCGGTGTAGTCGATTTCGACCATGTGATCGGTGAAGGCGCGACCGAACCCGGGATCGGCCAGTACCGCGTCACGCGCAGCCACGGCAACAGGAGCCGGGTGGGGCGTGCGGGCAAAGGTCAGGCTGGTTTCGGCGGTCGTCGCCATGGGAAATTGTCCTTGCGCTAGATTCGGCGGATTGCGCGCCGTGTACTATTATTGCGCAGAAGGCAAGTGTTATGTAATAAATGTGAAGGGCCGCACCGGTCGATCCGGGCGGCCCTTCGCATGGTCAGCGGCCGGAAGTGCCGCCCACGAAACCTCTATCGCTTAATCGAAACTCAGCGATAATGCCTCGCAAGGGACTGTACCGACCTCTGTGCTGAACCATGAGACATCGGATCACCTCCTTTCGCGCTGTTGAGCCAAAGCGCCACTCTTTCAAGCAGCTGGACCGGGGGACCAAGAACCCATCGGCCTTGCAAGCAATGTGATTCATCTTGGGCAGAACAACAAGACTTGCATTGATTTTTTTTGGCGTCAGTATCTTCGCTTCGCGGCTGCACAAGGCTTGACGTTCAGCCCCTGCGACAATCCTCGATCACCCGCCCCACTTCGGCCCATGCAGGCAGATAGAGCGTGGGCAAGCCGTTGACTTCGACCGCAAACCGCCCGCGGCTGAAGGCCATCGCATCAAGCAGCGGG
>JAZKBJ010000098.1:0-7544 GCA_040388685.1 Pseudomonadota bacterium
ATGGTCATCACATCGCGCCAGTGGGCAAGATCGATGTCGGTCACCCGGCCAAACGAGCCCATGCCCGCATTGTTGACGAGAATATCGAGCCCGCCAAAACGCGCGGCAACATCCTCTACCAATGCCTCGGCGGCGCCCATGTCCATCATGTCGACCACCATGCCGTGCACCCGGTCGGGGCCAAGGGCTCCGATAACGGCATCGATGGCATCGGAACGGATATCGGCGATGACCACCGTCGCCCCTTCGCGGAGCAGCCGGCGCACGGTCGCTTCACCGATCCCCGACGCGCCGCCGGTGACGATAGCCACCTTGCCGTCAAAACGGTCCATGCCTCGCTCTCCCCGTCCGCGCCGTGCTGCGCGGATTGCTGCAGCAAAACGCGATTGTCGCGCCGATGATGCACAATGCCCGGTCGTGGCCGCCGAAACGACTGACTGGTATTCGTCCCTTCCGGCAGGGCACCCGACGGGCAAGGTGGTGTCCTCGCGCGGTATCAAGCCGCCATCGGGGCAAACCCGCTTGGCGAGGCTCCGTATCGGCGCAGGGAGAGAGATGGACCGATGCGCGACGTGACCGAATCGCTTTTGCAGAATTATCTGGCCGGAAAGATGCCCGATTGGCGCGATGTGGCCGTCACCGGGCTGCACCGGCTGCCGATGGGGGCCTCGCGCGAAACGTTTCGTTGCGATCTGGCCTATACCGACGCCAGCGGGCCGCAATCGCTGCGCGTGATCCTGCGCCGCGATCCCCCCGCCTCCAACGTCGACAGCGACCGGCGGCATGAATTCGAAGCCTATCGCGCCATCTATGGCCACGGCATCCCGGTGCCGAAAATGATCCTGCTGGAAGAGGACGCCAGCCATTTCGACGGGGCGATTTCTCTGGCCGAGGATCTGCGCGGCTTCCACAACAGCGAATATCAATTTCAAGACCCGGCATGGGCCGATCGCCTGCCGCACGTGGCGCGCGAAATGTGGACCACGATGGGCCGTCTGGCGGCGGTTCGGGTGGAAGACCTCGATCTTTCTTTCACCCGCCCGGCCACGCGCGAAAACACTGCCTCGCAGGAACTGGAATATTGGGTCGCCAACCTCGACAGCCACGATATCGGCCCCGAACCGATCATCCGCGCCGCGATCCGCCAGTTGCGCAGGTGGCAGCCGGTGGCGCAGAAGCTGGCTCTGGTCCACGGCGATTTCCGCGCCGGCAACTTTCTCTATGACGACGAGGGCAACCTGAAGGCGGTGCTGGATTGGGAAATGGCCCATTGCGGCGATCCGCTGGAAGACCTCGCCTGGTCGATCACCCGCGTGTTCTCGTTCGGCAAGAACGACTTGCGCTCCGGCCTTGCCTTGCGGGAAGACGCGATCCGCCTGTGGGAGGAAGGCAGCGGCATGACCGTCGATCCCAAAGCGCTGGCGTGGTGGGAACTGTTCATCTGCGTGAAGGCGCAGGCCATCTGGAACGCCGCAGCCCACGTGTGGACGAGCGGCCAGGGCCGCGAAGTGATCCACGCCTATGCCGCTTGGTGGCTGCGCAACGCGCAGGACAAATCCGCCCTCGAACTGATGGGGAAGCTGTGAAACCCGATGTCTCTCTCGCGGTCGGCGAACTCGCCCATCTCCTGCGCACCGATCTGCTGGCCGAACTCACCGGCTTTCGTGCCAATGTCGCCGCGATGGGCGCGGCCATGCTCGATATGGTGGCGCAGGAATGGGATGGTGCCGCCGCCCGCCTCGTGCGCGAAAACACCGCGTTCGGCGCGCTCGTCGCCCGCGGTGCCGATCTCTATGCCAGCCCCGCCCCCGGCGGCGGCGAGGCCGACTTGCGCATTTCCGCGCTGGCGGCAGAGAACGACCGCCTGCGCGGGTTGATCACCGATCTGATGGCACGGCTGGAGGACGATCCGGCCGCACCTGCACAATCCTTGCTGGCCGATATATGGACCGCGCTCGCGCAGACCGTGGCCGACCGGCGCATTGCTTCGGCGAACTTCTGAAAGGAAGAACTCCCTGCCTTGACGCCGGGCATCCTGCGCGGATGCCCGGCATTTTTCAGGAGCCGGCAGTTTCAGGAGTCGGCAGGGCGCGGCATCGCGGCAACCAGTTCCTGCATGTCGAAATAGTCGCGCCAGGCGATCACCCGGCCATCGTTGGCGATCTCAAAGATCCCGGCAGCACGCACAGCGGTCCAGTCTTCCCCGGCAAAGCGGAAGCGGTCGACGCGCTCGGTAAAGACGACGCGACCGGCCACGCCGATATGCAGCACATGCCAGTCGATCTCGCCTGCTGCCAGAAAAGGCGCGAGCATCGCCATCGCCGCATCGCGTCCAATCGCCGGGGCCAGCGGAATGCCGTGGCACACCACATCATCGTGCAGCAGCCGCGCCACGCCTTCGCCATCGCGGCGGTTGAACGCCGCTACCAGCGCTTCCACCACTGCTGCCGGGCTGATGCTCACTTCGCCCCGCCCGGCATGACCAGCGCCTTGATCGCACCGCTGCCGCCCGTCAGCGCGGCAAAGGCGTTGTCGATCCCGCCCAGATCGACGCGGGTTGTAACCAGCGGGGCCAGTCTTTCCGGGTTATCGACAATCATCCGGAAGGCGTCGGCAAATTCGTCGTTGGAATAGGCGAACACAAAGCGCAGCGTCAGGCCCTTCTGGATCAGGAAGGCCGGTTCCAGCCCATCCAGTTCCATGCAGGTGCCCACCACTACGATTGTCGCGCCGACCGGAGCCTGCTGCGCCAGCGCCATTATCATGCCCGGCTTGCCCACGCATTCGAACAGCACCGCCCGGCTGCGACGGCGCGCGGCGGGATCGACCGCCATCGCGGCGGAAAGCCCTTGCGGCAGGCCCAGATCGTCCCACCATGCCCCAGCGCTGCCATCGCCCGGCACCACGACGGTATCGGCCCCCATCGTTTCGGCCATGCGCGCGCGCGCCGGATTGGGCTCCACCGCCAACACCGGCCCAAGCCCCAAGGCCTTCAACCGGGAAATCACAAACAGCCCCACCGGCCCGCAACCGAATACCGCACAGGCGGTATTGGCGTCGACCGCGGCTTCCGCGACGGCATGGACGGCCACGGCCAGCGGCTCGGTCAGCGCCGCAATGTCGGTCGGCACATCATCGGGCACGCGCAGGCACGCCGCCTGCGATACCAGCATCCTTTCGGCAAAGGCGCCGGGATAGGAATTGGAATAGCCGAGCAGGACGATGCCTTCGGGTCCGTTGAGGAACGGGGGGGAGACGATGCGATCACCGGCCTTCAGCCCGTCACCGCTTTCCAGCACTTCGGCGCAAAATTCGTGGCCCATGATCACCGGCTTTGCGGGATCCATGAACCCGCGAAAGCCCGCGCGGTGCAGCAGGTCGCACAAATGGCTGGCGTGGTCCCTGGCGTGAAGATCGCTGCCGCAGATGCCGCAGGCCAGCGGCTTGACCACAATCTCGCCCGCCCGGGGCGTCGGCTCGGCCACGTCCTCGATCGTCAACTTGCCTGCGCTCAGCACTGCCGCCTTCATCGCCCGTTCCCTCACCTTTTGGAGTAGCGGACGTTAGGCCGCCGGACGCGCCCGGAAACGGACAGGTTTCCGCTAATCGCCCCGTCAGTGCAGCTGGCGCGCGACTTTTGCCACCAGCGCGGCGCGGCTGTGGATGCCCAGCTTGCGATACATCCGGCGCAAATGGTTTTCTACGGTGAACTCCGAAAGCGCGAGCTGGAAGGCCACCTGCTTGTTCTGCTTGCCTTCGCAGATCAGCGCGGCGATCTGGCTTTCGCGGCGCGACAGCGCCACGTCCGCCGCTTGCCCGCCCGCCGGTGCCCCGCCCAGTGCGTTGGGCAGGATCGAGCGCATCGCGATCTGCCCCGCAGAATGATTCGCAAAATCTTCCATCAGGTTTTCGACCACCATATCCGCCAGATCGCGCAGCCGCTGCTCCAGCAGACCCACGGGCACGGCGGCAAGGCGGCCCGCGCGATGAAAGCAATGCGTACCGATGATCAGCGACAGCCGTGAGGTGACACGGTGCGAAAGCGCGCCCACCACGCCGATATCATGGTGCGCCAGAAACGTGCGGTAATCAGCTGAATCCCCCGCCAGCGCGTCGATCCGGGGATCGCCCCAGCGGATGAATTCGGCCCGGCGGGCACTGGTGCGCGCAAACGGATCTGAGCGGAAAACGCCCTGCGCGGCATAGCAATGCTGCGCCTCCGCACTCACGCCATAATGGTGGACATAGGAAACGCGCGGATGGTCCGCGCTTTCGTCCACGAAAAACACCGACGCGGTATCCAGCCCGCAATCGCTGACAACCTGATCGGTATAGCCCACAATATCCCGGACCGCGTGCATGACATCCTTCCTCCCGCCGCCCCCTTATTTTCCGTGACCGGACTCGGGGCTGGCCTTGACAACTGATCCTACTCGCTGCACATTTTTCGTCAAACAATTTCATCCCACGAAAATTGGGTGGTATGAGGCACGAAAATGCCCCACAACGGATACCCGTCAATTGTCGATGGCGGAACTTGCGGCCAGATCAGGGCATGGCGCAAGGCAAAAATGAAGCCCTGAATGTCGGTGAACGAGAGGCGCAGGAGACGATGCAGGAACCCGAAAACGGTGCGACCAGCGCACAGACTGGCGCGCAGGCCAACGCCACCACCGCCGCGCCGCGCAACCGGCTGACGTATCGTCAGGTGTTGGAGGCCAATAACGCGATCCAGACGATCGGCGAAGACACCTATTGGCTCTGCGTTACGCGCACGGTGCAGGAATCGAAGCTGTTTCCCGTGCCTGCCTACATGCTGCTCAGCTATCTGATGTGCTTCTATCGCTACCCAACCTTGCTGCGGAAGATCGAAGCCTCGATGCCCGCCGAAGAAATCGGCGACCGCGCCCGCGCGATGAGCGGAAAGTTCGGCAACCTGCCCGGCTGGGGCCTGCCCACGTTCTATCTTCTGGGCCGCGAAATCCTCATCAATTTCGGGATGCTGCGCCCCGAGGACGCCGCCGAGGACGTTGCCTACGTGCTCGATTTCTGGCGCCGGTTCAAACTGGCGCAACAGCGCGAGGACGGCCACCTCAACGCCCGCGAATTCGGCCAGCGCGTGCAATTGCTGCCCGAACGCAGCGTGCAGGTGTTTCACGCCGACAATCACCGCTGCACCAATGGCGATCGGTTGCACAAGGCGGCGCACGCCTTTCTGGCCGCCGTTTCGCAATATGGCTTCATGATCAGCTGCGAAAGCCGCTGCACGCTGAACAATTCCGGCCCTTATCGCCTTGGCCCGGACCGCGAACTGATTGTTCGTGATTTCACCGATCTGGCACAGGGCGACTATCCCTGGCTCGATGGTGTGGGGCACGACATTCCCTACAACAACCTCACCGTCACGATGGAAGTGAAGGATTGCCACTTCTATCTGATGGACGATTGGGGCAGCTTTGAAAGCAAGCCCGAATTTACCGCAGACAAGCTGATCGGGGTGGGCCTTTACACCTCCGACGTGCTGACCGACGGCCCCGTTCCGGTCGGGATGGATTCGCCCGAACAGCTCGCCGAGACCTTCGAAAACCTGACCGAAAAGGTCCGCACCGCGATTGCCGCGCTGTGGAAGCGGGTGGCCGGGTGGAGCCGCGATGAAATGATGGATTCGGGCGCCATCGTCTATTTCTCGTTGATCAAGGATTTCGCCCACGTCGCCGGTGTCTATGAACACGACGACTGGATGACCGTGGACGAACGCGCTGACCGCTTTCGGCCGCTGCTCAACGACGAATTCGGCCGCGATTTTCTGGGCGAACTGGTCGGGCTGGTCGATCTGCCCAGCCAGCATCTGCCCGAACACGTGATGATGCAGCACAACAACCAGAACCGCCGTTACATCACCCATATCCCGTTCAGCGTGTGCGAAGAAGGCGGTGATGGCATCGCCCTGCCGGGTGGCGTCGCGCCCGGCGTCACCAGCCACGCCACCAAGCTCGACAGCTATACCACCACCGAAGGCGTGCTGACGCTGAACGAATACAACCGCCGCGCCCGCGCGTGCAGCCCGGCGCAGATGGCCCCGGACTTGCGCGGATTGAACGACACCTGGCTCAAATGGAACCCGCAGGATCCTCGCGCCGACCGGCTCTATCGGCTGGAGCAGCGCCGTTCGCGCACGCTGAAGGATCGCGGAATCGGCCTGACACCCGACCAGATCGAAGCCCTGCGCGGCCATTCCTGACAACCGGGCCTGACAGAAGGATATCCCCATGACGACCCCGCGCATCGACGACGACCTTGAAGCGCTCGTCCGCCAGTTTCAGGCTTCGGACCTGACCGAAATGCATGTCCGCACCGACGGCATCGAACTGTTCCTGTCGCGCAACCCGGATGCAGAACCCCTGCTGGGTGCCACCATCGCGGCACCGGCAACGTCAATCCCGGCACCAGCCGCCGCAGCCCCGCGCACAACGCAGTCGGCTGCGTCCACGCCAGCCCCCAGCCCGGCACCGGCCCCCGCTGCTGCCAATATCCCCGATGGCTGGTCCATCGTCAGCGCGCCCTATCTCGGTACATTCTACCGCGCGCCCAAGCCCGGCGAGGCGAACTTCGTCGAACTGGGCCAGTCGGTCGATGCGGGCACCGATCTGTGTCTGGTGGAAGTGATGAAGCTGTTCACCGCCGTTTGCGCCGATGTGAAGGGCGTGGTCCGCCACATCTATGTCAACGATGGCGATATGGTGGTCGAAGGCCAGCCGCTGTTCGCCCTCGAACCGGCGGCGTAACGGACATGGCGCTGCAACGTGTCTTCGTCGCCAACCGGGGCGAAATCGCGCTCCGCGTGATCCGCGCCGCGCAGAAACTCGGCATCGAAACGGTGCTGGGCGTATCGGATGCTGATCGCGGTAGCGCCGCCGCCCGCGCGGCGGACCGCGTGGTCGTGCTCGGCCCGGGCCCTGCCGCTAAAAGCTATCTCGACGCCGAACTGGTGGTGCATGCCGCCCGCGAAACCGGCTGCGACGGGCTTCATCCCGGCTATGGCTTCCTGTCCGAACGCCCGATCCTGCCACGGTTGTGCGCGGCACACGGCATCGCCTTCGTCGGCCCCGATGCCGGTACCATCGAGGCGCTGGGCGACAAGATTCAGGCCCGCGCGATGGCCCGCGCCGCGAATGTGCCGCTGGTCCCCGGCAGCGACCAGATCGCCAGTGCCGCCGATGCGGTGCGCGTGGCGGAAGAGATCGGCTATCCGGTGCTGCTCAAGGCTTCGGCAGGCGGCGGCGGGCGCGGCATGGTCATCGCCCATTGCCGCGAAGATGTGGAAGCCGGCTTCGGCAAGGCCAGCGCCGAAGCGGAAAGCGCGTTCGGCGATGGCACCTTGTTCATGGAACGGTTCGTGCCGCGCGCGCGCCACGTCGAAGTGCAGTTGATGGGCGATAATTATGGAAACATTGTCCACTTATATGAAAGAGATTGTTCTGTTCAAAGAAGATTTCAGAAGGTAGTAGAAGTTGCTCCTTGTCCTGTTCTAAAACAAGAGACAA
>JAZKBJ010000098.1:7554-11028 GCA_040388685.1 Pseudomonadota bacterium
ACCGGCAAGGTGCTGCACTTTGGCGAACGCGATTGCTCGGTCCAGCGCCGTTATCAGAAGCTGATCGAGGAAGCGCCCTCGGCGGCGATGCCACAGGGCCTGCGCGAACAGCTCCACGCCTGCGCCGTGTCGCTCGCCTCCAGCGTGAAATACAAGGGCGCCGCCACCGCCGAATTCCTGTTCGACGTGGAGCGCGAGGAAATCTATTTCATCGAAGTCAACGCGCGCATCCAGGTGGAACACCCGGTCAGCGAAATGGTCAGCGGGCACGATCTCGTCGGCTGGCAATTGCGCATCGCAGGCGGTGAGACGCTTGAGATGGACCAGTCGGACATTGCCATCACCGGCCATGCCATCGAATGCCGCATCAATGCGGAAAACTGGCAGCGTGGCTTCATCCCCTCGCCCGGCACGATCACCCGCTGGTCCCCGCCCAAAGGCGAAGGCATCCGGCTGGACAGCCACATGGGCGAAGGCGCGACGATCCCGCCCTATTACGACAGCATGATCGGCAAGCTGATCGTCACCGGCGATACCCGCGCCGATGCGATCGAACGGCTGGAACAGGCCCTGGCCGGGTTCACGGTGGAGGGTGTGCCCACCACCATCGGCCTGCATCAGGCGATCATCGCCCACCCCGATTTCCGCAGCAATTCCATCCACACCCGTTGGCTCGAGCAGGTCGTCCTGCCCGAACTCGGCCAGTAAGCCGGAACAGATCCATGGCGCATATCAGCTTCCTCGACGAAACCTGCCGTGATGGCCAGCAAAGCCTGTGGGGCATGCGGATGCAGGCGGGACAGGCCTATCCGGTCCTGCCGGCCATCGACCAGACCGGCTATTCCACGCTCAGCCTCGCCGGCTCATCGCTGTTCGAAGTGCTGGCCCGGCACTGCCATGAAGACCCCTGGGCTGGCTTGGACCTGATGATGAGCCAGATCAAGAACACCCCCGTGCGCGGCGGCATCCGCTCCAACGGTTCGGTCACGTTCGGCTTCACCCCGCAAGTGCTGATGGACTTGTGGATGGAGCGGCTGTGCGAACATGGCGTGCGGTCATGGTGGATCTATGACGTGCTGTTCAACGTCGACAAGATGGCCCGCCTCGCCAAACTTTCGAAGAAGTACGATTGCAAGGTGGCGGCAACGATGCTGTTCACGCTCTCGCCCGTCCACAACGATGCCTTCTGGGCCGACAAGGCCGACAAGCTTTCCGCGCTGCCCGAAGTCGACAGCCTGCTGCTCTATGATACCGGCGGCGTGCTGGATCGTGACCGGATCAAGACCCTGATCCCCGCGATCAAGGAAAAGGCACGGGGCAAGCCCATCGAATTGCATTCCAACAACATGCTGGGCCAAAGCGCCAAGGCTTATTGCGATGCGGTGGAATTCGGCGTCACCGTGCTCCACACCGCCGCCCGCTCGATGTCTAATGGCCCGTCGATCCCCTCGATCGACATCATGGTCAAGAACATGGAAGCGCTGGGCCACACGCACGATATCGATACGTCCAGACTTGGTGAAGTTTCGGACCACTTCCGCAAGGTGGCCAAGGCCGCCGGATATCTGCACGACCAGCACTACGAATACGATGTGACCTCACTGACCAGCCAGATTCCGGGTGGCATGATGGGGACGCTGCGCAACCAGCTGGCCCAGCAGAATATGCTCGACCAGCTGCCGGTGGTGCTGGAGGAAGTGGGCAACGTGCGGCGCGAACTGGGTTATCCCGGCATGGCCACGCCGTTCGCGCAGCTGATCGGCACGCTGGCGGTGCTCAACATTGTCACCGGCAGGCGCTATGGCGCAATTCCCGACGAAGTGATCCAGTATGCCGCCGGCTATTATGGCGAACCGCCCGCCCCCATTGATCCGGACGTGATGGACCGGATCGCGGCAGCGCCGCGCGCGAAGGAGATTTTCAACAATCCCCCGCCCGAACCGACCCTGGCCGACCTGAAGCGCCAGCACGGCACCGACGACGAGGACGAGCTGATCCTGCGCGCGCTGGTGCCCGCGTCGGACATCGCGCGGATGCGCAAGTCCGGCCCTCCAGCGCGCGATTTCCCGATGCTGTCCTCGCCCGAACTGGCGCAAGTGGAAAAGCTGATGCGCATCGCCACCGCGCCGGTCGTGCGTTTGAAAACCGAAAACCTCGACGTCACCCTGCGCAACTGACGGGCATAAAATCATGCGGATGATCGACTTTTTCGACCGGGGCGCGCGCAATTCACCCGACCGGCCCGCGATGGTGACGGACAAGGGCAGCCGCAGCTATCGCGAAGTGCGCGCCCGCTCGAACCGCATCGCCCATGCGCTGATCGCCGATGGCTTTGCCCCCGGCGCGCATGGGGCGGTGCTATCGGGCAACGATCCCGTCGCGTTCGAGGCGATCCTGGGCATCCTGCGCGCCGATGGCGTGTGGACAATGGCCAACAACCGCGCCTCGGTGGACGAAAACGCCTATCTGCTCGATCTGCTCGATGTCGATACGCTGTTCTTTCACACCGAAATTGCCGACCGCATTGCACATTTCCGTCGCGAATGCCCGCGCATCCGCCGCTATATCAGCATCGACGCCCCGCACGATGCCGCCGATGGCTTCGTGGAGAACTGGATCGCCAGCGCCCCCGATGGCGAAGTGCCCGAACGGCGCAGCGGTGCGCCCGAAGAGCTTGCCTTCCTTGCCAATACCGGCGGCACCACGGGCCGTTCGCGCGGGGTGATGCTCACCAATCTGGTGTGGCAATCGCTGGTTTCCAGCCTTGTCGCGTCGATGCCGATGAAGCGCCCGCCGGTAAACCTCGTCGCCGCGCCGATGACCCATGCCGCCGGGCCGCTGGCGCTCGCCAGCATGGCGCTGGGTGGCACGGTGGTGGTGCTGCCGAAATTCGATCCAGCCGCCGTGCTCGATGCGATCGAGCGCCACCGCGTGACCTATATGTTCCTGCCGCCCACCGCGATCTACATGCTGCTTGCCCACCCCGGCGTTCGCGACCGCGATTTCTCCAGTCTCGAATACATTTCCTACGCAGGCGCGCCGATGTCCCTCGATCGGCTGAAAGAGGCCATCGACGTGTTCGGCCCGGTGATGAACGCCAGTTTCGGCCAGACCGAAAGCCCGATGTGCGTCACCGCCATGCCCCCGCACCTGCACCTCGGGAACGATGGCGAACTGGCGCATCCGGGGTCCTGCGGGCAGGCCAACCTGCTCAGCCGCGTGGAAATCATGGATGACGACGGCGCCCTGCTGCCGCCCGGCGTTCATGGCGAAATCGTCGTGCGCGGGCCGCTCTAACTGGCGCCATGAACGACAATGACTTGAAAGCGGCGGTTGCCCAGTTTCTCAAGAGCATTAACCCCAGCGCGCAACGCGAGCTGGAGAAGGCCGTTCGCAACGCCATGGCCAAGGGCAAGCTGCGCGGCGGCGAGAGCCTGACCACGGGCGTGACCCTGTCGAGCAAAGAGCTCGACC
>JAZKBJ010000098.1:11038-11620 GCA_040388685.1 Pseudomonadota bacterium
GTTTCGCGCTTTGGCTGGCACCACACCGGCGATATCGGATACCGGGATGAGAACGGCTGGTTCTTCATTGTCGATCGCAAGAAGGACATGATCATCACCGGCGGTTTCAATGTCTATCCCGCCGAAGTGGAACAGGCCCTGCACGCCCATCCGGCGGTGCAGGATTGCGCGGTGTTCGGCATTCCGGACGACAAGTGGGGCGAACAGGTAACCGCCGTGGTCGAATGCCGCGCCGGGATCGTTGCGCCCCCGGCCGAAGACCTGCTCGCCTTCGCGCGGAAGCGGCTGGGCGCCGTGAAAGCGCCCAAGCAGCTCAGCTACATGGACAGCCTGCCGCGCAGCAATGCGGGCAAGGTGCTGCGCGCGGAATTGCGCAAGCCTTACTGGCAGAAATCCGAAAGGGCGATCTGATGCGCAATGTGGATATCATCGGCGTGGGCATGACCCCGTTCGGCCGCCATCGCGACCGGACGCATACCGACCTGATCCAGCAGGCCGCGCGCGAAGCCATCGCCGATGCGGGCATCACCGCCACCGATCTCGACACCACCATCTATTCCAATGTCGTGCAGGCCTTTGTCG
>JAZKBJ010000099.1:0-7332 GCA_040388685.1 Pseudomonadota bacterium
CAGCGCTGGCGCGGCGATCCATGCCCCCGGCGCGGCGGCGGCAAGCACCATCGCCAACGGGGCAAGGCCCGCGACGATCAGCACCGCGCGCCGCGTGGGCAGCAAGGCGGCAGGCCGGTTCAACGCGGGGCTTCCGTACCTTCGACCAGAGCCGCGACAATGGTTTCGACCTGCTTGCCCTCGATCTCGGCCGCGGGGCTGAGCAGCAGGCGATGACGCAGGACCGCCGTGGCAAGCGCTTTTACGTCGTCGGGGATCACGTAGTTTCGCCCGTCCAGCGCAGCGCGTGCCCGTGCTGCGCCTGCCAGAAGCACGGCGGCGCGGGGCGAGGCACCTGCCACCAGATCGCCGGTTTCGCGCGTGGCGCGCACCAGCCGCACCACATAATCAACGATCGTTTCGGCCAGCGTCACGCTGGCGACAGCACTGTTGGCGCGGGTGAGTTCGGCGCTGTCGGTCACCGCTACGATGCCCATCTCGGCGGGCTTCGGCGCGCCGCGCCCTTCGCCGTAACGGGTGACGATCCGCGCCTCTTCCTCGGCGGAAGGATAGCCGACCAGCAGCTTGAACAGGAAGCGGTCGAGCTGCGCTTCGGGCAGGGGATAGACGCCCTGGCTCTCGATCGGGTTCTGCGTGGCCACGACCATGAAACGGTCGGACAGGGCGTGCGCCTCACCGTCGAGCGTCACCCGGCGTTCCTGCATCGCTTCGAGCAGTGCGGCCTGGGTCTTGGGCGGGGTACGGTTGATTTCGTCCGCCAGCAGCAGTTCATGGAAGATCGGGCCGCGCGTCAGGGTGAACTGGCTGGTCTGGAAGTTGAACAGGTTGGAGCCGAGAATGTCACCCGGCATAAGGTCGGGCGTGAACTGAATGCGCCCGAAATCCAGCCCCAGCGAAGCGGCGAGGCACTGCGCGAGGAAGGTCTTGGCGGTCCCCGGCGGTCCTTCAAGCAGGACGTGCCCGCCTGCGAATAGCGCAACGAGAAGGTGGTCCAGCACCTCTTCCTGCCCGACCACGGCCTTGCCCACTTCGGCGCGGATGCGGGCGGCGAGCGCACCAAGATCATCAAGGGTCATTTCGCTCACGTCAGGTCCTTCTCGATCTGGTGAATCACGGCGGCGCGCCGGGTCAGGTCATGGGGTTTACGGGCCGTACGCAGATGCGCGGCGGCGGCGGCAAAGCGCGGCCCGGGCAGGGCGCGGCGGTCCTGCGCGGCATCGATCAGCGCTTCGGTTTCGCCCGGCGATTTGCCGCGCGGCAGGCCGAGCGTCTGCGCGATCCGTTCGCGCGCGGCATCAGCATAGGGCGCTGCGACGAGATGGACACGGCCCGCGCGCCGGATCAGCCCGGCGGCATTGGCCACCAGCGCGGCCTTGCCATGAGCGATCTCCGGCCCGCCCTGCAGCGCCGGGCCAAAGCGGTGAAACGCGCGCCACGCCACCGCCAGCGCGGCCAGCAGCAGGCACAGCGTTGCGGCAAGGAACGGCGGCTCGAACGCCAGCGTCAGCAGGTTGCGGCTGGCGCCGAAGCCATTGAACGTCATGTCGAACGCGAAGGGCTGCCCGCGATTGTCGGCGGTGGCCAGCACAAGGTCGCGCGCGAGCATCGCGGTGGCCTTGTCGGCAAGGCCCCAATTGTCGAGCAGATCCGGCTCGAACACCAGCACCACAGGGTAGCGATCTTCATCCTCGCCGCCATGATCGGGATCGACACCGGCGAGTTCGTTGAGCGCGGGATAGTAGCCGTCGTCGTCCAGCCACGCGGCAAGGATCTTGCCGTTGCCCGCATTGACGATGGGCACGAGGCCCTTGCCTGAGCCGGTTTCGACTTGCCGGTCATCGGGCAGTTTGCCGCGCCGTGGGCCAACTCTCCAGCCGCCAAACGGCGCGGACTTCCCGCTGCCGATTGCAACCGTGACGTTGTCGGCAAAACCTTTCCATTCCGGCGCGCTGGTGCTGAAGATTCGGACCCAGCCGCGCTTGGCCTTTTTCCCGCTTGCGCCCATGGCGAACCACTTCGGCGTCACCACCAGCGTCGGCCCGATATAGCGGCGCGCTTCGACCACCTTGGCGATTTCCTTGCCGTCGGCTTCGGCGGGCGGGGTCAGAACCAACAGACCGGGCTGGGTTTCGATGCTGCGGCGGTTGCGTTGGCGGACAACGTCGAGCCCTTCGGTTTCCAGCATTTTCGCAATGCCCGCATAGCCGTTGAGGCCATGCCCGCCGACATGCGCGCCGCCGTTGTTGCCGCTACCGCCTGTGCTGTTGCCAAGGAACCAGAGCAGCGCGACGAAGGCCAGCGCGCCGACCAGCAGCATGCCGATCACGGTCGAGCGCGGGAAGGGTGATTCGGACGCGCTCATGCGGGGGCGTCCAGCTGTTCCAGCGCGAAGCGGGCATAGGCGTCGCGCGCCTTCGTCCAGTCTGCGGAATCGAGCACGCGCAAGGCGTAGCGGGCGCGTTCCACCATGGCCGCAATCTCGGCGAAAGCCGCGCGTGCCGGGTGGGGAAGGCCTGCGAGGCCGCCAATCTCGCGCGCGGTGCTGGACGGGCTGAGCCAATCGGGCCGGGCGCGGGCGATCTGGCCGACGCTGCGCTGGAGCAGCAGGTGTGCCGCCTCGTCGAATCGGCCCTGCGCGGCCAGCGCATCGGCATCGCCGAGCAGCGCGAGCGCCTCTTCGCGCGCGGGCGTCCATTCGGGCGCGGCAACGTCAGCTCGGCCCTTGCGGCCTTTCCACATCGGCCAGAGCAGCGCCCAGGCGATCCACAGCACGCCAAGACCTGCCCCGATCAGCAGCGCGAGTTCGACCCAGCTCCAGCTTGCACCCAGAACGCGGCCCAGCGGGGACAGCAGCCATTCAAGAAAGCGGCCAAGCGCTTTCAGCCATTCAGGCGTCACTGGCGCAGGATCGGGTGGGACGGGGGCAAACTGGATATCCCCGGAATTGCGCATGGCCCGCCATGCGACATCAGCCGCTGCAGCGTCGTTCGTAGCCGTATTTGCCGCCGCAGGTGCCGTCACCCGCTCTTCGTTGCATGCGGGCCTGAATCGGGCAAGCCCAACTAGCCCCGGATACGCTCCATCGGGTAAGTCCCGAGCATACGCAGATGCTTGGCAAAGTAGCGAAGTTCCTCAAACGCGCGGTCCACCGCAGGATCGCCCGGCGCGCCGACAATGTCGGCGAAGAACTCGGTCGCGGCGAAGCTCGCCCCGCGCTGATAGCTTTCCAGCTTGGTCATGTTGACGCCGTTGGTGGCGAACCCGCCGAGCGCCTTGTAGAGCGCGGCAGGAATGTTGCGCACTTCGAACACGAACGTGGTCATCGCCGGTACGGTAATCGCAGCGGGTTCGAGCGGCGTCTTCGACAGAATCACGAAGCGCGTGGTGTTGTCGTGCGCATCCTCGACATTGTCCTCGATCACCTTGAGGCCATAGAGGTCCGCCGCGATGCGCGGGGCAAGCGCGGCCACGGTCGGATCGCCCAGTTCCGCGACATAGGCCGCAGCGCCCGCCGTATCGGCATAGCTCATCGGCACGATGCCGCGCTCGCGCAAGTAAAAGCGCGATTGTCCCAGCGCCTGCGGATGGCTGTAGGCGGCGGTGAAGGGACCATCGCCCAGCGCCATCAGGCTCGCGTGGATTTCGAGGAAGTGCTCGCCCACGATAGAAAGCCCGCTTTCGGGCAGCAGAAAATGGATGTCGGCCACGCGACCATGCTGCGAGTTCTCGATCGGAATTATCGCTTGGCCAGCGCGGCCATCGTTCACCGCGTCCAGCGCGTCCTCGAAAGAGAAGCAGGGCAGGGGCAGGCAGTCCGGCAAGGCCTCAAGCGCCGCCCGGTGCGAGTTCGCGCCGGGAGCGCCCTGGAACGATACGGCGCGCGCGGGGTCGGCCTTGGCGGCGGCGGCCATCTGCTCGACGAGGACGAGCGCGGGGGCGGGATAGCTCTGCATGATGCCCGCGCGATTAGGACGCTGCGCCATTTGCGGCAAGTGACATTACTTTTGCGTGTCAAAGCATCTTGCGCTGCGGCGGGCCGCTCACTAGAGCGTGCCGCAACTCGCGCGGGGGCCGGCAGGGTGTCGGCGTGCGCCAATGGGGCTCGTAAATGGACGATCGTTTCAACACCATCGCCGGGTGGACCTTGTTCGGGGGCATCGTGGCTCTGGGACTTTCCAGTCTTTCGGCCCACTATTTCCTTGCCGACAAGGAACATCGCCCTGAACAGATGGGCTATGCGATCGAAGGCGTCGAGGAAGAAGGCGGCGCTGGCGCAGCGGCCGATCTGCCCCTGCCGAATCTGCTCGCCGCTGGCGACGTGAAGGCTGGCGAGGCGATCTTCGCCAAGTGCAAGGCGTGCCATACGGCCGAACAGGGCGGCGCCAATGGCATCGGTCCCAACCTTTATGGTGTCGTGGGTGAAGCTGCGGCATCGGGTCGTGGCGGTTTCGCATTCTCCGACGCGCTGAAGGCCAAGGGCGGAAACTGGGACTTCGCCAATCTTGATGCCTGGCTGAAGAACCCGAAGGCCTATGCCGATGGCACCAAGATGTCGTTCGCGGGCCTGCCCAAGGCGGCTGACCGCGCCAACGTCATTCTCTATCTCAACTCGCTCGGCACGAATCTGCCACTGCCCGCGCCCGTCGCGGTGCCAGCTGCGGGCGCCGCTCCGGCTGCTGTCGCCGTTGTCGGCGATGCTGCCAAGGGCGAAGCGACCTTCGCCAAGTGCAAGGCCTGCCACACCATCGACCAGGGCGGCGCCAATGGCATCGGCCCGAATCTCTTCGGCGTGGCCGGTGAAAAGGTTGCCGGCGATCGCGGCGGCTATGCCTTCTCGGATGCGCTGAAGGCCAAGGGCGGCGTCTGGGATGACGCTACGCTGGACGCATGGCTGCTTGGCCCGGCCAAGTTCGCGGCGGGCACCAAGATGACCTTCGCGGGCCTGCCCGATGCGCAGCAGCGCGCGGACGTGATCGCCTACCTGAATACGAAGAAGTAAGCATCTTCGGCTTCGGCTGACACACGAAAGGGCGTCCGGAGCGATCCGGGCGCCCTTTTCGCGTCAGGTCCGTCAGCCGTTCTCAGCCCTGATCGGCGTGATGGTGCAGGTCGTAGGCGCGCTGCGCTGCCGTGACTTCGATCATGCAGGATTCCGCCCATTCGATCATCGCCCGCATCGCGCCGATCAGACCGCACCCGAGCGGGGTGATCGCATATGTTACCGTGACCGGGACGGTCGGCTCCACCGCGCGAGTCACCAGCCCATCGCGTTCGAGCGAGCGCAGCGTCTGGCTCAGCATCTTCTGGCTGATGCCCTCGATCCGGCGTTTGAGCGCATTGAAGCGCATGTCCTCTGCCGACAGCAGCAGGAGGATCAACGCGCTCCACTTGTCGGCGATGCGGTCAAGCAACTGCCGGGTCGGGCAATTGGCGGCATAGACATCGCCCCGCCGTGTTTCGTGAGGTGACGGGGTTACCTTGCGGTGACCAGGTATGGAAATCGTGCCTTCTTGCATGGGTGGCATCCATAGCGCACTTGGTATCCATTGGAAACCTGTATGGAGATTCACAATGAAGGTTGCAGTTCTTGGCGCATCGGGCCGCGCCGGTTCGGAAATCACTGCGGAACTCGCGCGGCGCGGGCACGAGGTGCTTGCGATCGCGCGCAAGCCCGAAGCGATCAAAGCGGCTTCCGGCGTCACCGCCGTTGCCGGTGACGCTGCAGACGCTGAGGCGCTTGCCAGCCTGATCGAAGGCAGCGATGCAGTGATCAGCGCGCTGCATTTCGATGTTCCCGCAGCAACCCTGCTGGCCGCAGTCAAGGCGGCGGGCGTGCCCCGGCTGCTGGTAACGGGCGGGGCCGCCAGCCTGGAGGTGGCGCCGGGCAAGATCCTGTTCGATGCGATGGATCTGCCCGAGGAATGGAAGCCCGCGATCCTTGGCGGCATAGCTTTCCTGAAGGATTTGCGCGGGGAAACGGGCGTGGACTGGACGTTTTTCTCGCCCGCCGCCTTCATCGAGGAAGGTCCGCGCACCGGCACCTTCCGGCTTGGCACCGATCAACTGGTGGTGGATGACAAGGGCGAAAGCCGGATCAGCTTTGCCGATTATGCCATCGCCATGGTCGATGAGCTTGAGCAGCATCGCCATTCGCGCGCACGGTTCACTGCCGCCTATTGAGCGTGCACGATCAGGTCACAC
Organism: Pseudomonadota bacterium; assembly: GCA_040388685.1. Lineage (GTDB taxonomy): Bacteria > Pseudomonadota > Alphaproteobacteria > Sphingomonadales > Sphingomonadaceae > Novosphingobium. The sequence continues at coordinate 6,202 of JAZKBJ010000099.1, forward strand.
AGGCCTCGGCCATGATCGCGGCATTGAGCGTATCGGGCGCGACCGGTTCGTACTGGTCGGCCCGGTCGCCCGGCGCCGCGTTGCGGGCCAGCACGGCGCCATCGGCGGAATAGTCGGTGGCGGCGGCGATCAAGGCGCGCTGGCCTGCGCAATCGTACCGGAACAGCACGATGCGCTGCCCACTGTCGAGGCTGGCCACGCCGGAAAAGCCGAATCCGGCCCACACTTGCCTGACTCTAAAGGCGCGCCCGGCGCTGGGTGGCAGTTCACGCACCGATTCGGGCCGGACCAGCACCTCGGTGCGATCCTGTGCCACGCCGACGACCTTCCACTCCGCGCTCCACCCTTGCGCCACTGCCCCGCCGGAGCAGCCGAGGAGTGCGAAGGGAAGGAGCATCGTGCGAAAGGGTGTCATCGGGTGGCTCCAGGACATTCGGGTAAGGTTTCGATAACCATCCCACGCGCCCGCGCCACCTAGGTGTTTTCCCTTAGTCCCGCGATGCGACACTGCGCCCGGGAAATCCTAACGCCTAATCTGCCCGCCCTTTGAAGCCCTGCGCGATCACATACCATTCGGACGAATCCTTGCGGCTCGATGGCGGTTTGGCGTGCTTCACCGTGGTGAAGTTCCTTTTCAGGATCGTCAGCAGTTCGGCATCGGTGCCGCCCGCAAAGACTTTGGCCACGAACGCTCCGCCGGGAGCCAGTGTGGTGATGGCGAAGTCCACCGCCGTCTCGACAAGCCCCATCGTGCGCAAGTGATCGGTCTGCTTGTGGCCCACGGTGTTGGCAGCCATGTCCGACACGACGAGGTCGGGCGGGCCGTCCAGCGCGCCCTGCAGCGCGGCGGGGGCCTCGTCGGCCATGAAGTCCATCTCGAAGATGGTTACGCCCTCGATCGGCTCGGTCGGCAACAGGTCGATTCCCACGACTTTCGCGGCAGGGCTTTTCTTGCGCACGACCTGGCTCCAGCCGCCAGGCGCAATGCCGAGGTCGACCACCCGTTGCGCGCCGCGCAGCAGACCGAACTTCTCGTCCAGCTCGATCAGCTTGAAGGCAGCGCGACTGCGCCAGCCTTCGGCGCGGGCCTGCTTCACGTAAGGATCGTTGATCTGGCGCGTCAGCCAGCGC
>JAZKBJ010000099.1:7342-13294 GCA_040388685.1 Pseudomonadota bacterium
TTCGTGCGGGTCTTTGCCTGAGCGGCTCATGCGGCATGGTTCCGTTGGTGTGGCGCGCGCGCCGGACCGGCTCCGCCGGCCATGAGGCTGCGCAGGATGCCTTCGCGTATCCCGCGGTCGGCGATGCCCAGCCGTTCGGCCGGCCAGATTTCGAGGATTGATTCGAGGATGGCGCAGCCCGCGACGACCAGATCGGAGCGCTCGCGTCCGATGCAGGGCACAGCGATCCGTTCAGCCGGTGACATCCGCGACAGGCGGCTGCTGATATCGCGCATCGAATCGGATGGGACGACCAGCCCATCCACTGCCCGACGATCATATTGCGGCAATTCCAGATGGAGGCTGGCGAGCGTCGTCACCGTGCCGCTGGTGCCGAGCAGGCGGATGCGGCCCATGTCGCGTGCTTCATCGCGCACCGGGGCAACGCGCTGGGCAAAATCGGCAAAGCCTTCGTCCACGCGGCGGCGCATCTCGGCATAGGCGTGGGCGCGGGCTTCGGGGGTGTCGTCTATGGGGCCGACGCTTTCGGTCAGCGAGACCACGCCCCACGGCGCGGATTGCCAATCGACAATGCGCGGCACTGTCTCGCCGGTTTCGACGAGCACCATCTCGGTCGATCCGCCGCCGATATCGAAGATCATCGCCGGGCCATCACCCTGTTCGAGCAGGATGTGGCAGCCGAGCACGGCGAGGCGCGCTTCTTCCTGCGCGGTGATGATGTTGAGGCGGATGCCGGTTTCATCGCGCACGCGCTGGATGAATTCGGCCCCGTTGCTGGCGCGCCGGCAAGCCTCTGTGGCCACCGAGCGGGCGAGGTGGACATTGCGCTTGCGGAGCTTGTCGGCACAGACGTGGAGCGCGGCCAGCGCGCGGTCCATCGCCGCGTCCGAAAGCCGCCCCGTCTGCGCAAGGCCTTCGCCCAGCCGCACGACGCGGCTGAATGCGTCGATCACCACGAAATGCTCACCCGAAGGCCGGGCGATCAGCAAGCGACAATTGTTGGTGCCAAGATCGATCGCGGCATAGGCCTGCCGGTGGTGTGGAAGTGGCTTTTGCCAGGCGAGCGGGCGGTCGACCGGGGGAGCGGGCGTTGCCGTGATTTCCGCTGCGCAAGCGGGCGCGGCCATCGTTTCCTGCACGTCACCGCCCAAAGGTGCGGGCGGCCTGGTCTTGCCGGCGGACTTGGGCGGGAACGGGCTCCCGGCATTGCTTTTAGGCGGTCGGGGCTTGCCTCGCCCCTTCTTCCTGCCGGATCGCACACTATGCCCACTGGCCGGCGGATTGGTCTCCGCCATGAATCGTATTCGCTTATGTTTTCCCGCGCCGCGTGATGCCTGCCGGGTACTTGGACGCAATGCTAGCGCCGCTGTGCCCCGCCCGCAAGGCCAGCGCCCAAAAATGGTATTTCACCGGGTTGACTCGAGGCAGGCCCCCGCCTAATTGCGCGCCTCTCGCTGCCCCGTCGTCTAATGGTAAGACTACGGATTCTGATTCCGTCTATCGAGGTTCGAATCCTCGCGGGGCATCCAGTTTTCATGAAATGGTCGGAACACTTCACGCGCTAGACGTGAGGTTTGAGCAGGCGCACGCTTTCGTCAGGCTGACTTCAAGTCAGCTGCGACGAACGCGCATTATCCTGGTCAGATAATCGATCGGGCTTGGTGCCCGTAATGTCGTGCGGTTGACCAGTCGCGAGAGGCGACCGGTCTTCCATTGAAGGGCGGCTGCGTCGAAGATCACCGGGTCGATAGGCTGGTCGAATTCGCAGCCGACGCCATTGCTGGTTTTCCACCTCACGACTGCATGGACGGTGCCCAGAACCGGCAACTCCAGCGTTATGCTGTCCCCGGTACGCAACCGGCTCGCGCCAAACATGCGTCCACCTTCACGGGACAAATCGATTAACGTAAGGCGTCGCCACAGGAACCGCCGCTTTACGCGCACTTGCACCTGGAGCTTCATCCTGGTCGATGCACGGCGCTTTTGCGCAAACTGCATTTGGGAAAATTGAAACGACACACGAAGCCCCAGATAACCGCATGAATTGGCTAGGTTATATTGGTTAAGGCTGTGTTTCGATTTTTGCCTTTCGACAAATTAACTCGTGACGGCCGATCCGGGGCTCTGCTGAAACTCGACAAAAAACGTCGTGCCCCTTCCTGCATTGCTTTCAAAATCGATTGTACCGCCCATCTGCATGACCAGCTCGCGAGAGATCGCAAGGCCAAGGCCGCTCCCGCCTTTCTGGGTTGCGTCGGTCGCCTCGATTTGCACGAAACGCTCGAAGATGCGGTCACGGAAGGCCTCGGGAATCCCGCGTCCCGTATCGGTCACGCTGAGCCGGACTTTCTCGGCAACCCGCTCCGCGGACAGCCGGACCGGGCCGGGCTTTGACGAAAACTTCACCGCGTTCGAAACAAGGTTCGACAGTACCTGTTGCAACCGGTCAGCGTCCGCTTCGAATGACAAGCCTGTCTCCGTTCGGCCAAGTTCCAGCAGAATATCGTGTTTTGCCGCGTAGCCCAGATGCGCTTCCAGACACTCGGCCAACGCTTGGGTCGCGCTGACCGGCACGACCTCGATGGTGATCGCTCCATCGCTCAAGCGGCTGAGGTCGAGGACGTCGTTGATCAGCCGGGACAGGCGCTCGCCATTGTTCTGGGCGATTTTCACCAGCCGGCGGGCATTTTCCGGCAGCACGTCGGACAGCATTCCCAGCAGGCCCAACGAGCCGACAATCGAAGTCACCGGCGTGCGCAATTCGTGGCTGGTCGCGGCCAGGAACTCATCCTTCATGCGTTCAAGCGCACGGTGGCGTTCTTCGGCGAGGAGATTGCCCAGGCGCATTTCGATCAGATCGACCACTACGGTCGCAAGGCGGCGCAACATCATCTGGTCCCGTTGGGGAAACCGGCGCGGGCGATGGTCGATCAGGCACAGCGTGCCGGGGACCTGACCGTCGCGTAACCGCAGCGGCGCTCCTGCATAGAAGCGGATGCGGGGTTCACCCTGTACCAGCGGGTTATCAGCGAAACGGGCATCATCCAGCGCGTCCTCGACGACCAGCACTTCGTCGCGCAGGATCGCATGCGAACAAAACGCGATATCACGCGGTGTCTGGTCGGCGCCAAGGCCGTGATTACCCTTGAAACACTGGAGATCGGCGCCGACGATGGAAATGAGGCTGATTGGCACCCCGAATGTTTCGGCCGCCAGTTGCACGGCATGATCGAATGCGGGTTCACGGCCGGGACCATCGAGATGATAGCGGGCGAGCGCGGCAAGGCGTTCTGGCTCGTCGTGGGGCATCGGCGCTACGATCATCGGGCGTCCCCTTCCGGTGCCGGGCGGCGCACCGCTTCGGCCAGCGCGGTTCGCAGCCGTTCGAGGCGTTCGCGCGACAGGTGGTCGAGCGGGAGCACGGGCGCGTTCCGGTCGATTTGCATGGCCGCGGCACCGATGTCCTCAAAACCGAGAGTTGCAGCGATCCCCGCCAGCTTGTGCGCGGTTGCAACAACCGCATCGAGCTGTGCTGTTTCGGGTTGGGCAAAGAGGCCATCGATCAAGTCGGCGGCCTGCGACCGCCGCGCGTCGAACCGGGCAAGCAGGCTGTCGAGCAGTTCCCTGGGAAGCTGCGCGGTCATGGTAGAAATTGCCTGCATTCGTCGGCAAGCGTCATCACGTTGAAGGGCTTTGCCAGAACACCTGCGGCGCCTGTTGCCATCAGGGTCTTTACGTCGCGCTCTGCCGTTCGCGCCGTGATGAAAATGACCGGGACATCGGTCAAATCCACATTTGTCCTGAGCAGGGCGAGCGTTCCCGGGCCGTCGAGCACCGGCATCATGAAGTCCAGCATGATCAGATCGGGACACCAGTCGCGGGCAACTTCGTTAGCATCAAAACCCGATTCGCAGGTCCGCACTTCAAATGATGGCTCTAGGCATAGGGCCATTTCCGCGATTTCCCGGATGTCCGCATCGTCATCGACGTAAAGAATGCGAGTCATGAAGGATCTCCGGCCGATGTGCCGGGCCGGGCCAGCCGGATGACCGTCCGGACAAGCCGTTCGATCGGCGTGTGTGACTTGGTAAGATAGGCCTGAACCCGGGCCGCAATCACCGGATCGGCGTCCTGCGCCGAAAAGATGATCACCGGGATCGGCCCGCCGGGCGCTTCTGCAAGGTCGCCGAGCAGTTCGAGCCCCGAGCCGTCCGAAAGCCCGAGGTCGAGAATCGCCAGATCGAGTTTTGCCTGCGAAATTGCCTGCCTTGCCCGCGCGATGCTGGGGGCTGAGGTCAGTTCGGCCTTGTCCTCGAAGGCAGCTTCGACAAGGCGGACAATATCGGGATCATCCTCGATATGGAGAACACGGGGCAACCGATCGGACCGGAGATGCTCGATCGCGCGGTTGACGGCGGCGACGACTTTTTCAAGCGATGCAGGTTTGGGCAGCCATTCTGCAATGCGCAGCACTTCCCCCGCGACATCGCCGCGCTCACCCTCGGCCGAAATCATGAGAATGGGCGTGTCGGCAAGGCCAAGGTCTTCGCGCATTTCCCGTACAAGAGCGATGCCGCCGCCGCTTGGAAGATTGGATTCGACCAGAATAACGCGGTAGGTCGTCCGGGTGGCTGCGATTTTGGCATCGGCCGTGGAGGTGGCTATGTCGCAATGCAGCCCGGTTTCCAGAAGCGCGTGCGAAAGCGCGCCAGCCACCGCCGCATCGTGAGCGCATAGCAGGACGCGGTCCATGGTTCCGGCATTTTCGCCGTGAGTCACTGGCAAATCAAGGTTGAAGCGGGCACCGGCGCCGGGCACGTTCTCGTAACTCACGCGTCCGCCCAACCGATGGGTTATTTCGCGGACGATCGCGAGGCCCAATCCGGTTCCGCCTTTTTGCCGCGCATCCGACGAATCCGCCTGCGCGAAACGCTTGAAAATGCGGTCGGCAAATTCCGGCGCGATGCCGGGGCCATGATCGGTCACGCTGATCCGGTGTTCCAAAGCGCCGGGCTGAATGCACACTGTCACGGCCGTGCCTTCGGGAGAGAACTTTGCGGCGTTGGAAATGAGGTTGGTGAGGACCTGCATCAACCTGTCCGGGTCCGCCCAGACGAATACGTCGACGTCGCCGCCTTCAACGTCGATCTCGACGCCCAAGCGCTGCGCGTAGGGCCGGTTTACCTCTACAGCCTGGGCCACGATTGCAGAAATCGACAGAATGCGATTGTCGAAGTTCATCTTTCCGGCGTCGATCTTCTCGATATCCAGAATATCGTTGATCAGCCGCACAAGGCGGTCTGCATTGCTCGAAGCAATCGAGACAAGCCGTGCTGCGCGGTCGGGAAGAGTGCCACCGGCCTCATTGCTCAACAAGCCGAGCGACCCGGCGATCGAGGTCAGCGGCGTGCGAAGCTCATGGCTGACACTGGCCACGAACTCGGACTTCATCCGGTCGATCTTCTTGCGCTCGCTCATGTCGCGCACGACCGAAACGTAGTGGACGCCGTCCGCCAGCGCCACGGCGCTGATTGCCACATCGGCAGCAATCGGTGTCCCGTCCTTGCAGCGACCCGGAATTTCCTGAAGCGTCCCCGGATCGCCGTCGCGCAGTTGCATCTGCCGCAGGTACGCGGCGACCTGGCCGATGGGCGGCGGCTTGGCGAACAGCATGCCGATGTCGCGGCGCAGCAGTTCCTCTTCACTGTAGCCGAACATGCTTGCGCCGGTGCGGTTGACGGATTCTATCGACCCGCTCGGATTGAGGATGAAGATCCCGTCCATCGCCGCATCCAGCACGGCCTTGCGCCGACGCGACAGGTCGGCCACCGCATCAAGGGCGCGGGCTCGGCTTTGACTGGTGCGGTGAACCTTCATGCCCGCAAAAGCGAGCAGGCCGGTCAGCAGCAGCAGTATCGCGATCGCGGTAACCTCGAGCCGCAATTGGGCCGT
>JAZKBJ010000099.1:13344-33764 GCA_040388685.1 Pseudomonadota bacterium
CGATTTGGCGGAGGCCGATGCCAGAAATGCCGCTTCGTGGTTCTGCAAGCGCGCAATCTCGGCTCGGATAGCGTCCATCCTGCGCTTGCCCTCACCGCTGCGGATGCGCTCCATGGCATCGGAGCGGGCTCCTTCACCAAAAAGCCGAACGGTTTCGTCGACGAAATCACGCTTTTGCTTCGAAAGATGACGAAGACGGGTCAAACGGGAGCCGCCGCTGCCATCCGCGCTTATTCGTTCAAGGGCCGCGAATTCCGGCTCGATCATTGGCTCGGCGGCGTACAACGGGCTCAGGAAGTCCTCGCGCCCGGTCAGGACGTAGCCGCGCGACGCGGTTTCGAGGTCCTGATGCATGGATAACACCCGCTCGAACTTCAACCGCCGCTCGAACGAAGCTTCGACTGCGGTCCGCAGGTTAGCCGCATAGATCGCCTGACTGACAAGCAGCAGCCCGACGGATGCAATTGCCGCAGCGACCAGCAGCGCAATCAAGGCCAGCCAGCGGTTGCTGGCCTGCCGGGTCAGGAGAGCGTTCGGATCGCCCACGCCAGTCAAAGCCATTTCCACGCGTCGTCGATATCCGGGTGCATTGTCAGAAGCAGAACCCGCGATGCACCGCTCCCCCGGTGCAAAACACGTTCGCTGAGGGGCTTGACGATCAGGGGTGCAGCATTGGCCATGTGCTTGCTATCTTTCACAAACCGTTAATCTTTGATATAAAAATAAGGGATAATACATAGGGTGTCGCAGCGTTCACGCGCGGACGGAAAATCCCGCAGTCGGCGAGACGAGTCCTCCCTCATGAATAGCTTCCAGCCCGTCAGCATCGTCCGCCCACTCGAAGTCCTGCTTGTCGACGATGATGAAATATTTCTCGATTTCACGGCCTACGAACTTGAACAGCTGGGCTGTGCGGTAACCGCGGTCAATGATCCCGAGGCGGCTCTGCGCATCTTGCGCGAGCGGGACTTTGACGCCGTGATTACCGACTGGCAAATGCCCGTGATCGACGGGATCGAGCTTGTGCGCCGCGCGCGCGAGGATATCGGACCGGACCGGTTCCGCTATGTCGTCCTGACCACGGCGCGCGCCGATGCCACTACGGCCCGCGCCGCGCTCGTGGCGGGTGCCGACGATGTGCTGTTCAAGCCGCTGGACCGGCTGCAACTGGAACTCACGGTCGCTTCGGTGCGGCGGACCGTGGCGCTGCAGCGCCGCCTGCACCGTCACAACCGCCACCTCGTGACCGCGCACCGCAAGACGCGTGAAGCCTATCGCCGGATAGAGGCGGACATTGCGGCGGCGGCGGCGCTGCATCGCGGCCTGTTGCCGCGCGCCCAGCCCACCGACCGCGTCGATTTCGCCTGGTCCTACATGCCCGCCAGCAACCTTGGCGGCGACAGTATCGGGCTGGTGACGTTGCGCGGCGGCGCGACGTTGTTCTTCGTCATCGATGTCAGAGGCCACGGCATTCCGGCGGCCCTGGCCTCGTTCCATGTCCACCATCGCCTGATCCAGCTTTCGCCCGAGAACGCTGGAGATCTGACCAGCGCGATCGGGCAACTCAACGACGAGATGGCAGGCCAGCCGGGCGATACATATTGCACATTGCTGTGCGGCATCATTGCGCCGGACGGACGGACCGCGGAAATCGTCCGTGCAGGCCATCCACAGCCGATGATCCTGAACGCAGGAACAGTCGCCCCGCTGGACATTCAAGGCAACTTTCCACTCGGGTGGTTTTCCGGAATTCAATTCACCGCGCAAACCGTCGCGCTCGCGCCGGATGCGTGCCTCGCGGTCTATTCGGACGGCGTTACGGACTGCACCGACGAGGCGGGGAATTCACTGGGCGCCGCGGGGCTCGAGACCCTGCTTGCCCAAGCCACGGGCGGTGATTTGCATGAGCTGATTTCCCTCGTCGAAGCGCAAATGCACGCATTGCGGGGACGCCGGGATTTTGATGACGATGTATCGATGCTTCTTATCAGAAGCCACCAGAACGGGGGGATCCACAATTGACGCAAGTTACGCTTCATGACGACATTGCCGAAATCCGGATTACACAGGAACGCGTGGATGCCGCCGCAGCGCCCGATCTCAAAGCCGAACTCGAACAGGCCATGGCAGCAGCCCCAAGGAAGGTCGTCCTTGATTTGAGCGAGGTCCGCTTCATGGACAGCACCGGGCTGGGCCTGTTCGTGGCGCTGCTCAAGATGCTCGGACCCGATGGCGCGATTGCCGTTGCGGGCGCACAGGCACCGGTCGTCAGGCTGTTCGAACTGACGCGTCTGGATACGCTATTCAGACTGGTCGGTGATGTGTCCGCGGCAAGAGCCTTGGTGCGTGACTGACGATTGCAGGCTCTCCTGCGCCGCAACGCTTGGAAACGTGCGGCTTCTGGCAGATGCCGTGCGCGGCTGGGTGGAGGCTAACGGTCTGGGCGAAGCTTTCGCTGCTGACTTTGAACTGGCCGTGGTCGAAGCGGCCAACAACGTCGTCCTGCATGGCACGCAGGGCCTGCAAGGCCAGACGATGTCCGTATCGATTTGCCACGTGCCCGGCGGTGTCGAAGTGACCCTGGAAGACCGTGGCCGCGCCATCCCCCCAGATGTTCTGGAAGCCGCCATCCCGCCTGACCTCGGTGTGGAAAGCGGTCGCGGCATGGGCCTTATCGCGGCCTGCACCGACCGCGTGGACTATTCCGCCACTGCCGAAGGCAACCGGCTGGTGCTGTTCAAGGCTGTCCCTCCGGACGTTGCGGAACCTGCGGTTGGGCACAAGGCTGCGCCTTGAGGCACTGTCTCGCCGCCAGTTCCTCGTCGTCGAGCCGGATCAGGAACAGGCCTGCCACCGCCAGCGCCACCGCAAAGATGATATGGCTGCGCCCTTTGCGCAGGCCGGTGCGCCAGTTCATTGCTCGTTCTCCGGTTGCCACAGTGCCGCGCGAACCATGATCGACATGGCGAGAATGTTGTTCAGGCCCCACAGGCCGTTGGCGACAAGGCCGCCCAGCGTATAGTGGCCGATGCCAAGGCCCAGCGCCAAAGCGGCCCATCCGAACGCCAGCACCGTCGCTGCCATGATCGCCATCTGCGGATAGACCAGATGGAGGAAATTGCCGGTCTGCCGCTCCTTCGGCGTGACCGGAAACTTGATCTTCTGCTTGTTCAGCACCGCCCACAGCGCCCGCAGCGAGATCGGGAACGAGGCGAGGTAGCTGACTTTGCCCTTGTAGCCTGACAGGCCCCAGGTGCCGAACATGAACGCAATCTCGTTCACGATAAGGAACGGCAGCGCGTGGGCAAAGAAGTCGCGGCTATAGGCACTGACCGGGGTTACGCCGAACACCAGGTAGATCAGCGGCGCGATCAGGAACAGACAGTTCCACACCGCCCCGAGATAGGACCAGAACGTGGTCAGATACATCAGGCGCTGGCCGAGCGACATACCCGGCGCGGTGACCGGGTTGTCATGGAAAAGGATGTCGAGGCTGCCGCCTGCATACTTGAACCGCTGGATCGTCCAGGTCAGCAGGTCCTGCGGGCTGAGCATCTTGGATTCCACCCAAGGGTGCAGCACCGATTTCCAGCGCCGTGACTTGTCCTGATGCAGCACGATCGAGGTGTAGATGTCCTCCGATACGTGGAATTTATAAGGCGTGAGTTCCTCCGTCTGGGCCGCCTGCCACAGTGCCAGCGCCTGCGCGCCCGGATCGGCCTTCTTGCCGATCAGGCGGGTAATGCGGAAGCGCTTGTCTTCCGACGCGCCGAGGATGGCGCTGGCATAGGCCTTGAGCGCCACGAACATCACCGCCTCGCGGCGATGGATCGAGGCGGCGCCGCAGCAGAATGCCGCGTTCCACGGATTGCGGCGGCGCTGGATCACATCGTAGAACATCGCCGGATCGTTCACGAACGGGTCTTCACCCACGCGGATTTCGCCGAACACGGCTTCCACCGCGCCGCCGAACCACCGGCCCGGCTTGCCCACCTTGCGGCCCAGCCAGTCGCACAGCCGTTCACCCTCGGGCAGGTCATAGAACCACTGCGGCGTCTGCACGAACGCCACATCGGGGTCGCGGAAATAGCCGAGGGTGCGCTCCATCAGGGTCGGCAAAGTGCGCGTATCGGCATCGCAGATCACGATGAAGTCGCCCCGCGTCTGCTCCATCGCGTTGCGCAGATTGCCGGCCTTGAATCCCTGATTGTTGTCGCGGGTGATGTAGTTGACGCCCTCCTCGTCCGCGACCTGCCGCATGGTCGCACGCCGCCCGTCATCAAGGACATGAATCGTTACGTCGATCGGGTGAGGATAACGCATGGCCTTGGCATCGCGGATGGAAAGGCGGACGAGTTCCTCTTCCTCGTTATAGGTCGCAATGAACACATCGACGCTCAGCGCCCTGTCGGTGTGGGGCGGTTCAGCGGTGCATTCGGATAGCAGGCCCGGCGCGTCACGCAGCGGATAGTCCCGCGTCTTCCACAGATTGAGCGTGAAAAGCACCAGCCCGAACCACGCGCAAGTTTCGGCAAGCACCAGCGGGATCGCAAACCACGCCGCGTCCCAGTTGATCGAGGAGGTCCAGCGCCAGCCGATATACCATGCGCCAAGGCTCAGGTTCAGCACGGCCAGAACTTGCCAGACAAGTTCCACGGGACGGGAAACCGGCAGCGGATCGGGCGGGCGCCGGTCTTCGAACTTGCTGAAGTAGAAGGCCGGTCTGGCGGCACTTTCAGTCATCGCGGCCTCGCTCATCGCCCGCTCCTCACAATGTCAGCCAGCGCGCAGTCGTTGCCGCTCGCCATCACCGGGCCAAGCGGCTTGCGCTTGCCGAACAGCGGACCAACGTGGTTGTAGAGCATGGCTTCGAGCACCGCCGCATTGGTCGCCGAGGTCCGGGTCCATTCATAAGAACCAGCCGCTTCGTAACGGCCTTCATACCAGCCGGCGCCCGGATCATAGAGCGTCTCGACCGTCTTCTTCAGAAGCTTGGCGTGCGCGCCATCATGCAGGACCGTGAGCAAGGTCGCAGCGCGCGTCGAGACCAGCGCCAGTTCGGGATAGGCTTTCCCCGACTGGTCCGCAGTGCTCCACGGATATCCTGCCGCCAGCACGGCGTCGGTCAGCGCATAGGGCGCGGCGGTGCGGCGAAAATCACCGCGCGCGGTGGCAATGCCGGTGCGTGCCCACCGGGCCGTCTGCGTCTTCCACAATTGCTGCTCAAGCGCACGCTCGCGTCCAAGCGAGGCGCCCTGCGGCGTTTTCCAGCCAAATTCGATGGCCAGCAGGGCCAGCGGCACCGAATGCAGTGGCTCGTTCCCGGCCAAGGGGAAGTCGGTTCCTTCGACCGAGACTGTCGCGCCGCCCGCGTCCACAGACGGTGCGGAAACCGTCTCTCCCCACGCCCGGAACCCTTGCGCGGCATAGTCGCCATAGCCAGTGCCGCTATCGGGGGTGTTCACGAACCCTTGCGCTCCCGGCAGTGCCCGGCGCAACTGGCCCCTATCGTCGATGGCCCGGCACGTCTGCCAGCGCGCCACGGCCTTGGTCACGAACGGCTCATAGACCGGATAGCGCTGGGCGAGGATGCGCAGCCACACCAGCAGACGTCCGGTTTCAACCGCCGACCATCCGGGGTCCGAACCCGCATTGGGCGGGTCCATCAGGCCGCCGTTGCGAGTGCTGTAGAAGCGCGCGGGCATCTCGCCATTGGACAGGGGCATGGCGGCCAGAAACGACAGCGTGGCGCTGATCGTGTCGTCGAACTCGCGCCGGTCGATGATCCGCAGCCTGTCGGCGGCAATCGTCGCCGCAATCTGATCGCCGATGGCCGACGGGGTGGTGAAGCCCGCGCCCGAAATCGCCTCGACCATGCCGGTCTGGCCCGAACGCGAGGCGCGGAAATAGGCCCATGCGGCCCGCGCGCGCGCTTCTTCGGTTGGCGATGGGCTGATGGTCCCGGTGGTCTGTTCGGCAACCGAGCGCGCGATGACGCCGCACCCGCCGAGCATCGTGGTTGCGGCAAGACCAAGGATCCAGGTGGAGAAACGGCGTTTGGGCAGCATGTCAGAATCCGTGGTTCCAGCTGATGGAAATACCGCCGTCGGCAAACCGACCGCTGCGGGGCGAGCGTTTGCGTCCGGGGAAGCGATTGCCCGAGTAATTGGCATACTGAATCGAAAACCGGTTGGAGCGGTAGTCGAACAGGCCGAAAGCATAGGTAAAATCAGGATCCCACGGTTGCTGTCCACGGGCATAGGCGAAAAGGTTGAGGTCCACATAAAGGCGGCTGGTGAAGGGATAGCGACAGCCGACATTCGTGAACGTTTTCCATGACCCGGTCGATCCGTCCTGCCGGTCGAACCGCGGCGAGGCATTGAGGCCCATCCGGCAGTCGATCGTCCGCTTGTCGTCTGCCAGCATCAGCCGGGCAAGCGGCTTGGGCATCGGTGCTTTCCAGCCGAGCGCCAGCGTGCCGTGCGTGACCGGGCTGACCGGGTCGCCCTTGCGCGGGCTGAAGCGGTTGTTGGCGTAGTTCGAATAGACCAGGCTGAGCGTGTAGGGATGCCAGTCGTCGTAACCGAAGCTATACGTGAAATCAGGGTTCCACGGCGCGCGGCGGTCACTGTCGAGATATTTGTAAAGGCTCGCCTGCGCGAACCAGTAGCCGGCGGGCTGATAGCGCAAGGACAGGCTGGCGGTCGGGCTGGCACTGCCTTGCGCGCCATTGGTCTGCGCGCCCGCTTGATCTCGCGCCAGGGGCAGGTTCACGGCAGGGGTGATCGTCAGGCCGTCAAGCAGTTCTGCCACCGGTGAATCGTGCTTGCGCCGGAGGAGGTCGTCCACCGGCACGGCGAACGAACTTGCAATGCCCGCGCCGATCGCATCGCTGCCATCATCCGGTGACGTATCCTGGGCCAGAGCAGCCCCCGGCCAGGCCAGAACGGCCAGCATGAACCCTGCCGTGCCAGATGTGCCCGCCGTCAACCGTCTCTCCAATTGCGCGATCCCCGGATGCCTGTATGTCATTGAAAAAGCCTTAAATCGATATCAACGTTTTGAAAATATGCGATGGACCGAGCAAGGGAGCCGACACATGGGAAAGCAGAAATGGCTGGCCGTCGCGGCAATGGTCAGCATCCTGTCGAGCGGTTGTGCCGCTGCGCGCGGGAAATCGTCACCCCAGGCCAGCGTTGTCGCTGATCCGGTCATTGCCGGGGCGTATGTTTCGGCACCTCAGGTTCGCGGTGCCGCTCATCCCGGACGCGCAGGCACCCTGACGGTCGAAGAGCGCAAGATCGCCGAGGCGGCTTGGCGCTACTTCGTCAACAATACGCAAGGCGCTACCGGCCTCGTCAACGCCGCCGATGCCTATCCCTCGACGACGATGTGGGACACCGGCTCCGCTGTCGGCGCGATTGTGGCGGCGCAAGGCCTTGGCCTGATCGATGCCGCCGATGCCGAGGCCCGGCTATCGCGGATGCTCGACACGCTCGGCACCTTGCGGCTGTTTCAGGGGATTTGCCCGAACAAGGCCTACAACACCCAGACCGCGACCCCCGTGACCTACACCAACCAGTCCGGCGAGATTGGCTGCTCTGCGCTCGATGTCGCCCGCGCGATGTACTGGATGCGGATCATCCAGCAGCGTTATCCCGCGCTCGCGGACAAGGCCGCCGCAGCCGTGGCGCATTGGCGCCCGGAAACACTGGTTCGCGAGGGCCGCATGTTCGGCACCGCGCCCCGGGCGGATGGCGGCATCGAATTTCTGCAGGAAGGCCGGCTCGGATACGAGGAATACGGGGCCAAGGCCTTTCGGCTGTGGGGCTATGACACACGGGAGGCCGCCAAGGCCGATCCCTATGGCCTGATCACGTTATACGGTGTGCGCCTGCCCTATGACGCGCGCGACCCGCGCGTGACCGGCGCGCACAACTATGTCGTGACCGAAAGCTATGTGCTTGATGGCATCGAATATGGCTGGGACGAGGCGGATGACGTCACCAGCGGTGCATTCGAGCATAGCAGCGGCTGGATCGCCCGTGCCGCCAACAACGTTTATCTTGTCCAGCAGCGCCGCTTCGAACACACCGGCATCCTGACCGCCCGCACCGAGCACCAACTGGCTGGCGCACCCTATTTCGTCTACGATACGGTCTATTCCGACGGGGTGCCGTGGACCACGATCACCGATACCGGTGAAGCACACCCTGAAACGGCGGCGGTTTCCACCAAGGGGGCGATCGGTCTGTGGGTGCTGTGGCAAACGCCCTACACCGACCGGCTGTTCGATGCCGTGCGCAGCGCGGTCGATCCGGCCAAGGGCATCTATGAGGGTCTGCTCGAAAAGGACATGTCGCGGATCGCGGCCTTCACCGCGAACAACAACGGCATCATCCTCGAAAGCCTGCTCTATAAGCAGGATGGCAAGATCCTGCGCCCCGATCCCGCGCGCCTGCCACCTTTGCGCGTATCGCAAGCGGCGCAAGGCCGTCCGTCCGCCGCTCCTGCACCGCAAGGTCTCGGAAGACATGCCCAAACTTCGGCTCCAGCCCCGGCACCAACCGTCCAGGCAACAGTCCCCGCTGTGTCCTCGCGCGATGCCACACCTGATGAAAAGGCGATGGCCAGCATCGCGTGGTCCTATTTCGTCAACAACACCCAGCCCGCCACCGGTCTGGTCAACGCGGTAGACGGCTATCCCTCGACGACGCTGTGGGACGCCGCTGCCGGTGTCGGCGCCATCGTCGCTGCGGATCGCTTCGGCCTGATTACCCGCCAAGACGCACTCGCGCGGCTGGGCAAGATGCTCGACACGTTCGGGTCGGTCCGGCTGTTCAGCGGGATTTGCCCGAACAAGGTCTATGACACGCGCCGCGCCACGCCTGCCAACTACTCCAACCAGCCCGCCGAGATCGGCTGTTCGGCACTGGATGTTGGCCGCATGCTGGTCTGGATGAAAATCGTCCAGAACCGGTATCCCGAACTGGCCGCGCAGGCGGAGCAAACCGTGCGTTACTGGAAGGTCTCGGGCCTTGTACGCAATGGTGAAATGTTCGGCGTTCACGCCAACAAAAACGCGGACCCGCAATACCTGCAGGAAGGCAGGCTGGGCTATGAGGAATATTCGGCGAGGGGGTTCGCGCTGTGGGGCATGGACACCGCGCGCGCGGCCAAGCCCGAACCGTTCGAAACCGTACGGGTCGAAGGCGTGCCGATCATGCACGACCGGCGCAGCCAGGCGCGGGAAGGCGGGCTGAATGCCGTCGTTACCGAAAACTTCGTGCTCGATGCGGTCGAACTCGGCTTTGCCAATGAAGGGACGCGCTCGGCCGGCTCGTCATGGATCAGGGTGCAGGCAGACAATGTCGTGCAGGCACAGCAGAACCGCCACGACCGGACAGGGATTCTTACGGCGCGCAGCGAGCATCAGCTCGAGCAGTCACCCAATTTTGTCTACGACACTGTTTTCTCGGAAGGCGCGCCATTCGCCACGCAGGACGTTTCCGGCAATGAGGTGCCGTGGGCCGCAGCCGTTTCATCAAAGGCGGCGATCGGCATCTGGACGCTTTGGCCGGGCAAATACGGACAGTTACTGTTCGATGCCGTTCGCGGCGTCCATTCCGAAAAGCGTGGCTTTTATGAGGGCGTACTGGAACGCGGCGGCCCGATCCGCGCACTAACGGCAAACACCAACGGCATCATCCTCGAGATATTGCTTTATCGCCTGGAAGGACCGATCCTGACGTGGTCATCGGCTTCACAGGCTTGACCAGAATTACCCGAATCCAGCCTGCTGGAGGATTTGCTCAAGGCTGGTTTCAAGGCGATCCGATCGCTAAATTGAAGCAAGCACTGCATCTGCCGCGCCGACTGGCCTGTCCGCCTCAACCCGCTCGGAATAGCGATCCGTCAGTTGTGCCGCGTGCGGCCGCAGCAGCACGGTGAAGCGGACCAGTTCCTCCATCACATCGACGATTCTGTCGTAGTAGCTCGATGGCTTCATCCGCCCCACCTCGTCGAACTCCTCGTAGGCCTTGGCCACGCTGGATTGATTGGGGATGGTGAACATCCGCATCCACCGGCCGAGCACGCGAAGAGTGTTGACCGAGTTGAACGACTGCGAGCCGGCGGAGACTTGCATCACGGCCAATGTCCGCCCTTGTGTGGGGCGCATGCCCTTGAAGGCGAGCGGCAGGTGATCGATCTGGCTCTTCATGACGCCGGTAATCTGGCCATGCCGCTCGGGGCTGCACCAGACCTGGCCCTCGGACCACAGCGAATGTTCGCGCAGTTCATGGACAGCGGGGTGATCGTCGCCCCCTACCTGATCGGGCAGTGGCAGGTCGGACGGGTCGAAGATTCTGGTCTCGCAGCCGAAGAACCTGAGAAGACGCGCGGATTCTTCCACCGCGAGGCGGGAGAACGAACGTTCGCGCAGGGAACCGTAGAGCAGCAGGATGCGTGGCGGCGGATCGAAAGCCCCCAGCCCCAGCGCGGGACGCTTGTGGGCGTAATCCGGCTTCAAGGCGGGGAGCAGGTCAGGATCGCAGAGCACGCGCAGGCGGTCGTGGCGTGTCCCGGTCACGCCACGCGGTTCCCGGCTGCATCGATCACCTGTTGTCCGTCCTCCTTGGCAAAGGCGCCTTGCTGGGCTTGCGGCAGGAGATCGAGAACCGCCTCGGACGGGCGGCACAGCTTCACCCCGAGGGGTGAGACGACGAGCGGACGGTTGATCAGGATCGGGTGAGCAATCATGGCATCGATCAGGGCATCATCGCTCAGCGACTGATCGGCGAGACCCAGTTCTTCATAGGGCGTGCCCTTCTCACGCAGCAGATCGCGCGGGCTGATACCGGCGCGCGCGATCAGGCTCTCCAGCAAGGGGCGCGAGGGCGGAGTCTTCAGATACTCGGCCACATGCGGCTCAAATCCGGCATTGCGGATCATCGCCAGGGCGTTGCGCGAGGTTCCGCATTCCGGGTTGTGGTAAATCACGATGTCGATGTTCACGCGGCGGGTTCCTCATGAGCGAAGATGGCGCGGCCTGCAGCGAGCGCGGCAAGGGCGCCGGTGATCTGGGCGGCAATGAATGCAGGGACGTTGGCGGGCGCGATACCTGCGAAGGTGTCGGACATGGCGCGGGCCAGCGTGATCGCGGGATTGGCGAAACTGGTCGAGGATGTGAACCAGTAGGCCGCAACGATATAGAGCGCGACACTGGCAGGCACGGCCTGCGGCCGATGCCGGATGGTGCCGAGGATCACGAAGACGAGGCCGAATGTGGCGATGAACTCGCCCGCCCATTGGCCGGGACCGGTGCGGGCCTTGGCCGAGAGTTGCAGGATCGGCTCGGCGAACATCAGGTGCGCGGCCCATACGCCCAAAATGCCGCCGACGATCTGCCCGGCCACCAGGCGCAGTGCCGTCCCCGTGGTCAGGTCGCCGCGCAGGCGGAAGACCAGAGTGACCGCCGGATTGAAGTGCGCGCCGGAGAGCGGGCCGAGCATGGCGATCAGCACGAACAGCATGGCCCCGGTGGCGACAGTGTTGCCGAGCAGCGCTACGGCCACGTTCCCGCCAGCGAGTTGTTCGGCCATGATACCTGAACCGATCACTGTACAGAACAGGAAGAAGCTGCCGATTGCCTCGGCCCAGAAGTCGCGGTTCATGCCGCGCCGTCCATCCGGCCGATCTGGCTCAGGAAGTCGGCAAGTTCGCGGGGTGGCATATCCTCGAAACGGGCTGAAAGCAGTGTGCGGACGCGCAGTTCGAGCGCCAGCCAGGTTGCTTCGAATGCCGCGTCGACCTGTGTCTCGCTGCCCTCGACATCGGCAGGATCGGGCAGGCCCCAGTGGCCCTTGACCGGTGCACCCATGAAGACAGGACAGGATTCTTGCGCGGCGTTGCTGCAGACGGTGATCGCGATATCGATCCGCGGCGCGCCTGCCGTGGTGAATTCGCTCCAGCTCTTGGAGCGGAATGGTGAAAGATCGATGCCTCGCCGCGCGAGCAGGCGCAGGGCACCTGGATGGGGCACACCCTTGGGTTTGCTTCCGGCGCTGTAGGCGCGCAGACGCCCGGCGCCGAGCTGGGCCAGCATGGCCTCACCCAGGATGGAGCGGGCCGAGTTGCCGGTGCACAGCACCAGCACGCCGGGGAGATCGTCAGTCATCTGCGGTGTCCTTGTCGTCGCAGTCACAGGAAAGGGCGATGTCCACCAGAGGCGCGCAGATGTCCGAGGAGCCGGCGCAGCAGTCCTCCATCAGGAACTGCAGCAGCGCGGTCATCTCGGCATAGCGGACCGAGTAGATCACCGACTTGCCGGCGCGGCGACTTTCAATCAGTCCGGCGTGGTTAAGGATGTTGAGGTTGGCCGACAGGGTGTTCGGCAGCACGTCCAGTCTGCGCGCCAGTTCTCCGGCGGCCAGACCGTCCTTGCCTGCCTTCACCAGCAGCCGGAACGCGCCCAGGCGTGCTTCATGGGCCAGGGCGGACAAGGCAGCAACGGCGGCTTTCGATTCCATATTTCATGTATAGTGGAAATGATGGTGCCAAGCAAGGCGCCGCGTGTTTGCGCGTGTACGGCGGGAGAATGGCATCCTCTTTGTGCCGCACGCCATTCTTCCAGATCTGTCGTTTCGCCCTCTTGCGCTTTTGCGCACGTGGCCCGACTTGTGGGACATGACCGAAGAAGAAAAACAGCACGATCTGACCAAGCGCAAGTTCTACAAGGCCGAGCAGGAAGCCGGTTTTGCAGACACCCATCCCAAGACCACCCCCCAGCAACAGGATCCGGCCTATCGGCTGGCGTTCCGCGATACCGATTTCCTCCTGCGCGAGGAATTGCGCCCTGTGCGGTTCCAGTTGGAACTGCTCAAGCCCGACATGCTGCTGGACGAAGCGGCGATCGGATCGACGCTGGTGATGTATGGTTCGGCGCGCATCCCTTCGCCCGACATGGCCGAAGCCGCGCTGGCAACCGCGACGACGCCCGAACGCAAGGCGGTGATCGAGCGCCTCGTGGCCAAGTCACACTATTACGAGGAAGCGCGCAAGCTGGCCGAGCTTGCCAGCAAATGCGGGATTGTCGAGGACGGCAAGCGCCAGTTCGTGATCTGCTCGGGCGGGGGGCCTTCGATCATGGAAGCCGCCAATCGCGGCGCGCAGGAGGCGGGCGCGGAATCGATCGGGCTGAACATCGTCCTGCCGCACGAACAGGCGCCCAACAGCTACGTCACCCCGCATCTGTCGTTCCAGTTCCACTACTTCGCCCTGCGCAAGATGCACTTCCTGCTGCGCGCCCGCGCGGTCGCGGTTTTCCCCGGCGGTTTCGGCACGTTTGACGAGTTTTTCGAGCTGCTGACGCTGGTCCAGACCGGCAAGATGAAGCCGATTCCGATCCTGCTGTTCGGCGGTGACTATTGGAACCGGGTGGTCAATTTCCAGGGGCTGGCCGAGGAAGGCGTGATCAATTTCGAGGATCTCGACCTGTTTACGGTCGTCGAAACTGCGGACGATGCCTGGGCGCATATCACCAAGTTCTACGATCTCGATTGCGGGTGACGCCTGTGATCCAAACGCCCCGGCTGGTGTTGCGGCGCGTGCGCGAGGTGGAGGATTTCAGCCCGATGCACGCGATCATGTGCCAGCCACGGGCGATGGCGTACTGGTCCACCCCGCCGCATGACAGCGAGGATCAGACGCGCGAGTGGCTGGCCAACATGGCCGCGATCGAGCCTGCGCTGGGCGAGGATTTCATCGTCGAGCGTCAAGGCCGGGTAATCGGCAAGGCGGGGTTCTACCGCTTTCCCGATCTTGGATACCTGTTCGATCCGGCAGTGTGGGGGCAGGGGTTTGCCTCCGAGGCAATGAACGCTGTAATCGCGCGCGGGTTCGCGGTGCATCACCTTGCGCGCGTGCAGGCCGATGTCGATCCGCGCAACAAGGCCTCGATCAGGCTGCTGGAACGGCTGGGCTTCACCGAAACCCACCGGCAGGCACGCACCTGGCTGGTGGGCGATGAATGGTGCGATAGCGTATACTTCGCGCTGACCCGCGACGACTGGGATCAGCGCACCGCGTGATGACCTAGCGGGCCGTGGCCTGCGCCAAAGCCGGGCGCGGCAAGCAGCGCGGCGCGGACGAATTCGCGCGCGTCTTCCACCGCATCTTCAAGGCTGGCCCCGCTAGCGAGGAACGTGGCGATGGCGCTCGATAGCGTACAGCCAGTGCCGTGAGTGTGGCGAGTGTGGATGCGCGGGGCGGTCCACATTTTGCCGGGCTGGCCGGGTACAACCAGCCGGTCGATGACGTCCGGTCCATCGGCGTCGCCGCCCTTGGCGATATAGGCAATCCCGCGCGCCTGCATGGCCGCATCGCCGCCCAGCGCTTCGAGTTCTGGCACATTGGGCGTTGTCAGGGTGGCGAGCTTCATCAGTCGTTCGAACGCGACGATCGTGGGAGCGTCGGCCAGCGCTGCGCCGCTGGTGGCGATCATCACCGGATCGAATACAATTGGTACCGACAGGTGTTCCAGCCGGTCGGCAACCATGGCGGCGATCTCGGGCGAACCGAGCATGCCGATCTTCACCGCGTCGACGCCAAGATCGTTCACGCAGGCGTCGATCTGTGCCGCTACCATGGCGGGATCGACGGGCAACACCGCATGAACACCGGTGGTATCCTGCGCGGTCAACGCGCAGATCGCGGTCATCGCATAGCCGCCGAGCATAGTGATCGTCTTGATGTCGGCCTGGATGCCGGCACCGCCGCCCGAGTCCGAGCCGGCGATGGAGAGGATGCGGGGAGGGGTCATTCTGCGGGGCTAGGGCAGTGCGCGGCCTTCGACAAGCTCAGGCCGAACGGGATCAGGTGAATGCAGTTGCAACGTCCTGTCATCCTGAGCCCTGTGAAGGACGCACGAGACGGCAGGTTCGTCCCTATCCCTTGAACTTCCGCACCGTCGATGGCGGGTGCTTGGCATGAAGTGCCTTGGCCCGCGCCGGGCGATCCATCAGTTCGCCGCCGCAATTGGGGCAGCAGTCATCGAGAGCGTCGGCACATTCGGCGCAGAAGGTGCATTCGAATGAGCATATGAACGCGCCAGGGGCCTCGGCGGGAAGGTCGGTGCCGCAGCGTTCGCAATCGGGGCGCATTTCCAGCATCAGGCGGCCTTCCGCACGGCGTTGCAGATCGCGTCGACGACGGCTTCGACTTCGGCGGCATCGTCGCCTTCAGCCATGACGCGGATGACCGGTTCGGTGCCCGAGGGGCGGATCACCAGACGGCCTTTGCCCGCAAGCCGCGATTCGGCCTCGGCGATCACGTCCTTGACGCTTTGCGCTTCCAGCGGCTTTCCGCCCGAAAAGCGCACGTTCTTGAGGATCTGCGGCACCGGATCGAACTGGTGGAGCAATTCGCTGGCAGGCTTGCCCGAGGAAACCAGCGCGGCGAGCACTTGCAGCGCGGCCACGGTGCCATCGCCGGTGGTGGCATGATCGGTCAGGATCATGTGGCCCGATTGTTCGCCGCCCACGTTGAACCCGCCCGAGCGCATACGTTCGAGCACGTATCGGTCACCCACCGAAGTGCGCTCCAGCGTCAAACCCTGCGCATTGAGGTGGCGTTCAAGGCCGAGGTTCGACATCACCGTGGCGACCACGCCGCCGCCGCGAAGCTCGCCGCGCGCTGCAAGTTGCGTGCCGATCAGCGCCATGATCTGGTCGCCATCGACCGTCTGGCTCTTCTCATCGACGACGATCAGGCGGTCGGCGTCGCCGTCCAGCGCGATGCCGATATCGGCGCGGGTCTCGCGCACTTTGGCCTTGATCGCGTCGAGATGGGTCGAGCCGACATTCAGGTTGATGTTCTTGCCATTGGGTTCGACGCCTATGGCGATGACTTCCGCGCCCAGTTCCCACAGCGCGGATGGGGTGACGTGATAGGCAGCACCGTTGGCGCAATCGATGACGATGCGTAGGCCATCGAGCCGCAGGTTGTCGGGCAGGCTGGCCTTGACCGCGTGGATATAGCGCCCGCGCGCATCCTCGATCCGGCGGGCACGGCCGACGTGGGCCGCGTCGGCCAGGTCCATATCCTGTTCGAGCATGGCCTCGATGCTGAGTTCGGCATCGTCGGAAAGCTTGTATCCGTCAGGGCCGAACAGCTTGATGCCGTTGTCCTCGAACGGATTGTGGCTGGCCGAGATCATCACGCCAAGGTCGGCGCGCATCGAACGGGTGAGCATGGCGACGGCGGGCGTCGGCATAGGCCCGAGCAGGACGACGTCCATGCCGACCGAGGTGAATCCTGCCACCATGGCGCTTTCCATCATATAGCCCGACAGGCGCGTGTCCTTGCCGATGACCACGCGGTGGCGGTGATCGCCGCGCTGGAAATAGGTGCCGGCGGCCTGCCCCACCTTCATCGCGGTGGCGGCGGTCATCACGCCGGCATTGGTCCGGCCCCGGATGCCATCGGTGCCGAAGAACTTGCGTGCCATGAAAGGCTCTTCCCTCTAGTCCGTGCCGCAGGCGCGGCGTGCTGCATTGCTATGGGGCGCGACATAGCTAAAGTCATCTAAGATGACCTTACCGACGCCTGAAAATTCGTCCGATTCAAAATCGAATGTGGCCTTGCCGCCGATCGCCCAGGTTCCCGCGATGTGGACGTTCCTGGGTCTGGTGGGAGGCTTGATTGGCGGTTTGGCGATTGCATTCTTCGCGCCGCAAGCGTTGCCGCTGGTCGAGGCCTGGGTAAAACCCGTTGGCGAGATGTGGCTGCGCGCCCTGCAGGCGACGATTGTCCCGCTGGTGGCCGCGCTGTTGTTCACCGGCGTTACGCAAACGGTGGCGATGGCCAGCGCGGGCGCGATGGCGCGGCGCAGCCTTGGCCTGTTCCTTGGCGTGCTGTCGTTCAGCGCACTGACCGCGATCCTGATAACGCCGCTATTGCTGAAATTCCTGCCGATCCCGGCAGAGGCGGGCGCGGCGCTGCGCACCAGCCTTGCCGCAGCCGAGGCAGGGCCGGTGCCGGGTGTCGCTGAATTCCTGCGCTCGATCGTGCCGACCAACGTGATCGACGCTGCCGCCAATGACCGCATGCTGCCGATGATCCTGTTCGTGGCGGTGTTCGCGCTGGCGGTGGGGCGGCTGGCGGGGAGGCAGCGCGAGGTCATGACGACGTTCTTTGCCGCGCTCGCCTCGGCCATGCTGGTGATGATCGGCTGGGTGCTGGCGCTCGCCCCCATCGGCGTGTTCGCGCTGAGCATGGCGGTGGCTGCGTCCAGCGGGACGGCGGCGATCGGCGCTTTGGCGCACTATGTGTTGATCCTGCTGCTCACCGGATCGGTGGTGCTGGTGGCGGGCTACGTCTTTGCCGTGGCCATCGCGCGGCAGCCATTGGGCGCATTCGCGCGCGCCATGTTGCCGGTACAGACCATCGCGCTCTCGACCCAGTCGTCACTCGCTTCGCTGCCGGCGATGCTGGGCGCCTGCGGCAAGCTGGGGGTGCGCGAGACGACGTCGGAATTCGTGATGCCGCTGGCGGTGGCGCTGTTCCGCGCCACCAGTCCGGTGATGAACCTCGCCGTCGCGATCTACGTCGCCAATCTCTACGGCGTCCCGCTCTCGCCGATGCTGATGGTCTCGGCGTGGATCGTGGCGATCCTTGTGTCGCTCAGCTCGGTCAGCCTGCCCGGATCGATCAGCTTCGTCGCCTCGGTGGGGCCGATTGCCATTGCCATGAATACCCCGATCGCGCCGCTGGCCTTGCTGGTGGCGGTGGAGGTCCTGCCCGATCTGCTGCGGACAGTGGGCAATGTCACCTTCGACGTGGCGGTGACGGCGGCGGTGGACCGTCGCACGCGCTGACGGGCGCGCATTTCCTGCAACTGCAGGGCCGCGAATTTCAACCGGGAATCAGCGTCATGTCGCCGCATGGCCGCGCAACCGATGCGCCCCTCGCGCGTTGGTGGCCGATACGAAATTGCATCAAGGACGCTGACTTATCATGGCGATTACCCTGCCCCCGCTGCCCTATGCCGATACTGCCCTGGAACCTGCCATTTCGGCAACGACGCTGCAGACCCACCACGGCAAGCATCACAAGGCCTATGTCGACAAGACCAATGCCGCCGTCGAAGGCACCGACCTTGTGGATGCAAGTCTCGAGGACATCATCGCCGCTGCAGAAGCCAAGGGCGACAAGGGCCTGTTCAATAACGCGGCGCAGAGCTGGAACCACGCGTTCTACTGGAACAGCCTGACGCCGGAAGCGACCGCGCCGACAGGCGAGTTTGCCAGCCTGATAGACAACACCTTCGGCTCATTTAATAAGCTGAAGGAAGAACTGGCGGCGCAAGGCGCGGCGCATTTTGCCTCTGGTTGGGTGTGGCTGGTGGTGAAGGGCGGCAAGCTTGCGGTCGAGCAGAGCCATGACGCGGCAACGTTTGCGGTCGGCGAAACGAAGCCATTGCTGGTGATCGACCTGTGGGAGCACGCCTACTATCTCGATCACAAGAACCTGCGGCCCGATTACCTCCAGGCGGTGATCGACAAGCATCTGAACTGGCATTTCGCCACCGAAAACATGGCACACGAGGGCAACTGGACTTATCCGGCCTGAGGTTCCTGTGCCGGGTCGTCCTCGTCCATCCCGGCGAGGCGACCCGGTTCGAACAGGGCTTCGCCGAACAGGAATCCGACCAGGTTGGGCTTGCCGATATGGTCGAGCAGAGCCGAGACCGTCAGCAGGATCGGCACGGATAAGAGCGCGCCAAGCACGCCCCATATCCAGGAGAAGTAGCTGATCGAGATCAGAATCGCGACGGGGTTCAGGGTGAATCGCGCGCCAAGGATCGAAGGCGTGACCACGTTCGATTCGACGGCGTGGAGCCCCAGATAGGCGACCATCGGGATGAGGCCCACGCCCACACTCGGCGCGGTACCAAGGCCAACAAGGCCGATCAGTCCCATCAGCATCAGTGGGCCGATATAGGGCAAGAAGTTGAGCACGAAGGCGAGGCCGCCCCACATGATCGGCGCGGTCAGGTCGAATGCCCATGCGCCTGCTGCCACGACCAGTCCGACGCCCAGATTTACCAGCGCCACAGTGAGGATGTAGCTGCCGACGCGTTCCTGCACATCGCGCAAGACCCGCGCAAGGCGGACCGAGGCGTTGAACGAGTGCCGGTCAAACAGGATGCGGCGCTTCATGCGGATGCGCGATTCGATCATGAAGAATGTCATCAGCAGCGTCAGCAGCACTTCCAGAATGACGCTGGGCGTGGCGAAGGCGACCTGTTCGATCACCGAGGGGCTGGCCACCACCACTTCACGCGTGGACGAGTGGCCGGTGATCCGGGCAAGCTGGCGGTTGACATCGGCTACCCATGACAGACTACCGCGCAATTCGGCAAAGCGGCGTGCCACCTGCCGGGCGAGCGCCGGAACCTGATCGACCATCACGAAGGCGGGCTGGAGAATCAGCAGCAGCGCGACCAAAACCACCGCGACCAGCGCGAGGATGGCAATCAGCGACGCCATCATGTTGGGCACGCCCAAACGGGTCAACCGGTCGGCCAGCGGTGCCAGGACGATTGTGAAGATCATCGCGGTCACCGGCGGCAGGAACACGACCGACCCGATCGAAAGGACGAACGGCAGCGCGAGGAACAATCCCAGTCCGAGCACGAGCAGGATTGCCGACTGCAGCCGGGCGCGCTGATCGGGCAAGGATTCTGCAGGGGTGACGGATTCGGGCAAGATCGGCTGGTTCACCTTGAGGGACGCCCTGATACGCTGGAGGTGGGACCATTCCTTCCACCGCCGACGCGTGCCGATCAAGTCATGCTTTTGCCTGCACCACTGAATTGCATCACTGCGTTGCCGGGATGCAAGATTGCCGCAGCGTCAGTGCTGGTGTCCGGCCTGCACCGTGCGGTGTGCGCGACGGCGTCTTCCGTGCTCCGGCGCGGGATTTGCCCGCTTTCGATCATCTGGCTGAGTGTGGCGCGGGCGCGGCCCACACGGCTCTTGATCGTGCCGACTGCACAACCGCAGATCTGCGCTGCTTCTTCGTAACTGAAGCCGCCGGCACCTACCAGCAGCAGCGCCTCGCGCCGTTCGGGCGGCAGGGTCAGCAGTGCGCGATGCATATCGGAAAGATGCATCGGGCCTTCCTGCGCCGCCGGGGCGACGAGGATGCGTTCTGCGACCGTTTCGTCATAATCCGCGCGGAAGCGGTTGCGGCGCATGTCGGTGAGATAGGCATTGCGCAGGATCACAAAGGTCCAGGCGCGCATGGACGTGCCCGGCTCGAACCGCTCTTGCGCCGCCCATGCCTTGAGCAGGGTTTCTTGCACAAGATCGTCTGCGAGGTCGGGCCGCCCGCAAAGACCACGGGCAAAAGCACGC
>JAZKBJ010000100.1:0-4848 GCA_040388685.1 Pseudomonadota bacterium
CTTTTCATTTGTCACGAGAACAAAAACCCCGATGACACGCACATTGTATGATCGTCTTTGGGACAGCCATATTGTGGCTGAACTGGGCGAGGGCGAAGCACTCATTTATATCGACCGGCAGATGCTGCACGAAGTCAGCAGCCCGCAGGCGTTCGCCGGACTGGCCCATGCCGGACGCCGGGTGCGCAGACCGGCGGCCCATCTGGCACTGGCGGACCATGCCGTGCCTACGCGCGGGCGCAATGGTCCGATCGCCGATCCTCAGGCGCGGGCGCAGGTCGATCTGCACGAGGCAAACTGTGCGCGTCACGACATCAAATATTTTCCGCTCGACGATGCGCGGCAGGGCATTGTTCACGTGGTCGGGCCGGAGCAGGGCTTTACCCTGCCGGGCCTGACCATGGTTTGCGGTGATAGTCACACGGCCACGCACGGCGCTTTCGGGGCACTGGCGTTCGGCATCGGTTCAAGCGAGGTCGAATGCGTCCTTGCGACCAATGTGCTCCAGCAGCGCAAGGCGCGGACGCTGGCGGTTGAGGCGACGGGAAGCTTCGGCCGCCATGTTGGGGCAAAGGATCTGATATTGGCGCTCATTGCCCGGATCGGTGCTTCCGGGGCGGTCGGGCATGCCATCGAATATCGCGGCGCGGCAGTGCGCGGCCTGTCGATGGAAGCGCGCATGACGTTGTGCAACATGAGCATCGAGGCAGGATCGCGGACCGGCCTGATCGCACCGGACGATACCACATTCGCGTATCTTCACGGTCGACCTTATGCGCCGGCGGGCAGGGACTGGGAAGCAGCGCTTGCCTATTGGCGCGCCTTGCCGGGCGGCGAGGATGCCCGGTTCGATCGGACAGTGGGCATCGACGTGACGGCATTGGCGCCTATGGTCACGTGGGGCACCAGTCCCGATCAGGCAGTTGGCATCGATGCGGTGGTTCCGGCTGCCGATGGCGCGAAGGACCGTGCCGCGCTTGAATACATGGGTCTGGTGGCGGGCCAGCCGTGGGAAACGGTGACGGTCGACGCAGTATTCATCGGAAGTTGCACGAACAGCCGGATCGAAGATCTGCGCGCGGCGGCCGAGGTGGTGAAGGGCCACCGCCGCGCCCAAGGCGTAACGGCGCTGGTGGTTCCCGGATCGGGCTTGGTCAAGCGGCAGGCTGAAGCCGAAGGACTCGACCGCATCTTCGTCCAGGCGGGCTTTGAGTGGCGTGATGCCGGATGTTCCCTGTGCGTCGCCATGAATGACGACCGACTGTTGCCGGGCGGGCGGTGCGCATCGACGTCAAACCGTAATTTCGAGGGTCGGCAAGGCGCAGGTGCGCGCACCCACCTGATGAGCCCGGCGATGGCTGCCGCCGCCGCGATTGCGGGCCATATCGCCGATGTGCGCAAGATGGAGGCCTGAACAGCGTGGGGAAATTCGTCACTCTGACATCCACGGCAATCCCCTTGCCGCAGGACGATGTCGATACGGACATCATCTATCCGGCGCGGTTCCTGCTGATCACGAGCCGTGCGGGGCTTGCCCGATACGCCTTTCATGATTGGCGGTTCGATGAGAGCGGGACGGAAAAGCAGGGCTTTGCGCTGACGTCCCCGACATGGCGCGGATCGGCGATCCTGATTGCCGGAAGGAACTTCGGCTGCGGATCGAGCCGCGAACACGCGCCGTGGGCGCTGCGCGATCTTGGCATCCGGTGCATCATCGCGCCAAGCTTCGGCGAAATTTTCTACAACAACTGTTTCAAGAATGGCATCCTGCCGATTGTCGTTTCGCCGCAGGATCACGAACGCGCCATGGCCGTGGCCGAAAGCGCGGGCGAAATTACCATCGACCTTCCCGGCGGTGTCGTGCGTCTGCCTACGGGTGGAGACTTTGCCTTTGCAATCGATGCTCGGCGTCGTGACGCGCTCGTCAATGGCTGGGACGAGATCGATCTGATTGCGACCCATCACGCCGCCGACATCGACAGGTTTGAGGCCCAACAGCAGCAACAGCAGCGCTGGCTTTGGCAGCCGGTGCCCAAGAAAGGATAAAAATGGCCAATCCCATCATTCGGCAGAAGCTGGAACGCGGCGAGTTTTTCGTTGCGCCCGGCATTCAGGACATGATTGCGGCCGGAATCGCCAATCATGTCGGCGTGGATATCGTCTATGGGTCGGGCTATTGGTTGACGGCATCGGCCTATGGCTTGCCGGACGCCGGAATTGCCACGTTCACGCAGATGCTGGACCGCATGGCAACGCTGGTGCGCACGTCGAACGGTGCGGTCATGGCCGATGCAGATACGGGCTACGGTGGCTTGCTCAATGTCCACCATACCGTGCGGGGATACGAAGAAGCCGGCGTTACCGCGATCCAGCTGGAGGATCAGGAGTTCCCCAAAAAGTGCGGGCATACGCCCTTTAAGCGGCTCGTATCGACCGACGACATGGTCGAAAAGATCAAGGTTGCCTGCGATGCGCGGCGCGAGGCCGATACCCTGATCATCGCGCGGACCGATGCACGCCAGTCTGAAGGCCTGGAAGGCGCACTTGCCCGCGCCGAGGCCTATCGCAACGCTGGCGCGGACATTCTGTTCGTCGAAGCCCTGACCAGCGAAGACGAAATGCGGCTTGCGTGCGAACGCGTAAAAGCGCCGATGATGGCCAACATGTCGAACGGCGGCCTCACCCCGATGCGTACCGCCGCCGAGATGCAGGACATTGGCTATGCGCTGGCAATCTTCCCGGCCATGACCAGTCTGATTGGCGCTGCCGCCATGGAAACCGCGCTGCGCCGGATGAAGGCCGAGGGCAGCGGCGAGCCTGAGGGCATGGCCATCTTCGATTTCAAGACGTTCTGCTCGCTGATCGGGTTCGAAGACGTGTGGGCCTTTGAACGCAAGTGGGCGCGAAGCTGAGATGAAGATTACCGCGACCGTGCTCGATTCCATCGGCCATACGGGGCATTATGCCCAAAGCAGGCCGCTGCGGGTGACCGAAATAGACCTTGCGCCGCCCGGCCCCGACGAATTGCTGGTCAGGATCGACGCGGCAGGCCTGTGCCACAGCGATCTGAGCGTGATCAACGGCGATCGGCCTAGACCCATGCCGATGGCGATCGGTCACGAGGCCGTGGCGACCGTCATCGAGACGGGCGCGCAGGCCGCCGGGCATTTCGCCAGCGGCGACCGCGTTGTCCTGAGCTTTCTGCCCCTTTGCGGTCATTGCCCGGCCTGCATGATCGGCGAGGGTTTCCTGTGCGCCAACGGGGCGGCGGCCAATGGTGCCGGGACTCTGTTGGGCGGCGACATCCGCCTTTCCGAATGCGGCCATGCGGTGCATCACCATCTGGGCGCTTCGGCCTTTGCCAGCCATGCGGTGATAGACCGCCGGTCTGCCGTGAAAATCCCGGCGGACATTCCCGTTGAAATCGCCGCGCTGTTTGGCTGCGCGGTGCTTACCGGAGTGGGCGCGGTGCTGAATACCGCCGCGCTGAAAGCGGGCGAGAGCGTTGCCATTTATGGTTTGGGCGGTGTGGGGCTGGCCGCCCTGATGGGCGCGATTGCGGGCGGGGCGCAGCCTGTCGTCGTGATCGATCCGATTGCGGCCAAGCGGGCGCTCGCGCTCGACCTCGGCGCAGTGGCGGCATTCGATCCTGCCGAAGGCGAAAGTGCCATTCTGGCGGCATTGGGCGGCGTGCGGCCCGATCTCGTCGTCGAAACCGTGGGCAAGGCCAGCGTCCTTGCCCAGGGTTACGCGCTGGCGCGGCGGGGTGGCCGCATCGTCACGGTGGGCCTGCCAAACCCGGCAGAGCAACTCTCCATTCCCGCCGTCAGCCTTGTCGGCGACGGCAAGACCTTGATGGGCAGCTACATGGGCTCGTCCATTCCGGCGCGCGATATTCCCCGGTATATTGCCTTGTGGCGCGCCGGGCGGCTGCCGGTCGAACGTTTGCTCAGTTCGGTCAGCCCGCTGTCTGACATAAACGCCTTGTTTGATAAGCTGCGCAGTGGCGAAGCCATCCGTCAGGTCGTGGTGCCATGACCCCGGTGCGCAAGGCTTATGTCGATGGGCCATATGGGCAGGTCCACTTGCGTATGACGCCGCCCCGGCCCGGTACAGTGCCGCTGGTGTGCCTGCACGCCACCGCCTATTCCTCGCAAAGCTTCCTGCCCTTGATGCAGGCGTTGGGGCAGGACCGGCAGGTGATCGCGATCGATGCGCCGGGCTATGGTGAATCCGACGTGCCGCCCTTGCCGTTGGATATGGCCGACTATGCTTCCGCCACGGTCGCAGCGGTGGAGCAGGTGGCCGAAGGGCCGATTGCTGTCCTTGGCTATCATACCGGCTGTTATGTCGCGACCGAGATGGCGATTGCGCGGCCCGATCTGGTGCAGAAGCTGGCGCTTGTCGGCATTCCCTATTTTCAGGCGCTCGACCTTGATTTCTGGAAGGCCAGGCTGACCGCGCGTCATCAACTGACCGAGCGGCTCGACCAGTTCGAGGAGCGCTGGGCCTATTTCATCACGAACCGGCATGGATCGGTCAGCCTCGAACGTGGCTATGCCAATTTTCTCGATGAGCTGAAGGCATGGCCGGAGGGCTGGTGGGCCCACGAGGCGATGTTCGCTTATGATAGCGACGCGCGGTTGCCGCTGGTGCAGCAGCCCGTGCTGGTGCCTAACCCCGCGGGCCATCTTGCCGTTGCATCGGCGGCGGCGGCCAGACTGTTCCCCCAAGCTGCCGTGGTGGACCTGCCGGAGATCACCGGGCCGGTGCTGGAGTGCGCGCCTGAGGTGCTGGCACGATTGCTGGCAAAATTTTGAAGAACAGGAATTGAAGTGTCCCGTAATC
>JAZKBJ010000100.1:4858-14776 GCA_040388685.1 Pseudomonadota bacterium
GCCGCCCGTGGCGCCGCCGCCTCTGCCACCACCGGCGCCTGTGGCGCCGCCTCCGGTGGCGGTCGAGCGGTGATGGGCGGCAAGACCTTTGACGTCACCAATCCCGCCACAGGCGAGGTGATTGCTGCCGTGCCAGACATGGGCGCGACCGAAACGCACAGGGCGATCGCCGCTGCCCATGCCGCGATGCCAGACTGGGCGGGGCGCACAGCGGGCGAAAGAGCGGCCATCCTGCGCCGCCTGTTCGACTTGATGATGGCCGAGCGCGATGCGCTGGCCGAAATCCTGACCCGCGAACAGGGCAAGGCGCTGAAGGAAGCGAAGGGTGAGATCGCCTATGCCGCCGAGTTCATCGACTGGTTCGCCGAAGAGGGAAAGCGCGCCTATGGCGAGGTGATCCCTGCCCATGCCGCCGACAAGCGGATCGTCGTCCTGCGCCAGCCCATTGGCGTGGTGGGGACGATCACGCCGTGGAATTTTCCCAGCGCGATGATCACCCGCAAGATCGGACCCGCGCTTGCGGCGGGATGCACGGTCGTGCTCAAGCCTGCATCGCAGACGCCGCTTTCCGCGCTGGCGCTGGCTGCGCTGGCGCAAGAGGCCGGTATTCCGCCCGGCGTGTTCAACGTGGTGACTGGCAGCGCATCGCAGATCGGCGGGGAACTGACCACCAATCCGCTGGTGCGCAAGATCAGCTTCACGGGATCGACCGAGATCGGGCGCCTGCTGATGCGGCAATCGGCCGAAACCATCAAGAAGCTCAGCCTGGAACTTGGCGGCAACGCGCCCTTCATCGTGTTTGACGACGCGGACCTCGATGCGGCGGTCGACGGCGCGCTTGCCTCGAAGTTTCGCAATGCGGGCCAGACCTGCGTCTGCACAAACCGCTTCTATGTCCAGGCAGGCATCCACGATGCCTTCGTTGCGCGGCTTGCCGAACGGGTGAACGGCATGAAACTGGGCAACGGCATGGACGCCACGACCGACCTCGGCCCGCTGATCGACGCCAAGGCCGTTGCCAAAGTGGAGGAGCATGTGGCCGATGCGCTGGGCAAGGGCGCGACGCTGGTGACGGGCGGCGTGCGTTCGGCAATCGGTGAATGCTTCTTCGAACCGACAGTGGTTTCGGGCGTAACCGGCGCCATGGCGGTGGCCCATGAGGAAACATTCGGACCGCTGGCGGCTATCATCCGCTTCGACGATGAGGCAGACGCGATTGCGGCCGCCAACGCCAGTGAATTTGGCCTCGCAGGCTATTTCTATTCATGCGACATGGCCCGGATCTGGCGTGTTGCCGAGGCTCTGGAGACAGGGATCGTCGGGATCAACACCGGCCTCATCTCGACCGCTGTCGCGCCGTTTGGCGGCGTGAAGCAGTCCGGGCTTGGCCGCGAAGGCAGCCGTCACGGGCTGGATGACTACATGGAACTGAAATACCTTTGCATGGGCATTTGAATGCGCCCCACCCCAACCGAACTCCGGTTGGGGTCAGGGGCTTGCCTTGATCGCAGCGACGGTGCGGGCACCATCATTCCTAGACGCCCCAGACGTTGAGGAAACCGTTGATGACGCTTCGCGCCCTGATTTTCGCTGCCTCGCTTTCGCTTTTATCCACGGCGGTCATGGCCCAGACGGGAACGGGTGAACGGGGCGTTCTCACGCGCAAGCAACTGGCGCAGTGCGAAAGGCTTGGCGCGGACTTTGCGCGGACCGGTAAGGTCGTGAAACTCTATCGCGCCTATACCGGCAGCGATGGGGAATCGAAGGTCGAAACCATTGATCTGGCCGGGAAGGATGGGGTCTACTACGGCGGAAAGGTTTCGCTGACCCAGTTCCCGTTTGGCGACCCCAGCAATGCGGTGATCGTCTACGGCCATCCAAACATGGACATTCCGGCGCATCCTTCGCCCTATCGAGAAATCTTCCTGATCATCAGCGGATCGTCCACCGTCGTGCTCAAGGACGGGACGGAATTTCATCTGAAGCCCGGCTCGATGATGCTGTCCGAAGACCAGACATCACGGACAGGACGCGGCGGTCGGTCGGGGCCTTGCGGCTATGTGGCGATAGACTTCCAGTACAAGCCAGCGGTTGCCGCGCCTGCAGGGGTCAAGTGATGCCAGATACGGAACAGATCGTCCGCCGCGCATTCCTCGGCGTGGGGGACCGGCAGGTGCATTATCGCAGCATCGGCAGCGGCCCACCTGCCTTGTTCATCCATTCGTCGCCGACGAACAGCAGCTTCGTGCTGGACGATATGCGCGCGCAAGCCGATCGTTATTGCTGCTTTGCCTTCGATACGCCGGGCTTCGGAATGTCAGACCCGCTGCCGTTCGTCGAATTGGAGGTGGCCGACCTTGCCGATGCCATCGTCGAGGCGATGGATGCGCTGGGCCTGCCGCCATTGCCGGTTTTCGGCACGCACAGCGGCGCGGCCATCGCACTTGAGCTGGGTTATCGCCATCCCGGCCGTGTGACCGGCCTAGTGCTCGACGGCGTTCCCATCTTTACGCGTGAAGAAGTCGCCCCGCTCCAGAACAACTACTTCGCGCCGCTGGTGGTCGATCCCTTGGGCGGACATTTCTCGGCCACATGGACCCGATTCCGCGACCAAAGCATGTGGTTTCCATGGTGCGACAAGCGGCCGGAAAACTTGAACGAATACGACCTCGGTACGCCGGAAAGCCTGCATAACTGGACGCAGATGTTCTTTGCCGCCGCCGCGCACTACAAGCCGGCCTATTATGCGGTAACGTCGTATTGCGAAGATGCGGTGCGGGCGGCAAGCGGCCTTGAAATGCCCGCCATCTTCACCGCCACCGAAACCGACATGCTGTTTCCGCACCTTGAGCGTCTTCCGCCGCTGCGGGCCCACCAGCAGATCGAAAATGCCGGTATCGGCTATGCGCGAAAGCGTGCGCTGACCGCCGAAGGGTTTGCCCGTTTCGGCAGTCCCGAGGCTTGCGCCGCGCCCGTCATCGCTCTTGCCGCCACGGATCGCGTGCTGCGCCAGTTCGTGATGGACGGCGAGCGTCCGTTGATGTTCCGGTATCTTGGCGATCCGGCCAAACCTGCGCTGATCCTGCTGCACGATGTCCCCGGCTCCAGCGCGATGTGGATGAGCCGCATGGCAGAGCTTGCCAGCGACCATTTCGTCATTGCGCCCGACCTTCCGGGTTCCGGTGAGTCCGAAGGGTTGCCTGAAGAAGCCGAACTGCGCGACTATGCGCGAGCCATCTGGCGCATGTGCGATAGCCTGGGGATCGAGACCGCACTTGCCGAAGGGCGCGGGCTTGGGGCTTCGCTGGCGCTGGACTTGGCATTGGCTGAACCGGCCCGGTGCACAGCGGTCAGGCTCGACGGATTGTTGCTGCCCGAGCCGGACGAACGGATGGCACTTGCTGCCTCGTTCGCGCCGCCTATCGAAATCGAGCGGGATGGCGCCCATTGGTACAGGCTCTGGCTGCGGTTGCGCGATTCGCAGGTCTACTGGCCGTGGTTCGATACGCGCCGTGCCGCGCTGCGCCGCGTGCCTACCAGCTTCGATGGCGACCGGCTGCATTTGTGGGCGGTAGAGGTGATGAAGCAGCGCGCCGCCTCGCACCGCCTGCCTGCGGCGATCCTGCGCCATGATGCGGCGGCCGCGCTGGCAGCCTGCCCGGTCCCGGTCGAGCGGATCGACGATCCCCTGTCGGCCCTTGCCGCAGCCTATGGCACGAAGTTTGATGAACGTGCGGCCAAGGCCGAGCAGACCTCCAGCAACCGGATCCCAGCATGACCCAGACTTCGGCCCCTGCCGGGCGACTTCCGCGATCCATCTGCATGGGCTGGGGGCTGGGCACGCTCGGCCCGGTCACCGTGCTGACCGCGTCCAACGTCCTGCTGCTGCGCTACCTGACCGATCATGTCGGCATCGCGGCGGCGCTGGCTTCGTCACTGATCGGCTTTTCCAAGCTGCTCGATGCCTTCCTTGATCCCGCCATGGGCTGGCTTTCGGATCGCACGAAAAGCCGCATGGGGCGCAGACGACCCTATCTGCTGGGTGGCGGCGTGCTGCTGGCGATGGCGGTCGTCGGCCTGTTCTCCATTCCAGAAATCGCCGACTACCAGATGCGCGCCACTTATGTCGGTGCGGTGCTTGTATTCTATGCGCTGGCGTACACGGTATTCAACATACCCTACCTGTCGATGCCGGCCGAGATGACGACCGACTATCACGAGCGGTCCTATCTGATGAGCTTCCGCGTCTATGCGGTGGGGCTGTCGACGATTGCCGCCTCGGTGCTCGGGCCGATCCTGCTGTCCGCACTTGGCGGAGGGGCCGAGGCATACCTCGCGATGGCGTTCGTGTTCGTCCCCCTGATCCTGATTTCGGCAGGGATCTGCTTCCATTCGACCCGTAACGCCGCGTTTACCGCCAAGGAAGCGAAGTCGCACTATCCGATTGGGGAACAGATCCGTTCAGTCCTGTCGAACAAGCCTTTCCTGATCCTGATCCTGATCAAGTTCCTCACGCTGATGTCGCTCGGCGTTCAGGCGGTCTATGCCTTCTTCTTCACATATGTGCTGAAGCTGTCGGACGCCTATCTCGGGCAGTTCTTCCTGTGCTCGTCACTGGGCATGATCCTTTCGCAACCGGTCTGGCTGCGGATTGCCCGCATGATAGGCAGTAAGCGCAACACGTATATCATCGCCCTCCTGCTTTCGCTGCCGGCGTTCCTTTCGTGGTTGGTGGCTGGCGCGGGCGAACCTGTGATCCAGGTCTATATGCGTGCCTTCGTGATCGGCGTGTCGGGTGGCGGTGCCATCCTGATGGGCCAATCGCTTTTGCCTGACACGATGGAATACGATTATCGTCGCACCGGATTGCGGCGCGAAGGCGTTTTTGCCGGGTTTTACACCACGGTCGAAAAGGTTTCCGGTGCCATCGGCATTTCGGTCGTCGGTGCGATCCTGAGCAGCGCTGGATATATCCAGTCGCAAGGGGTGGGCGCGGTACAGCCGGAAAGCGCGGTGCGGGCCATTTACCTCGTCATGGGCTTCCTGCCCGCGACCATCAGTTTTCTCGGTATCATCGCGCTGCTTTTCTATTCGCTCAGCGAGGAGAAGCTGAAGGGCACCGTGCTGCTGACGCCTGCGGCGGCTCAGGACGCGGAAGATTTTCCCGTCATTGCAACAAATTGAAGGATACGGGAAAATGAAAGCCAGCCTGTTGCTTGCCAGCGCCTTGGTCATGAGCGCTCCGGCAATCGCCACCACCCCGTCGCCGCGCGACGCGCAAGTTGCCCCCGGCACTGTTGCCCGCGATTACCGCGTCGAGGTGCTCCAGCTGGAGAGCGACCCGCCAGGCCAGACAAAGCAGGCGCCGGGCGGCGGGCGCACCCTTGCCCCGGCCATGCTCTATACCCCGGCGAAGGGCGCCAACATCTTCGGCCCCGCGATCGTGATGCTGGATGACGGGCCGGGCTCGCACCCCCTGGCGCGAGGACAGGCGGCGCGGTTTGCCGCCGAACGCCTTGCCGCAAAGGGCTATACCGTGGTCAGCCTGTATAGCGGGCAGGAGCGGAACTTCCCGACCGTGCCGTTTGCCGACAACAAATGGGCGGTAAAGGGCGCGCTCGATTTCCTCGAACACGCCGGGTACGAGGACATCGCGCTGCTTGGGCAGGGCTATGGCGCACTGGTTGCGGCGGACTACCTCAAGAACTTCGCCGATCGTTCGCTCGATAACGGGCCGGAAAAGCGGGTGAAGGGGTTGATTCTGGTCAACCCGCTGATCGAAACGAAGGGTTTCCCCGGCTTTGGTGATGGGCGGGGCTATGACCGGACGCTGGCGCTGGCACAGCGTCAGATGGCCGATGGCAGCGGCAAGTATCTGGTATCGCTGGAACCGGGACACAGCACGGGCGTCGGCAGCGCGGACTGGATCATGCAAGGCCCCTATGTGGGACCGGCCCAGACCTGGCTGGATTACTGGAGCCCCGATGCGACGGCGCGCAACCATGCGTTGCTGCAGGATCTGCCCGTGCCGAGTTTGGTCATCGCCGGAGACAAGGTGGCGATGAGTCCGGTGCGGGCTGTCGAGGCGATGGCAAAGCCCGGTGTCGATGTGTCGATCATCAACGCAGGTGCCGACCTTGCCCCCGCCGCAAGCGCCGTCACCGATGGCATCGGTAGCTGGCTGGAAAGCCACGATCTGGGCGTGCGGCCCGGCGTCAAGATCAGCACGGTCGATGTGGCGACCAAGGGCGGCGTACCCCTGTTCGGCATGATGTACGATCCCGAAGGCGGGGTCGATCCGGCCAAACCGGTCATCATGCTGATCCACGGTCGTTCGGCCGATACGCTGCAATCTTCAACGCACTGGCAGGGCTGGCGGTTCGCGCAGGCAGGCTATCGCGCCATTGCGCCATCGCTGCAGATCAGCGGCACGACCGGGATTGAAACCAGAACGCTGGCCGATGTGCAGGATGATATCGGCCACTGGATGGACCTTGCATCGCAGATGGGGGCCAAGCGGGTGGTACTGGCCGGGCACAGCCAGGGCGGAATCTTCATCTCAAACTACGTCGGCAATACGCAGGACAAGCGCGTCCAGGGCATGATCTATATCGCACCTACCGCCGATGCCGCCGAATTCCAGAAGCGGCTGATGGGCGAGGAGGCCTATGCGCGCGACAATGCCCGTGCGGAGAAGGCCATTGCCGAAGGTCGCGGACTGACCGAGGTTCTCGGCGTGGCGACGGCTGTTTCGTGGTATGATCTCTACGGTGCCAAATCACGCACGGTCCACAGCCAGCGTGTGGGCGAGTTCGCTTTGCCGGGTCTGGCCATCGCTGGTGGCAAGGATCCGATCCAGGCCGACTGGTTCCTGGAACGTTTCGCAAAGGGCTATCGCGGAAAGCTGGAACTGGTCAAATATCCCGATGGCTCCCACGGATTCCGGGAAAACAAGGACCGTCTGGTGAACGATTCGGTGGCGTGGCTGAAGCGGACATTCCCCTGACCGGGCAGGGGCGAAGCCGATCAGGCAGCGCGTTTCGCCCCGCCTGATCCGCCGCACTCAACCTGCCGTTTCGGCCGCCCGTGCCAGCATGGCGGCGGCCCTGAGCATGACGGGCCGATCGATCATCTTGCCGCCCAGCTGCAGCACGCCGGCACCACCATGCGCACGCCATGCCGCCATCACCGCACGCGCCTGCTCCATTTCGGCCAATGATGGCGCCAGTTCGCGGTTTGCGACCGTGATCTGATTGGGGTGGATGCACAGCGCTGCGGTCACGCCGTAGGCCATGCCCTGGCGGATGGCTTCGGCATAGGCGTCCATATCGCGAAATTGCGCGATGCTGGCGGGCACCGCTATCGCCATGATACCCGCCCGGCTTGCCGCAAGCGCGAGTTGGCGGCACGGCAGGTCGAGCAGTTCGGGCGAGGGCGGAACGCCCATACTCAGCGCGAAGTCTTCGCTTCCCAGCGCGAGGCCGACCACGCGCGGGATCGCCGCCAGCCCGCCCATGATTTCCAGCCCCGCGGCGCTTTCGATCAGGCAGACGATCCCGGTGCTGCCCGCAGCAACGCCGTGCTGCAATTCGAGTTCGCCGATCATTTCGGCAATGACCCGCACATGCCACGGTTCTTCGACTTTCGGCAGCATGATCGCGCGCACGCCGGGCCTGATGCATGCGGCAAGGTCTGCACCTATCGCCAGCCAGCCTGTGTTGACGCGGACGACCAGCGCTTGTCCGAGTGCTGCAAGTCGGTCGATCTCCGCACCGATCGCATCGCGCGCCGCCTGCTTGCGGTCCGGTGGGACGGCGTCTTCCAGATCGAGCACGAGAGCGTCGGCTCCGCGCAAATGGGCCTTTTGCAGCCGCGCGGGATCATCTGCGCTGACGAACAACATGGATCGCCAGTCTGGCCTGCCCTGTCCGGTCACAGGTCGATCCGTGCCTGCGTGGCAATCCCGCCCGCAGCGTCGATTGCCACGAGATCGGCCCCCTTCGCATCTTCGGTCAGGCCCAGCGTGAAGGACTCGCCGTCAAAAATCGGGCGCAAGGCCTTGAACGAGAACGCGCGCACGGTGCCATGCGGGCGGTGCCGCATGAAGTGGTCCATCAGCAGCGTCGCGATATAGGGACCATGCACGACCAGACCCGGATAGCCCTCCTCGCTGCGCGCGTAATCGCGATCATAATGAATGCGGTGGGCATTGAAGGTCAGTGCCGAGAACCGGAACAGTTCCACCGGACCAAGGCTCAACTGCCGCACGACCGCAGGAACATCGGCGACTGTATCGGGTGCAAGCGGTCGCGCGGAGGCCCCGGCAGGAGCGGCTGCGCGGTAGACGATGCTCTGTTCCTCTTCGGCGGCAACCGCGCCATTGACCGACAGCACGTGCGACAGCGTGACAAAGCGCATCGGGCCAGACTTGCCCGCCTTGTCCACTTCGCTGACCACCGTGGTGCGTCGTTCGACTGTATCGCCCAGCAGGATCGGACGGAGAAACCGGACGCGGCTGCCCGCCCACATTCGCCGCGGCAAGCCGCCGTCGGCACGGGCGGGATGACCGTCCGTACCGATAAGCGATTGCCTGGCGTCGGGCGGAAACAGCAGCCAGTGCGCCAGAGGCGGAAGTTCGCCTGCGCGCCAAGGGGGTTCGGCATGGTCGAGCAGGGCCGCCAGGAGCTGGGCGTGCCGATGCGCTGCGATATCACGGCAGATCATGCAAACTCCCGGCGTATGGCATCGTCGTGCTGGCCGAGGGCAGGGACGGCAAGTGCTGGCGGTGCGCGGTCGCTCCACTGGATGGGCGATGCGGGAATGGCAGCGGGTCCGCTCGGCGTTTCGACGACAACGCGGCGCAGCTGGCCGTGCGCAGATAGACCATCGACCCCGTTCAGCCTTGCCCAGGCCGTTCCGGCAGCTTCAAGCCGGGCAACAAGCGCGTCGCTCGATAGCGCGGCAAAATGGCCGTTCACCATCTCGTCGAGTTGGCTGCGATGCGCGCAGCGCAATGCGTTCGTGGCAAAGTGGGGATGATCTGCGATGGCAGCATCGTTGAGCACAAGCTGGCAGAAGTTCGCCCATTCGCGCTGGTTCTGGACCGAAATCACGATCTGACGCCCATCGCCAGTGGTGAACGCGCCATAGGGCGCGATCGAAGGATGCGCGAGCCCAGACCGCTGGGGAGCCTTGCCTGCATAATCGTAATGCAGCAGCGGCACCGCCATGATGTCGGCGATACCATCGAACAGCGACACCGCAATACCCTGACCAAGGCCGGTGCGTTCGCGTTCGAACAGGGCTTGCAGAATGGCGGCATGGGCGTTCATGCCGCAGGTGATATCGGCAATCGAAACCCCCACCCGCGCAGGACCGTCGGCGGTGCCGGTAATTGCGGCAAGACCCGCCTCGCACTGGATCAGGAAATCGTAGGCCTTCATCGCGGCGGCTGGACCCACGTCACCATAGCCGCTGATGTCGCAGGTGATCAGGCGGGGATGACGCTGGCGCAACGCCTCAGACCCAAAGCCCGCACGGGCCGCCGCGCCCGGCGCAAGATTCTGGACGAACACATCGGCCCGTTCGAGCAGGCGGTGCAAGAGCGCGTTGTCCTGCGGCTGCTTGATGTCGATGCGCAAGGATTCCTTGCCGCGGTTGAGCCAGACGAAATAGGCGCTCTCGCCATGAACGACGTGGTCATAGGCGCGGGCAAAGTCGCCTTCGGCGCGCTCCAGCTTGATCACACGCGCGCCGCCTTCGGCAAGTCGCTGCGTACACAGCGGCGCCGCCACCGCCTGCTCCAGCGATACGACGGTGATCC
The DNA here is from genome assembly GCA_040388685.1 of Pseudomonadota bacterium. Taxonomy (GTDB): domain Bacteria; phylum Pseudomonadota; class Alphaproteobacteria; order Sphingomonadales; family Sphingomonadaceae; genus Novosphingobium. The sequence continues at coordinate 14,682 of JAZKBJ010000100.1, forward strand.
CTTCCAGCGCTGCCATGGTCAGAACGTCTTCGGCATGCCGAGCACGTGGGTGCCCACGTGGCTGAGGATCAGGTTCGTGCTGATCGGCGCGACCT
>JAZKBJ010000101.1:0-489 GCA_040388685.1 Pseudomonadota bacterium
CGGGTCACGCTCGATGTGGCTTTACAAAGCGTTGCGGGCGGTGTTTCTGAAGCGAGTGCTGCGCCCACGCGAACGGAGGGGATTTCGTGAAGACACTCGCGCTTTTCCGCCATGCGAAGTCCGATTGGAGCGACGCCCGCGCCCGCGATTTTGACCGTCCGCTCAACGCACGCGGCCAGTTCGGTGCACGGGCGATGGGTGCCCACATCAAGGCCAGCGGGCGCCAGTTCGATCGCATGATCGCCTCACCCGCTGTGCGCGCCGCCGAAACGGTGGAAGAAGCGAGCAAGGCTTGGGGTTGCACGTTCAAGGTCGAATGGGACAGGCGAATTTACCTCGCCAGTTCCGCCACCCTGCTCGATCTGCTCAAGGAACTCGAAGGCGATCCGGCCAGTGTACTGATGGTAGGCCACAACCCAGGCCTCGAAGACCTGATCTTCGACCTCGTACCGGACGACGGATCATCGCCCTTGCGCGACGTGGTCGAGC
>JAZKBJ010000101.1:518-924 GCA_040388685.1 Pseudomonadota bacterium
GACGTTACCGAAGGGTGCGGCAACCTCGTCGAACTGATGCGCCCGCGCGATCTGGACCCGGCGTTGGGGCCAAGCCTCGTCGACTAACCGTTCAACGCCGCAGCCAGCCGGTCTCGGATGGCACGGATTGCGTCCGCTAAATCCTGTTTTTGCTCTGGCGGTGTTGCGGCGACAGGCTGCACAGTCGCAGCCGCCTTCTTTCCCCGCAGCGCCTGCCTCGCGCCCTTGATCGTGTAGCCCTCCTGATTGAGGAGCCGGTTGATCTCGGTGAGCAAGGCAACGTCCTGAGGGCGATAGTAGCGCCGGCCACCCGCGCGCGTGAGCGGGCGCAACGCCGGAAACTGCTCTTCCCAGTAGCGCAGCACATGCTGGCGAATGCCAAGTGCCTTCGCCACCTCGCCGATCG
>JAZKBJ010000101.1:959-3569 GCA_040388685.1 Pseudomonadota bacterium
CTCCGGGATCCTTGCCGTCGCCGGCATCCGGCACGCCCACGTCGGGATCTGGGAGGAGAGGAGTATCCATGGCCAAGCCCTCAGCCTTGGCCGATACGGTCCTTCAGCATCTGGCTCGCGCGGAAGCTCAGGACACGGCGCGGCGTGATGGGAACTTCGATCCCCGTTTTCGGGTTGCGTCCGACACGCTCTGCCTTGTCGCGCAGCAGAAATGTGCCGAAGCCGGAAATCTTGACATTCTCACCTTCTGCGAGCGCACCGCACATGTGCTGCAGAATTGATTCGACCATCTCCAGCGAATCCGCACGTGAAAGCCCGACCCGGCGGTTGATGCTTTCTGCAAGATCAGCGCGTGTCAGAGTCCCGATCGACCGCATCCCCGACTTCCCCCAATTAATTGATTGACCCAAGGGAACGCAGAATAACGCCGATTCTCAAGAACGCAATGCAATGCCTTGGAGACAAAGGATAACGGCTGCAACAGCCCCAAATCGGGGCAGGATCACACCCGCGCGAGGCAAGCGCCCCAGGTAAATCCGCCGCCCATCGCCTCAAACATCACAAGATCGCCCGGCTTGATCCGCCCGTCCTGCACCGCCGTATCATAGGCGAGCGGCACCGATGCCGCGCTGGTGTTGGCATGACGATCAACCGTCACGATCACCTTGTCGGGCGAAAGACTGAGCTTGCGCGCGGTTGCATCGAGAATGCGCAGGTTAGCCTGATGCGGCACCACCCAGTCGATTTCATCCGCAGAATGGCCTGATGCCGCAAGCACTTCCGTCAGCACGTTGGCAAGATTGGTAACGGCATGACGAAACACCTCGCGCCCCTTCATCCGCAGCTTGCCGACTGTTCCGGTCGTCGACGGTCCGCCATCGACATAGAGCAGTTCGTTGTGCGCACCATCGGCGTGAAGCCGCGTGGCAATGATGCCCGGCGCTGCGGAATCAGCCTCGTCAACATCCTGCGCTTCGAGCACCACCGCACCTGCGCCATCGCCGAACAACACGCAGGTAGTGCGATCTTCCCAGTCGAGAATACGGCTGAACGTCTCTGCACCAATCACGACCGCACACTTGGCCATGCCGGTGCGGATCATGGAATCGGCCGTCGCCAGAGCATAGAGAAAACCGGAACACACCGCAGCAACGTCAAAGGCGATGCCGCCATTGCAGCCCAGGTTGTGCTGAACGATCGTTGCCGTGGCCGGGAAGGTCTGGTCGGGCGTGGCGGTCGCCAGCACGATCAGGTCGACACGTGAAGCGTCGATGCCAGCGGCCCCCAGCGCCTTGCGCGCAGCTTCGGTCGCCAACGTCGAGGTCGTCTCGCCCTCGCCCGCGATGTAGCGGTTGTGGATACCGGTACGCTCGACAATCCACTCGTCGGTGGTGTCGACCATAGTGGCCATCTCGGCGTTGGATACCGCACGCTTTGGCAGGGCCGAGCCACTGCCGCGAACAACCGCACGAAGTGTCATGCCGCGTTCTCGCCCTTCATTGCCGCAGATCTTCCCCGCCCGGTTGTGCGAATGGCCTCGGCGCCCACGCGGGCAAGGTCAGCCTCGATCCGTTCTGTCAGGTTTTCCTCAAGCAGACGTGCCGTCACGGCAACCGCGTTCGCCACGCCCACCGCCGATGCACTGCCGTGACTCTTCACGACAATGCCGTTGAGACCGAGGAAAACTGCGCCATTATGGTTGTTGGGATCAAGGTGGTGCTTGAGAAGTTCGGTAGCGGGCCGCGAAATCAGGAACCCGACCTTGGAACGCAGCGACGACGAGAAGCTCCGGCGCAGCAGGTCCGCAACGAACCGGGCTGCGCCCTCCATCGACTTGAGCGCGATGTTGCCGGAAAATCCGTCGGTCACCACCACGTCGACATCGCCGCGCGACAACTTGTCCGCCTCGGTGAAACCGTCGAAGGACATGGCAAGATCACCGGCCAGCGCCTTGAGCTGCGTTGCCGCATCGCGGAGCGACTCGGTGCCCTTGGTCTCTTCGGTGCCGATGTTGAGCAGGCGCACGCGCGGTGCGTCGAGATTGCTGACGATGCGCGCATAGGCAGCGCCCATGATCGCGAACTGCACGAGGTTGCGCGCGTCACAATCGGTGTTGGCACCCAGATCCAGCATGACCAGATCGTTGTCGCCAAGCGTCGGAAGCAAAGCCGACAGCGCCGGGCGATCAATGCCCGGCATCGTGCGCAGCGCCAGCTTGGCCATGGCCATGAGCGCACCGGTGTTGCCGGCACTGACAGCCGCGCCAGCCGCCCCCTGCTTCACGGCATTGATAGCCATGCCCATCGAAGTGGTCTTGGCCCGGCGCAGAGCCTGCGTCGGCTTTTCGTCACCACTCACAATGTCCGGGGCGTGGAGAATCTCCGACGCTCCGCGCAAGTTAGGGTGATTTTCGAGCGCCTGCTTGATGCGCTCCTCATCGCCGACGAGAAGGAACTTGAAGCGGTCATGGCGACGACGGGCAAGTGCCGCGCCCTCAACCATAACGCGCACGCCCTCATCGCCGCCCATCGCATCGACGGCGATACGCGGCAGGCTCATGTTCCCGAATCCCCCCCGTTGATGGGCTTAGAGCCCGACGGCGATGACTTC
>JAZKBJ010000102.1:0-2729 GCA_040388685.1 Pseudomonadota bacterium
ATATCCCCGGCGGTTCAGGAACAGCAGCGACTGTTCGCCCTTTTCGAGCCGGTCCTTGAGGGCCCTGACCAGCGGCGGCGCGATCCAGTGGCCGCGCTCGGGCTGTTCTAGGCGCAAGTCAACGATCTGGATGTCCGGCATGGTAGCACCGCCGAAGCGGGCAGGGAGGATGACGCGTTCATAGCGGCCAGCCTCGGCCATCTGCAGGCTTTCGAGCGCGGGCGTGGCGCTCGCGAGGATAATGGGCACGCTTTCGAACCGCGCGCGCATCACCGCCACATCGCGGGCATTGTAGCGCACGCCATCGTCCTGCTTGAACGACACTTCGTGCGCTTCATCGACAACGATCAACCCGAGATTGGCAAACGGCAGGAACAGGGCCGAGCGCGCGCCGACGATCACTTGCGCACCGCCCATCGCCACCGCGCGCCACGCCCGCCGACGCTCGGACGATTTGAGCGAGGAATGCCAGGTGACCGGGGAAACATCGAAGCGTGCCTCGAAGCGTTTGAGGAACGTTTCGGTCAGCGCGATTTCGGGGAGCAGGACCAGCACTTGCCGCCCATCCTCGATCGCGGCGGCAACGCCCTCAAAATAAGTCTCAGTCTTGCCCGATCCGGTCACGCCGTCGAGCAGGAACGGCTGGAATTCGTGGGCATGGACAGAGGCGACGAACTGCGCGGCGACGACTGTCTGATCCGGCGAGAGGTCGGGCGCGGCGTGGTCGGGGTCGGCAGCGGGGTAGGGGCGGTCCGAATCGACCAGCACCGCTTCCAGCAGCCCGGCATTGACCATTCCGCGCAGGACCGCGCCGGATACGCCGGCAATCTCGGCAAGTTCGCGGATCGTCGCCTGCTGGCCTTCCAGCGCTTCGAGCGCCTTTGTGCGCTGAGGGGTGAGGCGGCCGGGTTCCTTGCCCGTCAGTCGGTATTCGGTGACCGTGCCGCCGCCGCGCAGGGCGCCATTGCTCGACAGCGCCATGCGCGCGACCGAGGCAAGGGGGGCGAGGTAGTAATCCGCTGTCCATTCGATCAGGCGGCGCAAGGGCGCGGGCAGCGGCGGGACGGGCAGCACGGACAGCAGAGGGCGCAGCTTGTTCGCCGGAACTTCGGCCCCGGGCAACCGTTCCGCTTCCCAGACCACGCCGATGATCTGCCTCGGCCCGAGCGGCGCGACGACTACACTGCCCGGTTCGACCGCCATGCCATCGGGCACGCGGTAGTCGAGCGCACCCAGCGCGGCGTTGAAAACAAGGCATCGGACACGGTTCATGTTAGGCGGTCTATATGGGGCGGGAATGCGGCGGGCAAAGCGTGCCGCGCACGGAACTGAGGAGAAAAACATGTCGCAGCTATCCATTCCCAGCAATCGCCGGGCCGTTCTTGGCGGCATGACGTCAGTTGCGGTGCTGTCACTGACGGGTTGCGCGACGTTCCCGTCGTTCTCGCTGGAGGATGCGGTGCGGCGCTTGCTGTTCCTGTCGTCAGACCGTGCCTTTGCGCGGCTGCTGCAGCCGGGCGGCTTCTGGGACGACCAGATGGCGCGGCTGGCGCTGCCTGAGGCCATTGGCAATCGCGGCGGCATCATGCAGCGCATCCTGACCGGTCCGATCTTCAAGGAACGTCTGCAACGCGCGTTCAACGACATGGCCTATGATGCGGCGGAGCGCGCCGCGCCTGCGGTGACCGACGCGGTGCGCACCATCGGCATCCGCAATGCGGTCGCGCTGCTGCGTGGCAGCGATCCGATGGCGGCCACCGCGTTCCTGCATCAGGAAATGGGGTCGAGCCTCGTCGAGATCATGGTGCCCGAATTCGGCGATGCCCTGCGCGTCAGCCGCGAGCCGCTGGTGGGGCAGGTGCTGTCTGCGCTCACCGGGGTGGATGTGGGCGGCATCGCCAATTCGCTCGCCTTTGAGGCCGACAACGCCATCTTCCGGGCCATCGGGCGAGAGGAAGCCGCGATCCGTGCCAATCCGCGCTCGACCAACGATCCCGTGCTGATGGGCGCATTCGGGATAAAGTGACGGACTGACATTGGGCACGGCCTTCCTTATAGGCGGTGGGGAATCACTCTCCCCGCTTGGAAGGCCAGACCCCATGAAGTTCTTTGTCGACACCGCCGATACTGCCGAAATCGCGGACCTTGCCGCCACCGGCCTGCTCGATGGCGTGACCACCAACCCGACCCTGATCGCCAAGGCCGGCAAGGACTTCATCGAAGTGACCCGCGAAATCTGCGCACTGGTCGATGGCCCGGTCTCGGCTGAAGTGGTCGCGCTCGATCACGCCACGATGATGCGTGAGGCCGAGGTACTGCGCAAGATCGCCGACAACGTCTGCATCAAGGTGCCGCTGACCATCGACGGGCTGAAGACCTGTAAGGCGCTTTCGAGCGAAGGCACCCAAGTCAACGTCACGCTCTGCTTCTCGGCCAATCAGGCGCTGCTGGCGGCCAAGGCTGGTGCGACGTTCATCTCGCCGTTCGTGGGCCGTCATGATGACAACGGTTTCGACGGCATGGACCTGATCCGCGACATCCGCCTGATCTATGACAACTATGCGTTCGAGACCCAGATCCTCGTCGCTTCGGTTCGGCACGGCGTGCACGTGCTGGAAAGCGCGCGCATCGGTGCCGACGTGATGACCGCGCCTCCCGCCGTGATCAAGGGCCTGTTCAAGCATGTCCTGACCGACAAGGGCATCGAAGGCTTCCTTGCCGACTGGGCG
>JAZKBJ010000103.1:0-2863 GCA_040388685.1 Pseudomonadota bacterium
GCCGTCACCCACCACGAAATCAATGGTAACGCCATCAGCGCGGGTCTTGAGCGAGCCCTTCTCGACCATGCCGCCGAGACGAATGGCGCGGCCCTGCTCGGGCGGGTTTTTCGCCAGGTCAGCGGGGACGTAGAAATAGCTCGCCTGATTGGACAGGGCATAGGCCGCGAGCAGGCCTGCGCCGATCAGGGCGACGAGCGCGATCACGAGCAGGACGAGGCGCTGATGTTTGGGCTTGATACCGCCGGTCACTTTGGTTTCGCTCACTTGCCGCGCACCTTGTCACGCCGCCGTTCGGCCCGGACCATCGCCATCAGCGTCCAGCCGACCAGTACCAGCGTGCCGATCACGCCGATCGCCAGCGCGGCGGCCACATAGTCCCACTGTTCAAGACCTTCGCGCATATGCCCTTTCAAACCATCGCCTTGCGGCGCAACCGCGCCTCTGCTTGAATATCGGCGAGCAGTGTACGCATCCGCGCCAGCACCACACCGCCGAAAATCAGGCTGAACCCGAGCGCCGCGATCAGCAGCGGCCACAGGAACGTCCCGTCGATGGCAGATTTGCCCGCGGTGATCGAGGGCGGCTGATGCAGGCTGTTCCACCAGACGACAGAGCGGTTGATGATCGGAATGTTGATCGCGCCGACCAGACCGAAGATCGCGGTGATGCGGTTCCCGCCGCCGCCCGAGGCCATGTCGCGCTGGGCCGCGCCCGAGAGCGCGATATAGCCGAAATAGAGAAACAGCAGGATCAGGAAGCTGGTCAGCCGCCCGTCCCACACCCACCATGTGCCCCAGGTGGGCCGCGCCCAGATCGAGCCTGTGGCAAGGCAGATCGCGGTGAAGGTTGCGCCCGGAACCGCCGCCGCGCGCCCGGCGATGGCGGCCAGCGGATGACGCCAGACAAGTTCGACCAGACTGGCGATGGCGATGGTGGACCACCCCGCCATACCGAGCCAGGCAGCGGGCACGTGAATATAGAGGATGCGCACCGTTTCGCCCATCAACCGGTCAGGCGGAACCACCAGCATGCCATAAAGCACCGCGCCCAGCGCCAGCAGCAGGCCTGAGACCATGAGCAAGGGCATGAGCCAGCGCGCGAGGCGCAGAAAACGGGCGGGATTGGCAAAACCGTGCATGGGCGCAGGCAGATCGAATCCTTCTCCCGGCGACCCCCGCCGCCGGTCACGTGCGCTCTGCCACTTGGCGCAGGCCCGGGCAAGCGCAATGGCTGGACATGGCCCGAAAAGGCTATGCCCGGAGCATCAAAAGAGCGTTGTTATCGGGAGATAATGGGGCGACCGAGGGGGTTCGAACCCCCGACCTCCGGTACCACAAACCGGCGCTCTAACCAACTGAGCTACGGTCGCCACATATCAGGCGCGACTGTTCGCCGCGCGGGCTGGCCCATTTGCAGAAACACGCGCGGAAGGGAAGCGGAATCTTGCGATGGGGCGCAAAATCGCATTCTACCGACTGAACCGGTCACCCCAGCTGCGGAAGGCGACGCGCGGCGGATTGCTGCCGACGTCGATCAGCGCCTGCTCCTCGACTTGCGCAGAATCGACAGTGACGGACTGCGTCAGCAGGAACCAGCGGCTGCGCACCTGCAATTGGCCCATCGGGACGCTTGCAGCGCCCACCCCGCGCAAGGCGTCGTCCGCCCTGCTCCAGCCCGATGCGGGGCGTGCTGCAATCAACGCGCGCGCACGGTTAACCGGAATCGCTTCGGGCGCGAGCATCGAGAGCAGCAGCGCCTGATCGGGACGCAGCGTGTTGACGTTGATCGGCGAGAGTTCCGCCCCCGGCAGCGCACAGAGCCAAGGGCGCAGGCGCTGGTAGAATTGCGGAGTCATGCCCCGCACCGCGCGGATTTCGCTAACATCGCCGATCAGTCGCCCGGCGGTGCGATAAGGCGTGGCGGTGCCCTGATAGGTCTCGTCCTCCGCGCCGTTGGGCGCCGGCACGTTGTCGCTGTCGATCCAGTCGGCAATCGCGTCGCTGGCGATGGCGCTCTCGGCTTGCGGAATGGCGAGACCGGCCATCAGCGCGCGCAACTGGTTGAGCCCGACGATGCGCAGTTTGAGCGTACCCACGGCATCGGCCTCAACCAGAGAATTGAGATTGAAGCAGTTTCCGGCATCATCAACCCGCGCCATGACCGCGCCGCGCGCCAGTGGCAGCGGAAAATCGCGGCCCAGCAGTCCGCTCCGGTCGACCGTGCGATCCTGCGAACTGTCCACCAGCGCCTTGATCCGCGCCATCGCCAGCGTCTCGGCACTGGTCGCGTAGAGCCTCGCCTGCGTCATTGCCTGCCCGTTCCCGGCGAGGCGTGTCGCAAGGTTCAGCCGGTCGAGCATGATTGCGGCGATCACCGCCATGACCGCCACCAGCAGCAGCACCGAAAGCAGTGCGGCTCCGCGCTCACGGGGGTTGCCGTTCGTCATTGGTAGTTGACCCCGACAAGCGACACGATGCGCAAGGGCGGCCTGCCCGATTGCGGCAGGAGAAGTTCGACCGCGACAGGAAGTTCAGTGGTCAGTTGCGGCTCCCACCGGTCCATCCAGTTGCCGTCCTTGGCGCGGAAACGAATCGTCGGCGCACCGGTCAGCGGCAAGATGTCCGAGCCTGCCTCGGGGGCAGCGCCATCGGGAAACGGATAGCCTGCGCGCACGAGCGCGGTGGCGGTGACGCGGTATTCGACCTTCTGCAGACTGGGCCGCGGGGAGCCGTCAACATTATCCCAGCCGCTCCGAGTGAGCCTGATCATCACGCCGTCCCGGCCCGCTTCCAGCGCACCATGCGGCGCGCCCGACTGGTCACGCGATGGACGCGGGACGGCCTGGGCTAAATCGGCAGTC
>JAZKBJ010000103.1:2873-7363 GCA_040388685.1 Pseudomonadota bacterium
CCGCGATGGCATCCGTCCTGGTACGGCTGGCGAGTTCGGCATCGACCGAAAAACGCAACAAGCCGAGCGCCCCGACGGCGATTACCGCGAACAGAGCGAGCGCGATCAGCATTTCGACCAGCGTGAAGCCGTTGCGGGTTGGCGCCTCGCTCATGCGCCCGGCAACCGGGTGAAATCGAGCGAGAAGGCCTGTGAAGCCGCTCCCGGCGTCGCCTCACGCACCGACAGCGTGATGCCAAGAACACCGTAATCGGGCAGCAGCGCCACCGTGCGCGTCCACTGGAACGTGCGCCCGGCGTTTTCGATCATGCCGGTGGCCGAGCCAATCGCTGGCGGTGCGGGATCGGTGAGGATTTCGGCGGCCATGTTCTGCGCCACGACCTCACGCAACAGCCGCTGGTCGAGATCGGCCGTGCGCGCAATGCTCGCGCCTTCCATCTGCAGGAGCGCCAGCGCGGCAATGGCGAATACCGCCAGCGCCACCAGCACTTCTAGCAGGGTGAACCCGTTGGGGCGAGGCGGTTTACTGGGCACCGAGCGTCACCTTGCCATCGCGGTGGATGTGGACGACGAGGCGCTGCTCACCGCGCGCCACAGCGACCGCCACCTCGCCACTGGCAAGGCCGAGCGAATCGAACACGATCCGCTGGCGGCCTGCGGCCACGGTCGTCTCGTCGTCCCACGAGGTCAGGTCGAAACCCCTGCCCGGCAGCGCCTGCCAGCGACCCTCGCCGCGGCGTTCGAAATAATAGCCGCTATCGCTGACCACCATGGAGATAGGGCGCGATCCGACGATAGCCTCGTCTCGCGCGGCCAGCGTGCGAGCGGCGAAGCGCTCGGCCTCGGTTCGCAATTTGCGGTCGTCCCCCGGCATGGTCAGCACGGCCACGCTGGCAAGCAGGCCCATGATCAGGAGCACGACCATCATCTCGACCAGCGAGAAACCGCTCTGCGGGCCGGGATGATCGGATATTGGGGTCACGTCGTCTCGCATGCGGAAGAAGCGTGACCGTTTTACGAGGAACTTGCCAGCCTGTTCAAGTTGCGAGGCACTGGCGGGGTGCGATAGAGAGCGGGCAATGACTTCCAGCGAATCTTCCGCGCAGCGCCTGATGGCCGTCCCGGGCATGATGAAGGTTCCGTCGCCGCGCATCGAGATGTTCATCCTGCGCGATTTCCTGAGCGCTGACGAATGCGCCGGCCTTGTCGCGCGGGTCGAGCGGGAGCGGCGGCCCTCCACCATCGCGGATTCGAACGGCGACCACTATTTTCGCACCAGCGAGACGTGCGACCTGCCGATGGACGCGCCGGACGTTGTGGCGCTCGACGAGAAGCTCTCAGACCTCTCTGGTATCGACCGCGCCTTCGGCGAGCCGATCCAGGGACAGCGCTATGCGCCCGGCCAGGAGTTCAAGGCGCATACCGACTATTTCGATCCGCACGGCGGCGACTTCGACCGGTTCTGCAGCGTGGCCGGTCAGCGTACGTGGACGTTCATGGTCTATTTGAACGACGTGGACGCGGGCGGCGCGACGCGGTTCAAGGTGATCGACAAGCTGATCCAGCCCGAACGCGGCAAGCTGGTGTGCTGGAACAATCGTCGCTCCGACGGCAGCGTCAATCCCGCCACGCTCCATCACGCAATGAAAGTGCGTGCCGGCCTGAAATATGTCGTGACCAAATGGTACCGCGAAAAGCCCTGGGGCTGAGTGCTCAGATATCCGCTTCGGCCTCGCGCGCGGCACGGATCGCCGGAAGGCAGCGGAACAGCATGGCCACGTCTTTGGTGCCGAGCAATTCCAAGAATCGCGCCTCGTGGCGGTCGATGCGGGCTTGTGCGTCGGCGGCAACCGTCCGCCCGGCGTCGGTCAGCGAGAGCGCATGACTGCGGCCGTCAAGGCGGCGGCGCTCGACAAGGTCACGCTCCATCAGGCGCGAGATGATCGGCACCATGTTGGCGCGCTTGATCGCAAGCGTCTGGCCGACTTCGGTTTGCGAGCAATCGGGGTTCTCGGCAATAACCAGCAGGGTGGTCACCTCTGCGGGGCGCAGGTCGAGGTCAGCGAGTTCGCGCGACAGATCGGCCATCATCACCGCCGAAGCGCGGCGAAGCTGGTAGCCGAGACGGCTTTCAAGGGCATTCGTCAGGGTCATGCACCGTGGTCTTATGGACAGCTATCGGGGATAGCAATGGGCGAACCTTTTGCGGCGCGCAAAATGAAAAGGGCGGCCGAAGCCGCCCTTTCCCGTGTCTGCTTGTCGCCAGCGCTTAGCGCTTGAGCGAAAGACCGCCGAAGCGCTTGTTGAACTGGGCAACGCGGCCACCCTGATCGAGCTGGCGCGTACCGCCGGTCCATGCCGGGTGCGAGGTCGGGTCGATTTCGAGCGCCAGCGTGTCGCCTTCCTTGCCCCAGGTGGAGCGGGTCTCGAAAACGGTGCCGTCGGTCATCTGCACCTTGATCATGTGGTAGTCGGGGTGAATGCCAGTCTTCATGAGTCTAACTCCGGTACGCAGCCGGTTCCGACCGGCCACAAGAATCTGTAAGGGCGCGCGCCTAGCGCAAAGCGCCAATGTTGTCCAGCGTGGCCAGGTGCAATCAGGCGTCGGCGATCATCGCGGTGAAGCTGACCTCACAGGTGACCTTGTCGCCGATCATCGCCTTACCCGCAAACTTGCAAACGCGGCTGCGCTTCTGGGTGAATTCGACATGCAGGTCGAGCAGGACGCCCGGTTCCACGGGATTGCGGAACTTGGCTTCCTCGATCGCCATGAAATAGACGAGCTTGCCCGAGCCAGCGAGGCCCAGCGATTCCACGGCGAGAACACCAGCGGCCTGTGCCAGCGCCTCGATCTGGAGAACGCCGGGCATGATCGGGCGGCCGGGAAAATGGCCCTGGAAGAACTGCTCGTTCATCGACACGGCCTTTACCGCATGGATGCGCTCGTTCAGCGTCAGCGACGCCACGCGATCGACCAGCAGCAGGGGATAACGGTGCGGCAGCGCCGCCATCACCTTGCGCACGTCGTAGTTGAGGATCGCGCCTTCCGGCGCGGTCGTTGCTTCGGTCATTTCCCCGTCCCTGCTTTACGCCTTACCGGCCTTCCGGTACCTTCTTGGCGGGCTGGCCTGCGGCGGCTGCACCCTGCTGCTGGGCGGCAGCGGCCTGCGCCTGCTGTTCGCGCTGGGCGCGCGGCAGCCAGCCTGCGGGCGGCACGAGCTGGGCCGATGGGATCAGCTTGTTCAGCTCGGTCAGGATGTCCTGATTGAGGTTGTAGGTCTGGCCCGCCTTGATGATCGACTGCGAATCGAGCACGACGGTGACCTTCTTCTTGTCCATCGCGGCCTGGGTGGCGGCGTCGAGCTTGTCGCCGATCTGTTCGAGCACATACTGCTGCGACAGGTTCAGCGGCTCGAGGATCTTCTGGATCTCGGCTTCGCCAGCCTGCTGGATCTGCTGGATCTGCTCATACTGCTGCTGCAGCGCGGCGCGGTTCGGCGCAGCGGCCTTGGAATCGGCTTCAAGCTTGGTGATCAGCGGGCGCAACTGGCCTTCGATCTGGGTCTTGCGCGCATTGGCCTGATCGATCTGCGGCTTGTAGGTGACCGGACGCTGCTGCTGCGAAATCTTGTATGCTTCCGAAGCGGCTACGACGGCCGGCGGATTGGCGATGGCGATTCCCGACACGACCGTGCCGGTGGACTGCGCCGAAGCGGCAGAGGGTGCGACGGTGGCAAGAGCGATGCCTGCGAGAAGCGCGGTAGCGAAGCGGGTCTTCATCAGAACTGGGTTCCTACGTTGAAAGTAAAGGATTTGGGGTCGTCGCCATTGGCCTTCTTGAGGACCTTGGCAAAGTCGAGACGGAACGGACCGAACGGCGAGTTCCAGTTGACGCCGATACCGACGGAAATGCGGGGCGCTGGTGTATCGCCGACGTATTCCTCAACATAGGCCGGGATCGCCGTGTAAACGGCATTGGCAGTGTTGTCGGGCGCCTTCGGGTTGGTCACGATCGTCGTGGTCCCCTGATAGGTCTGGCTATAGAGCGTGATTGGAGTGTTCACGTTCTGCGTCTGCGGACGGTTGATGCCGAACACGGCGCCCGCATTGAGAAAGATCGATGGGCGCAGGCCCAGTTCGCGCGCGCCGGATCCCAACGGGATCTCAAGCTCGGCACGGCTGAGGTAGTAATACTTGCCGCCCAGAGAATCGTCGACCCACTGGTTGCGATCGGTCGAGGGCGAATCGACCACGCCATCGTTGTTGGTATCGACCAGATACTTGCGCAGCACGCGCGGGCCGACGCCGCGAATATCGAAACCACGGATCTGCGGCTCGCCCAGGAAGAAGCGGTCGGTCAGGCGCACGTCGTCGATCGTCGGATCGTTTGAACGGTTGCCGAGCGCCTTGATCATGCCGCCTTCGCCGCGAACCGAGAAGATGAACCCGCTGCCGAGCGCGAAGTACTTCGCGGCATTGGCGGTGAGGCG
>JAZKBJ010000103.1:7484-11457 GCA_040388685.1 Pseudomonadota bacterium
ACTTCACCGATCCACCAAGACCGGCAAAATCTGCCCCGACGACGAACTGCGTGCCACGGCTCGGGCGCAGGCGGTTGTCGAGTGTGTCATAGACGATCGAGGCGCCCAGCATCGAACTGGTGCGCTTGCCGATGGCATCGCAAAGATAGCGGCCTGCAAGGAGCGGTTCGCAGGTCTGCACCCCATCGCCGTTGAGATCGGCGTAGAACTGGCTCTTGGACAGAGAAACGTCATCGAGGTTGAGCGTGTAGCGGGCGATCAACGACATATATTCGGTGAGCGGAACACCAGCGCGAAGCTGGAAACCGGTCGTTGCCTGCTTGTAGGTGGTCTGGCGATTCGAATTGAACTGGTTGAAGCTGTTGTAATCGCGGCGATAGATGTCGACGCCGGTCGAGATATTCTTGTCGAACAGGTATGGTTCGGTGAAGCTCACCTGGACCGAGCGCGAATAGCGCGAATAGTCGACCGAAAGACCCACCGTCTGGCCACGTCCACGGAAGTTGTTCTGGCGGATCGACCCCTGGAAGATGAAGCTTTCAAGGCTGGAGAAACCGGCCGACAGCTGGAGTTCGCCGGTTGGCTTTTCCTCGACGTTGGCTTCGAGGATGATCCGGTCGGGCGCGCTGCCCGGCTTCTGCTCGATCTCGAACTTCTCCTGGAAGTAGCCGAGAGACTTGATGCGATTGCTCGAGCGCTTGATCTGGAAGGTGTTGAACGCGTCGCCTTCAGACAGGCGGAATTCGCGGCGCACGACCTTGTCCTGCGTCAGCGTGTTACCATTGACGTCGATGCGTTCGACATAGACGCGCGGCGCTTCGGCGATGCGGAAGGTGACCGACATGGTCAGGTCTTCCTTGTTGCGCGAGAAGTCCGGGCGAACGTCGGCAAAGGCATAGCCGAACGCACCTGCGGTTTCGGTCAGGGCATCGACCTGATCCTCGACCAGCTTGGCGTTGTAGAAATCGCCCGACTTCATCGGCAGGCGCTTGGCCATGGCGTCAGAATCGAAGTCACGCAGCTGGCTGTCGACCTTGACGTCGCCGAACTTGTAGCGATCACCCTCTTCCACCACGTAGGTGATGATGAAGTCGCGCTTGTCGGGCGTGAGTTCCGCCACGGCCGAGACGACGCGGAAATCGGCGTAGCCTTCGGTCAGGTAGAACTGGCGCAGCTTCTGCTGGTCGAACGCAAGGCGATCAGGATCGTAGCTGGTGCCGGACGAGAACAGGCGGAAGAAGCGCGCCTGCTTGGTGACCATTTCCCCGCGCAGCTTGCCATCGCCAAACTTCTCGTTGCCGATGATGTTGATCTGGCGGACCTTGGACTTCGGCCCTTCGCTAATCTCGAACACGATATCGACGCGGTTCTGATCGAGCATGACCATCTTCGGTTCGACCGAAGCGGCAAATCGGCCCTGACGCTTGTACAGTTCGATGATGCGGGCAACGTCGGCGCGGACCTTCGAGCGGGTGAAGATCTGACGCGCGGCCAGCTTGATCTCGGGAAGGATCTTGTCTTCCTTGAGGCGCTTGTTGCCTTCAAGGATGATACGGTTGATGACCGGGTTTTCCTTGACCTGAACCACCACGTCGCCGCTGTTGTTGCGGATCGAGACGTCGGCAAAGAGTTCGGTCGCGTAGAGATCCTTCAGCGCCTGGTCGCCACTGGCCTGGGTATAGGTCTGGCCGGGGCGCAGGCGAATATAGGACAGGATCGTATCGGGTTCGAGGCGCTGCGAGCCTTCAACCGTTACGGTGCGGATAACGTCGCCTGCCGGTACGGGAACGGCTGCGGGAGCTGCTGCCGGTGCGGGCGCGGCGCCCTGCGCAAAAGCGGCCTGCGGCACTGCCACCAGCGCGCTGGTTGCCAGCAGGGCCGCGCAGAGCGGAGATGCCTTGGCGGTCCGAAATCCTGCCCGGTCCGCGTTACGTCCAATGATCACCAAGCGCCATCCCGTATGTTGTGGCGGCTGGACGCCCGCGAGGAGTGCCCGGCCGCGGCAAGCAATGCTGCCCTGTGCCCGATGCCACAAGGCCAATCAAGAAAACATTCGCCCTCGGCTTCATGAGAGCAAGTTCTGTGGAAAATCCGGCTTCGCCAGCCTGCTGGCTGAACGATGCAACCGCCGCACCGGTTGCTGGAAATGAAGACTACCCTCCAAACAACTTCAGCGACGCCAGATCATTGACCGTGACGAACAGCATCAGCGCCATGACGAACGCGATGCCGGTGCGGAAAGCCCACTCCTGCCCGCGCTGGCCAACCGGCTTCCTGCGAATGGCTTCCGCCGCGTAGAAAGCGAGGTGGCCCCCGTCGAGAACCGGGATTGGCAGGAGGTTAATGAACCCCAAGTTAATCGAGATCAGCGCAACGAAGCCGATGAAGGCCTGCCAGCCCGAAACCAGCTGCTCGCCCGAATACTTGGCGATCTTGATCGGGCCGCCCAGTTCCTTGACCTCGCGCTTGCCACTGATGATCTGGCCGATACCGTTGACCATCATGCCGATGATGCTGCCGGTTTGCGAAACGCCTTCAGCCACGGCTTCAACCGGCCCGACCGGCACGACCTCAAAACTTTTGGGGCCGATACCAAGGAAGCCGATCTTTTGCGTGTTACCGAAGCGATCACTTTCGATCTTGGCAGCGGCGCTGGCGGAGAGTTCGACCTGACGCCCCTCGCGCAGGACCACAAGATCGAGCGGTTCGCCGGGGTTCTGGCCCACTTCAAGGCGCACATCGAGGAACGAATCCATCGCCTTGCCGCGGATCGAGACGATGCGGTCACCGAGTTGCACGCCAGCGCGATCAGCCGCCGAGCCTGCCTGTATCTCGCCAACGACCGGCGGAATCACGACTTTCCCGTAGGCAAGCGTGAACCCTGCGAGGATCAGCACCGCGAACAGCAGATTGGTAACCGGGCCTGCAAGAACGATCAGCGCGCGCTGGTAGAGGGGCTTGGCCGGGAACGTGCGGTTGCGCTCTTCCGCCGGGAGCGCGAGCCATTCAGGGCTGGGTTGGCTGGCGGGATTCATGTCGCCCGCAAACTGCACGTAGCCGCCGAGCGGGAGCGCCGCAAGTTTCCAGCGCGTCCCGCGCTTGTCGGTCCAGCCGACCAGTTCCTTGCCGAAGCCGATCGAAAAGACATCGGCCTTCACCCCGAACCAGCGTCCGACGAGATAGTGGCCGAGTTCGTGAATGAACACGAGCGGCCCCAGCACCAGCACGAAGGCCAGCAGCGTCGTCAGGATTCCGGGGCTTTCAAGAGGCGGCATCAGCGCACAGGCTCCATCAGTTCACGCGCCCTCGCCCGCGCTTCGGCATCGATTGCGATGACGTCTTCAAGGCAGGTGGGCGCAGGCGCAAGGTCACGGGAGAGCACATCCTCAACCGATTGCACGATGCGGGTGAACGCAATCTGACTTTCCAGAAACGCGGCCACCGCAATCTCGTTCGCGGCATTGAGTACGGCAGGGGCCGCGCCGCCTGCGATCACCGCTTCGCGCGCAAGGCGGGTGGCGGGGAAGCGCTTCTCGTCGGGCGCACGAAAGGTCAGTTGGCCGATGGCGGCAAGGTCGAGCGGGGCGCAAGGCGTGTCCATCCGCGCGGGGTAGGCCAGCGCCGAAGCGATGGGCACGCGCATGTCGGACGGCCCAAGCTGGGCAAGCGTCGAGCCGTCGCGATACTCGACCATCGAGTGCACGATGGACTGCGGATGGACGATGATCCGCAGGCGTTCGACGCCGACCGGGAACAGATGGAACGCCTCGATGAATTCGAGGCCCTTGTTCATCATCGTGGCCGAATCGACGCTGATCTTTGCGCCCATCGACCAGTTGGGATGCTTTACCGCCTCGGCAGGTGTGGCCTTGTGCAACTGATCGAGCGACCAGTCGCGGAACGGGCCGCCACTGGCCGTGAGGGTGATCGCGCAGACGTGGGCGATGTCATTGCCCTGAAGGCACTGAAAGAT
>JAZKBJ010000103.1:11467-13606 GCA_040388685.1 Pseudomonadota bacterium
CACCATGGCGGGCCACAGCGGCGGTCATCACATCGCCTGCGGAAACTAGCGCTTCCTTGTTGGCAAGCGCGATCACCCCGCCCTGCTCGATGGCAGCCATAGTGGGGGCAAGGCCTGCGCAGCCGACGATGGCGGCAACGGTGATGTCCGCGCCGCGCGCGGCGGCTTCGATCAGCGCGGCAGGCCCCGCGGCGGCTTCGATAGCGGTGCCGGACAGGGCCTCGCGCAAGGCCGGGAGCGCGGATTCATCGGCAACGACGGCGACTTCCGCCCCGAATTCACGGGCGAGAATGGCAAGCTCTGCGGCGTTGCCATTGGCGGTAAGCGCGACAACGCGCCACCTCGTCTTCTCGCGCCGGATCAGGTCGAGCGTGGAAGCGCCGATAGACCCGGTGGCGCCAAGGACGGAGATCGAGCGGGTCATCGCGTCAGAGCCCTGCCTGCGAGGCCGCCCACGCGGTTCCGGCGATGATGGCAACAGGCAGAAGACCGTCCACGCGGTCGAACAGCCCGCCATGACCGGGGATCAGGCGCGAGGAATCCTTCACCCCTGCCCGGCGCTTGAGCCACGATTCGTAGAAGTCTCCGGCCTGCGCGAAGATCGCCAGCACCGCACCGACCAGCGCGGCTACGCCGACATTGGTGACTTCGAAGGCCGAAGCAAGGCTTGGCCCGGTCGGTCCCATGGCGGAAATGAGATAGCCTGCCGTCAGCACCACCAGCGCGGCCCAGATCCCCGCTGCGGCCATGCCGCCACCAAGGCCCGACCATGTCTTGGATGGGCTGATCTTCGGCGCGATCTTTGGCCCGCCCAGCGAGCGGCCGGTAAAATAGGCACCAGTATCGGTACAGATGACGAGGCCCAGCACCGCGAGCATCAGCGGTTCAGGCATGACCGCGAGCGCAAGTGCCGCCCAGCCAATATAGAGCGCACCGGCAATGACCATCGAGGCAAGGCGCGGCGGCCCGTCGGCGATCTTGCTGGCGAGCAGCACATATTCCACGAAAACGCCGAAGCCGATCGCTGCGACGAACAGGTCGAGCGCGACACCGCCAAACCAGAACGCGGTTCCGGCAATCGCCAGCATGACCACAGCCGATGCGACACGGACCTTCAGATCGGACTTCTTCGGTTCGGCCACGGGTGCCGCAATGACGGGTTCAGCGTCCACCGAAGCGCCTTTCGCGCGACGCGAACTGGTCCAGCGCCTCGCGCAAATGGGTGGGCGTGAAGTCGGGCCAGAGCACCTCGGTGAACCACATTTCCGCGTATGCTGCCTGCCACAGCAGGAAGTTCGACAGGCGCACTTCGCCCGATGTGCGGATCAGCAGGTCGAGCGGCGGCAGGCAGGCCGTGTCAAGTTCCGCCTCAATCGCTTCGGGCGTGATCGCGCCCTTTGCGGCCGCGCGGGCGGCGGCGCGGGCGATTTCCTGCTGCGAACCGTAGTTGAGCGCAATGGCCAGCGTGGTGCCGGTGTTGGCGGCGGTTCGCGCCATCGCATCTTCGATCATCTCGACGATATCGGGCGCAAGCGCTTGATAATCACCGATGATCCGGAGCTTCACGTTGTTGGCGATGAATTCGTCGAGATCGTTGCGGATAAAGGTCCGCAGCATGCCCATCAGGTCTGAAATCTCGTCCGCCGGGCGCTTCCAGTTTTCGGAAGAGAACGCATAGAGCGTCAGCGCCTCAAGCCCTATGTCCCGCGCGGCGCGCGCGATTTCCCGCACCGTGTCTACGCCGCGTTTGTGCCCGAAGGCACGCGGCATCAGGCGCTTCTTCGCCCAGCGGCCATTGCCATCCATGATGATGGCGACGTGGCGCGCACCGCACGCCGCGCCATCACCATTCGAGGCCGGGACCGCACTCACTTGCCGAGGATTTCCTTTTCCTTCGACGCAGCGGCTTCATCGGCCTGCTTGATGATCTCGTCGGTCAATTTCTGGAGATCGGTTTCGGCGCGCTTGCGCTCGTCCTCCGAGATTTCCTTCTTGTTTTCATCGACTTTGAGTGCGTCCATGCCATCGCGCCTGACGTTGCGGATCGCGATGCGGGCGTTCTCGGCATACTTGCTGGCAAGCTTGGCCAGTTCCTTGCGGCGCTCCTCGGTAAGGTCGGGGATTGGCAAACGCAGGGTG
>JAZKBJ010000104.1:0-2069 GCA_040388685.1 Pseudomonadota bacterium
GCCAGCGTCTCACCATCAGGGCCAAGCACCGCAATGGCATCGCCACGCTGGAATTCACCTTCGACAGAGGTGACGCCTGCCGCAAGCAGGCTGGAGCCGCGCGCGAGGGCGGAGGCCGCGCCAGCATCGACATGGACAAAGCCGCGCATCCGCATCTTGCCGCCGAGCCAGGCCTTTCGTGCCTGCTTGCGCCCGCGCGGCAGGAACAGCGTGCCACGATCGGCCTCAAGCGCATGGGCGACCGGGGCAACGGGCTGTCCATCGATGATCGCCAGCGCGATCCCGGCAAATTCCGCGATCTCAGCGGCCAGCAATTTCGACGTCATCCCGCCCGAGCCAAGCCCGGAAGACGAGCCGCCGGTGGCCATCGCGTGGATTTCCGGCGTCACTCCGCGCACCACCGAAATGCGCTGGGCACCCGGTTCGCGCGGATCGCGGTCATAAAGCCCGTCGATATCCGACAGCAGCAGGACGGCGCTCGCCCCCGCTGCCTGCCCCACCCGCGCGGCCAGACGGTCGTTGTCGCCGAAACGGATTTCCTGCGTGGCGACCGAATCGTTCTCGTTGATCACCGGCACCGCGCCCGCCGCCAGCAACGTGCCCAGCGTGGCAGTGACATTAAGATAGCGGCGGCGGTCTTCGAGATCTTCGAGCGTCAGCAGGATCTGCGCTGCGGTGAGTCCGTGGCCCGCGAGCAGTTCTGCCCACAGGCCTGCCAGCGCGATCTGGCCGACCGAGGCCGCGGCCTGCGCATCCGAGAGGCTGCCGCGCCCGCCCTTGGCCAGGCCGAGCTTGCGCGCGCCCAAGGCAATCGCGCCCGAGGAAACGACGATCACTTCCTGTCCGGCCGCCCGCGCTGCTGCAATTTCCGCCACCAGCGCGCTCAGCCACTCGCGACGGGGTTCGCCGTCCTTGCCGACGAGCAGCGCCGAGCCGACCTTGACCACGAGGCGTGGGCAGGTTGCTGCGTCGGTCAGGTTGGACAGCTGGCTGATCTTCATCGTGAAGGCCGCTTAGGGGAATTGTGACGAGGCGTGAAGGGCTGCCGGTCGTATCTGCCGCCCGAACTGGCGATCAGATGGGAGACCACGGCGTCTGCGCAGACTCGTCCTCAACTTCGCCGGTCGGTCGCTCGGTCATCGTGGCGAGCGGGAGATACCCGAGCACCGCGTCCATCAGGGCATCCATGCCCTTGCCCGTCGCACCCGAGATCGGGAAGACCTTGTCTGCGCCCGCCTCAAGCAATTCCTTCGAAAACGCCGCGATGAGTTCCTTGTCGACAAGGTCGATCTTGTTCAACACGATCAGGCGCGGCTTTTCATCCAGCCCGAAACCGTAGGCTTCCAGCTCGCCTTCGACGATATGCATGGCTTCGACCGGATCGACGTCGCTGTGAATGTCGATCAGGTGGATGAGCACGCGGCAGCGCTCGATATGGCCGAGGAACCGGTCACCGATGCCTGCACCATCGGCGGCGCCTTCGATCAGACCGGGAATGTCGGCCAGTACGAATTCGCGCGCGCGGTGGCGCACGACGCCAAGCTGTGGCCGCAGCGTGGTGAACGCATATTCGCCGACCTTCGCCTTGGCATTGGTGATCTGGTTGATGAAAGTGGATTTGCCCGCGTTTGGCAGGCCGACAAGCCCGGCATCGGCCAGCAGCTTGAGCCGCAGCCAGACGTACATTTCCTCGCCCGGCCAACCCGGCCCCGACTGGCGCGGAGCGCGGTTGGTCGAGGTCTTGTACGATGCATTGCCGCGCCCGCCATCGCCGCCGCGCAGCAGAACCACGCGCTGACCGACTTCTGTAAGGTCGAGCAGAACGGTCTCACGGTCATCGTCAAGCACCTGCGTGCCGACCGGAACCTTGATCACCAGATCATTGCCGCCCGCGCCAGTGCGATTGGTGCCCGCGCCGCCGCCCCCGCGCTGCGCCTTGAAGTGCTGAGTGTAGCGGAAGTCGATCAGGGTGTTCAGCCCGGCCACGGCTTCGAACACGATATCGCCACCCTTGCCGCCGTTACCGCCGTTGGGGCCGCCGTATTCCTCGTATTTCTCACGCCGGAACG
>JAZKBJ010000105.1:0-8133 GCA_040388685.1 Pseudomonadota bacterium
AGTTCGCGCCGCGCAAGATGCATCCCGACGCATGTATGAATCCCGAAGCCAAATCCGACATGGCGCGGGCGGCGGCTGAAATCGACAATGCCGGGATTGTCGAACTCGGCCGGGTCGCGGCCCGCCAGCGTGGTTGACATCGCCACCTTGTCGCCCGGCTTGATCGTCACGCCCCGGATGGTCGTTTCCTTCTTGCAGGTGCGGAAGGTGGTGACGGCCCCGTAGGCGCGCATCAGTTCGTCGATGGCGTGGGGAATTTCCGCCGGATTGGCGCGCAGTGCGGCCTGATCTTCGGGATGCGTTGCCAGATGCCAGAACTGCAGGCCCATGTTGGTCGAAACCGTATCCAGCCCGCCGATGAACAGGTTGAACATGAAGCCAACCAGCTCGTCCTGCGTCAGCGGGCGGCCTTCGATCTGGCCCGCAACGCCGAAGCTGATCAGATCGTTGCGCGGATTGGCGCGGCGGTCGTCGATTTCCGCGCTGAGATAGGCCACGACCTTGCGCGTGGCGTCGGCGATCTTGGACAGATCGTGGTTGTGGAGCAGGTTCATTTCCCACTCCATGAATTCGGCCACCCGGTCGTGAGGCAGGCCCATCAGTTCCATGAACACCTTGATCGGGAATTCGAACGCAAAGTCGCCCATGAATTCACACGATCCCCGCGCGGCAAAACCATCGATGTAGCCCACCGCATATTCGCGGATCTTGCCCTCCAGCGCGGCCATCGCCTTGGGCGTGAACGCAGGGTTGACCATCTGGCGGAACGGACCGTGCGCGGGGGGATCAAGTTCTACCGGCGAGTTGATCCACGTTCCGCCCGTCAGCTTCGAAAAGGGCGAAAAATCTTGCGTGGTGAAGTGGTCGGTATCGAGATAGATCGCGCGCATGTCCTCCATGCGGCGCGGAATCCACGCGGGCGATCCGCCGGGATAGGCGTGCGGCGCATAGGTCAGGTCCGGCCCCTCATGCACCGAAGCCGCCAGAACGTTGAAAGGGTCCTGATCGGTGGTCATTCCGAACACGAACGGAAAGGGCCGCACGAGATCGGCAGGGACATGATCGGGAATCACCGGTTCCGGGAACGCGAAGGCCATGTCGATTTCTCCCAAAGGTCGTTCAAATTCACCACGGGTGACCCGCGCGAAATTCAGCCCGCCGCTTCAACCACCACGATCACGTTGTAGGACTGGTTGCGCTGCGGATCGGTAGCGATGCGGGTCGCAAGGCGCTCGGTCACGGCATCGAGCACCACGCCGCGATCCCGCCCGGCATCAAGCGCGGCGGCAAAGCTCGGGCCATTGGCGGCGCGCATCATGTTCGCCCACATATGCCCCAGTTGCACAGCGTCGCCGCTCTGCTGGTAGAGGTCCCAATAGGGATCGGGCGTCGGCATCAGCGCAACGTCGACCAGTCTCAGCCCGGAAACCCGGCCATCGCGGAACGGCGCTTCGATCTGTGCGACCGAACGGCCCGCCGACGGCGCGCTGAGCCGCGCCAGTTCGGCATGAGTCACAAGGCCGGCATCTGCCACATCGACCCAGCTTTGCCAGAACGCGCCTGCCATCCATTCAAAGCCGTGGCTGTCCTCACCCCGCCCCATGAACTGGCAGATCAACCGCCCGCCGCGCCGCATTTCGTGCGACCGCGCCTGCAGGAAATTCGTCCAATCCGCATCAAGCTGCGCATCGACCGCATCGCGCACGGCGGCATCGCCGCTGAACACGCCCCAGCCATGGTCGGGCACCGCGCAAGGATTCCGGCTCATCCAGTGAAGCGCGTTGGAGCTCCATCCCAGATCGACACTGCCGCGCGGCAGCACCGGCCCATAGTGCGAGCGGCCAATGGCCACCGGGTAGACCTCTGCCCGCCCCGCCAGATAGCTGATCGGGTCTTCATCCAGCAGCGTGAACAGCGATGCGAAATCGTTGGAGGGCAGGTCGATGTGGCTGACCACAATCGGGCAATCCGGCCCGGTCCTCGCGCGCACGGCATCAATCGCGGCGGCCACCGGCGCCATAGAATTGCGCCCCTGCGAGGCCCCGTAATCCGCAATGCCGACAGTTGCAGAATCCGTCGCAACCTCGCCCGCTGCCGCCACGAGCAGCGGCAGCGCCGAGCCGAGATTGGCGGCCTGCAGGCCCGAGTGACGGTTGTAGAAACCGCCGCCCTGCATCGCTGCGGTGGCTGCGGGCGCAGCATTGCTCAAGCGCTGGACCCCATCGGCCCAAACGCGCGTTCGGTCTCCTGCAGATCGAGGTATTCGCGCACACCCACGACGCGGTCGCCGCGGACGGTGAACAGGTGGTGATAGTGGTTGCGGTAGGTCCGGCCGTCCTCGAATTCGAAGTTGCCGCGCGATTCCACCGCCACCCGCTCGCCTTCTGCCGTGGTCGCGATGATCGTCGTATGCGCCACTTTGGCCACGCCCAGCATCGCCTGCATCTGCGTCAGCAGCGTTTCCAGATCGAGGGTGCCGACTCCTGATACATACCAGTCCACATCCGGCGCCATGATCCCCCGGATGGCGTCCAGATCGCACTTGTCGAGCGCGGCCATGAGCCGGATGACAAGATCGCGATTACGGTCGGCAAGAGCTTGCGCGTTCCCGGTTTCGGCGGTTGTGCTCACGGCAATCCCTCCTGTTTACTTGGCGAGATAAGTCGCGGTTGCGGCGGCCAGCGCCGGGATATCCGCGCCTGCCGATTTGCCCGCGTCGATCGCGGCGCCCACGTCCTTGATCATGTACCGGCGCGTGGTCTCGAGCATCGCGCTCCAGTCGGGCCCGGCGAACCAGGGCAACACGTCGCTTGCGCCGCTGCACTGAAGCAATGCGGTCGCGGTGGAAGCGCGCTCCAGCCCCAGGCTTTCGGCCAGTTTCATCGCATCGGAAGCCAGTTGCAGGTGTCCGGCAAACAGGATGTTGTTGACCAGCTTGATGGCCCGGCCCGCGCCGCTTGCACCCACATGGAAGATCGCGCGCGCAAATGTATCGAACACCGGGCGTCCGCGCTCGATGGCATCGGCATCGCCGCCCACCAGCAAGTTCAGCTTGCCCGACGCCATTTCCGACTGCTTCCTGCTGAAGCACGTATCGAGAACAGCGATGCCTTCAGGCACGCCCGCAGAAATGCCCTGGATCGATTCGATGCTACCGGTGGTGAACACCGCCACGATCGCGCCGGGCTTGAGCAGGTCGATCACGCCTTCCGGGCCGGTCAGCACATCGGCAACCTGATCGTCGGAAAACACGGCAAGGCACACCAGATCGGCATCCTGCGCGGCTTCGCGCGGGGAACCGACCAGCGTCAGGCCCTGTGCGTCCTCGGCAGCAGGGGCCTTCACATCGAATGCGCGAACCTGATGGCCGCCAGCCGCAACCGCCTTCGCCGTCGGCAGGCCCATCTGGCCCAGCCCAATCCATGCAACCTTCATCGTCGATCCTCTCGCGCGGGCACGACAGCCCTTTGGATCATGGATTGCGGCACCATGCAGCGCACGGCCCCTATCGAACGTCAGGGTGGGCGGTCAGGCAAATTCCCCGAGACGGTCCAGCCCGCGCACAGGATCGGTCACGCCGTCCCACGCCAGATGCGCGCGGTGCATCCGCGAAAGCGATTCCTCCATCGCCGGGGATATTTCCATCAGTTCGATGAACGCGCCGTCTGCGTCTCGCGTATCGAACAGGCAGAACCGCTCGCCCGAGGGCATCTGCCCGCTGAACGCCACCGCATGCCCCTTGGCGGAAAGCCGGGCGAAGTTGGCATCGTATGGCCCGCGCAGCATCACGTGGTGATAGCCGTGGCCGCTCGCCTCCAGCATTTCCTTGAACACCGAAGCGCCGTCGTTGGTCTGCTGCAACAGCTCGATCAGCAGCCCACCCGAAAACCCGAACGCCACCTTCATCGAAACTTCGGTCGGCGCACCGCGATAGATCTGGCCCGGCAGCACCGGCACATCGAACACGAAGAACGGCCCCGCGCCGATGGTCTCGGTCCAGTGATCAAGCGCCGGTTCCAGATCGGCCACGACCTGACAGAGTTCGAGAACGGAGCCGCTGGGTTGCATCGGTCGAAATCCTTGTTGTTCAGGGCAGCCATTCGGGCGCGCGGGTGCGCGTGCCGTGATCGCGCGCGCGCCTGATCAGCTGCGCGCGCCGCCCGGCAATATCGATGCGCGGCACAGATGCGGGCACCACCGCGTCCACATCCGCCAGATCGAATTCCTGCACCGTGCGGATGAAAGTGGCGGGATCGGCGGTGGGCGGCACCCCCTGCCAGCGGATCAACATCCAGCCCTCGGCCAAATTCGTCGTGTCGATCCAGTTGGCAACGCCGGGATCGACCGCGCTCAAAACATAGCTCTGCGTGCCATCGGGGCTGGCGGCCACTTGCGTGCTGTTCAGGCTGACCAGCCGCACCATCGGATCGGGCGAGATCGTCCACGGATCGGCAATCTGGAAACCGGAATAATAGCTGCCCGCCGGATCAATCGTCACCAGCAGCGCCTTGCCGTCATCCAGCGCGAAGCGTCCGCCGGCCAGATAGCCCCAGCCGCCATCGCGGCCATTGGGGCCGACCAGCTTGTGCGGCTCTGGCAGGCCCAGGAAATCATCCTTGAAATGGCTCCAGAAATGCACCCAAGCGGGCAGGTCGGCAATCACCTTGGCGGCAATTTCATCCTCGGTGCGGGGGCGATGCCCGGCAGGCGGATCGATCCGGCGCACGGTCACTTGCGCCGGAATCTGGTTCCAGTCGCGCTGGCTGTCGCGCGTATAGACCTGATGCAGCTTGCCCGGCTCGGACCGGAGATGATGGCGGCCACCTTCGCCCGGCCCCACCGTCACCACCACAGGAGCAGTCGGCGCTGCCGGGTCGCGCAGGTCCTGCAGCGTAAACGCGCCCAGATTGCGGCCAAGCCCGGCATGATGATCCGGCTCCACTTCCAGCACGATGCTCAGTTGTGGCGGATCGTCCGAAAAACGGATGGTGATTTCGTAATTGCCGTCGCCGTCTATCGGGATTTCGCGGTTGAAGTTGTCGGGATTGTCGATCGCCACCGCCGCGCCCTGATAGACATGGCCAAACCAGTTTCGCGGCGCGTTGCTGATGTTCCACACCACTTTGGGATCGGCCGGATCGCCATTGGCCTCGCGCATGGCAAGGCCCAGCACCCATTGGTCAAGCGCGCGGTCCAGCCCGGCAATGCCGTCGACGGTCGCTGCCAACGGGTGCGCGCGCATGGCAATGCGCTGTGCTTCACGCGCGGCGCGCACATCGGCGCGTTCTATCAGCCGCAGCGAAAGGCGCTCGGCCTCGGCCTGATCTTCGGTCCACAGCGGGTTCGCGCTCACGAGATCGTCCCCACGCGGCCACCTTCGGTGAAGATCGTGCTGCCGGTGGTATAGCTCGACGCATCGCTTGCCAGCAGGATCGCCGCGCCCACCGCCTCGTCCGCCGCACCGAAGCGCTTGATCGCATTGCGCTCGGCAAGCCCCAGCCCGCGATGGATTTCGGCTTCCTGCCCATCGGGACTCATCGATCCCACGCAGAGGCAGTTGATCCGGGTATGCGGAGCCTGGGTCTTGGCCAGTTCGCGCACCAGAAACAACAGCGCCGCCTTGCTCACGCCATAGGCCACCGCCGGCGGAATCGGGGTGAACCCACCGCAGCTCTGCACCGAAATCACGCTGCCCTTGCCGTGGGCCTTCATGTCAGCCTCGGTCATTTCCACCAGCCGCCATGTCGCCATCACGTTGACGTCCATCGCGGTCTGCCACACCGCGTCGGTGTTGGCCCACAATCCGCCATCATGGGCATAGACCACCCCGGCGGCCGCGTTGTTGAACACGATATGGATCGGCCCGAACGCATCGTGCGCGGTATCGACCAGTTTCTGCAGATCGTCCTTGTTCGCCGCATCGACGGCAACAGCCCGCACCCGGCCACCGCCCAGCGCATTGATTTCCCCGGCAATGCGATCAAGCCGGTCCTGGCTGCGCGCGGAAATCACCACATTTGCGCCCAGTTCGGCATAAGCCTTGGCCACATGTTCGCCCACGCCGGGGCCAACGCCGGTCAGGATTGCGGTGCGGCCATCCAGCCGGAAACGGTCGAGTACGCTCATCGGAATTACCCTGCGTTTGTGGGAAGGGGCGCCAACAGGTGCCCGAACCGCGCGTAATAAGGGGCGAGGCGTTCGCGCACCTCGGCCGGATCGATGCCGAACTGCTCGGCGCTGTGCTTGTGGCGCCCCAGCCGCTTCGCCGCCGCATTCTGCGAGAGGAACTGCGTGATGCGCGCTTCATGCTCGGGCGTGAACGGCAGTCCGAAACGGTCGTAGATGCGGCGGACCGAGCCCATCGGATCGGCCACGACCTCGCTATGCCCAAGATCGATGATGCGTTCGGCAATGTCGGGGCGGGCATCGCGGGCCTTGAGGCCGCGTTCCAGCCCCTCGCTCCACGTTTCGAACACGCTGCGGCCCACAGCTTTCAGATCCTTGTCTGCGCCCACGGCGGCAAGGAACGCCGCAATCATGCTCGACAAAGATGAGAACGTCAGCACCGGATCACGGTGCGTCCACACCAGCATCGCGCCGGGATAGGCTTCGACCAAGCCCGGCAGATCGAACAGGTGCTGCGGCGATTTCAGCGTCCAGCGCCCTTGCGGCCCTTTCCACTGAAACTGCTGCAGCAGCCGCTTGTGCGTCCGGTATTGCCCCTCGGCCACCGTACTCAGCAGCCACTTTGCGAAGTCTGGCACGCCAAGTTCGGCGGGGAAGTTGGTGCTGGCAAAATGCATCATCATGCCGTGGTTGCATTCGCCCGGCTGCGTGCAATCCATGCGCTGGATATCGGCAAGCTGCGGCGCGTGCGCCAGCCAGTTCTCATAGATCGCCTGCACCTGCGCGATGCGCGGATCGGTGGCAAACGTCGCCTTTTCCGGCGCGGGCCAGGGGATGTACCATTCCCATTCGGTCGGCGCGCGGGCAGCCGGATCGAGGCACAGCAGGTCATAGGTGATCGTCGTGCCGGTGCGCGGCAATCCGCACACGATCAGCGGCGGTCCCACATCTTGCGCCGCGATTTCGGGATGGTTGCGGTCATCTTCGGCCATTCGCAGCCGCATCGACAGGATCTTGGTGATGTTGGCCTTGGCTGTGGCGCGCAACTGCGCCGGCGGGTCCATCGCCTCCACCGCTTTCACCAGTTCGCGCAAGCCGGTCATGAAGCTGAGGTCGGGCCCGAAATCGGTGTAACCGGTCTGGGCCTGCGCGTCGGCAATCAGCGCGTCGGGGTCCAGCGGGGCGATTGCTTCGGATGCTTCGGCCAGCGCCATTATACGTCGTTCCCTATCCCATGCGCCGTTCCGCTACCGGGACCGTGCGCCAATGAAGCTCACCCCGGCAGGCCGCACCGCAACCTGCCGGGGGAAAGGGTGGCTTCAGAAGCCCTTGGCGGCCAAGGCGCGCTTCAGCTCGGTAGTCAGCGGCCCCATGTCCTTGGGGCCAGCGCCGTGCAGCAGGATCTCGTCCGCGCCCGCATCAAGATAGGCCATCAACTGGTCGGCGCACTGCGCTGCCGTGCCCACGGCCGCGCCTTCGTCGATCCACTGTTGCGGCAGAATCTGGCCCACATCGACCAGTTCCTGGCGCGTATAGGCCTGATCGGCGGGCTTGCCGTTCAGGCAGGCGATCTTGGGATGGGCGCGGATCTGGTCCAGCACCGACTTGTCCCATTCGTTGATCTCGACGATCAGGTCGCCGAAGCCCGGAAGCTCGAAATAGGTAATCGCGCGGCCACGCACGACCGCATCTTCCTCGTCCTTGGGTAGATCGGGGGCGACGATGATGTTGTGATAGATGCGCACCGCCATCGGATCGCGCCCGGCCTTTTCGGCGGCATCGCGCACGATCTTCGCGCTGTTGCGCACGCCCTGCGGCGAGACGAACGGATGCAGCAGCACGCCGTCGCAATGCGCTCCTGCGAATTCGAGCGACTTCGGCCCGATGGCGGTAAAGATGATCGGCGGGGTCGGCCCATCGTGCTTGTCGGTCAGCTTCAGCATCGGGAAGTTGCCCATGATGCCATCGTAATTGACCGTCTCACCTGCCCACAGACGCCGCATGATG
>JAZKBJ010000106.1:0-799 GCA_040388685.1 Pseudomonadota bacterium
AACCACGGTCGCGCCGATCTTCGACGCCGCGCCATCGGCATCACCGCAGCCCTTGATCGTCTTGACCATCGCGGCGAACTCGGCGGCCTTCTTGCCAGCCGCGTCGTTGTTCGTGCCCTTGGGGAATTCGATGGAGATCTGCTTGAGGCTGAGCAGCGCATCGCGCGGGTCGGCGGTCAGCACCTGGCGCTTGTCGATCAGGTACAGGATCGAGAAGCCGCCACGGATTTCGACCGGGCCTGCCAGCTGGCCGGGGGCCATGCCGGTTGCGGCTGCGCCCAGTTCCGCCGGAAGCTGCGCCAGCCTGATCCAGCCAAGATCGCCGCCGACGGCAGCCGTCGAGGCTTCGGAATACTGGCGGGCATAAGCCACGAAGCTACCGCCACCCTTGAGCTGCTCGACGATCTTTTCCGCGTTCGCAAAGACCTGCGGCTTGTTCTGGTCAGTCGCCGCGAGGAAGATTTCGCCGATGCGGTACTCTTCGGTGCCCTTCGACGCCTGCAGGCGCTGCATCATTTCGGTCACTTCGCCTTCGGATACGTTGACGAAGGGCTGGACGTTGCGGCGCAACAGGTTCTGCCACGAAAGTTCGCCGCGGATCTGGCGCTTCAGCGATGCCGCCGACGAACCGACGCGCGCGAGATACTTCTCCATCGCCTCGGGCGACTGGCCGAAGTTCTGCGTGGCCACGCGGTCATAAGTCGCATCGACCTGAGCATCGTCTGCAGGAACGTCCGAGGCCTTGGCCTCCTGAATTTGCAGCGTCTCGTCGATCAGGTTGCGCAGCACCTGCTGGCGA
>JAZKBJ010000106.1:809-8872 GCA_040388685.1 Pseudomonadota bacterium
TTGCCATTGGCCGAAACGATCAGCGCAAGCCGCTGTTCGACATCGGTGCCGGTCACGATCTCGCCATTGACGATGGCGGTGGCGCGGCGCACGTTCGGGTCGTTCTTGCCGAACATCACCGGGTTTGCCGGGATGTTGAGCGGCGCATTGGCGCCCTGTGCCAGCACCGGGGTCGCGGCAGTGGCAAACGTCCCGAACGCGAGCGCGGCGGTTCCGATCGAGCGAATGGCCGCCTTGCGGTTGATCTTCAGCTTGGACATCATGGTCGGGTAAGTGGTCCTGTCGAACTGGTCCGCTCAGATTGTCGTCTGGCGGCGGCCTTCTGTTATCCTCGGGCATTGGCCGCAAGCGGCTTAACGCAAGCTGAGTGGCGTATCGCGCGCAAAAGGGCAAGTCTCGGTGCTTTTACTCGCTATTTCACGCCTAGGTTCTTGAGTGAAAGCGAAATCTGGAACGAATTGCCGCGCTCGGCATCGCCCGTGGTCACGTAATCGCGCCGCCACGTGAACGATACATCGAGGCAGTCGTCGGTATAGGCCACGCCGATGCGGTGGCGCAGCATCTGGAACCCGTCGGACGACAGCGTCGGATCCTCGTCGCGGTCGGTCAGGTTGACGATGGCCGAGCCGAACACCGAAAACGCCCGTGTGATCGGCGTCCGCGCGGCAAAGCGTAGCTCCTCGCGGTCCTGCAGATCCTCGAAAGAACTGGTGATGTTGCGGTTGAGCTTGAGATAGCCCGCTTCGACATAGCGGCGGTGGTTGCCCAGCGTCGCATCGAACTCGTTGCGGCGCAGGGCAAACGTGTCCTTGTCGATGCGGAAACGGTGCGTCAGCTTGACCACATCGCCGAAGCGGATGCTGGTGCGCCCGACATAGTCCGAGGCGCGGTTTGTCAGCCCCGTGCCGGGTGGCAGAATCGAACTCTGGCTCGACAGACGGTAGGACTGGCCGATCGTCGTGGCGATGCGCAGGCCGGGGCGCTGGTAGTTCCAGTCGAAGCCATAGGTGAAGCGCACGCCATCCTCGATCCGGTCATGCCCCGGAAAGCGGTTGAGCGCGAACAGATTGGTGTCTTCCAGATCGACCGAGCGCGAATCCTCGTTCGGGATCTCGAAGTTGCGCACGCCTGGCGTCGCCACCACCTGCACGCGCGGCGTCAGCACTTGCGCGCCGCCAAGCAAACTGCCCACGAACGGCCATTTTACGTCAAGCGCCGCCGTCGCGATGCCGCGCGTCTGCCAGCCGGGCAGTCCTCGATAGATCGCCGTCTCGGTCAGCTCGTTCTCCGCGCTGTGATAGACGTCGCCGCGCACAAGACCCGTCAGCGTCACTTCCTGACCCAGCCCGGTGATCGTGCGCAAATCCCACTGCGCGCGGGCAAAGGCGCGCTGGCTGTCCTGGCCGGCGGTGCGCAGGATGGCGAGGCTGTTGGCCTCGAACTCGAACTTGCCGGGCACGCCGTCGACTATCAGGCGGCGGCGATAGTCGATTGCGGGGAGTGCCAGCGGCACCAGACCTTGCGGATCGTCCACCCGCACCGTCTGCGTCATCCACCCGGCGATGCTCAGGTAGCTGTCGTCGTCGATCCGCTCGACATTGAGCGAGGAGCGCAACCGGTCATCGCGGCTGATGTCATAGCGGCGCAGGAAGGTGCGGTCAGAAGCAATGCGTCCGTTGCCGGTCAGGCTCCAGTGCGGCGAGAACTGCAGCTTGCCGTTGGCTTCAAGATAGCCGCGCCACGATTGCAACTTGGCCGTATCGGTCCCGCCCACCGGAATGCGCGAGCTGCGCGTGGCATAGCCGGTGATCTGGAACGCGCCGAGATTGGTCAGATGCCGGTACTTGGCCGTGAGCATTGGCAACGACTGCGTATAGAACGTGCCGGTCACCGCAAGATCGCGATTGTCGGCGATGCGCCAGTACCAGGTATCGCTGATTTCCGCGCCGTTCGAAGCGCTCAGGCGGAAATCGGGGATCAGCAGCCCGGTCTCGGCGCGGAAGTCCGAAGTATGGCCCAGCCCCGGCAGCGGCAGGATCGGGATGCCGAACAGACGCAGCGTCGCGCCATAGTACTTCACCCGCTTTTCCTTCGCGTCGAAGTAGACGCGCGCGGCGGTCACTTCCCAGCTCGGGTTCTTGGGGCAGCCTTTGTTGTCCTCGACCGAGCAGCCCGAATAGGCCGCTGATTCGAGCATCATGTTGCCATCGGCATCGCGCACGCCGCTCTTGGCCGCGAGCCGCCCGCCAGTGCGCAGCACGATCAGCAGATCCTCGATCGCGCCTGCCTTGAACTCGTCGGTCAGTTCGATCTTGT
The DNA here is from genome assembly GCA_040388685.1 of Pseudomonadota bacterium. Lineage (GTDB taxonomy): Bacteria > Pseudomonadota > Alphaproteobacteria > Sphingomonadales > Sphingomonadaceae > Novosphingobium. Next base: position 3,126 of record JAZKBJ010000106.1, read on the forward strand.
CGGTGTAGACGATGTTGCCGTCGTCATCGACCAGCCGGATGTTGCCACTGGCGTCGATCTTGCCGGTCTTGCGGTCCCACACGACATTGTCGGCTCGCACCGTCTGGTCCTCGTGGCGCAGGACCACGTTGCCCTCGGCGGTCACGAGTTCCGAGTTGCTGTCGTAGCGGACCTTGTCGGATTCGAAGCGAATGACATCGTCGGGCGATGGCGTCGCGGCGGGGGCCTGCTCCGGTGGAGCATCCTGCGCCAGTGCGGGAAGGGCCGCAAAGGCGGCCAGTCCGAATCCGGCGGCGGTCAAGGTGATGTGCGCAAGGCGCAAGCGTCGATCAAGGGCTTGCGGCTGCGGCCGCCGGGCGGGTTGCATGCGCTTGCCTATCGCACCAGTGCACCCTAACTGCAATTCCACAATTTCCGCCTTGGCCGTCCTTGCGCCGAAGCGTGACGTCTTTTCCGACAGGAGTGCCGAATGAAGGTCGTTTTTCGCACCAGCGATGCCCCGCTTCCCCGCCTCATCGCCCGTCTGGTGGCGCAGGATGCGCTTCCTGCCGATCTTGATGCGGTGGTGCGCGATGGCGCAGCCGCCGCACGCTTCTCCGGCAAGGTGGGCCAGGTGTTCGAAGCATTCGTCGCGTCGGACGGCGGCGTGAAGCGGCTGGCGCTGGCCGGAATCGGCCCAAATGCTGGAAAGGCCGAAGGCACCGAGCGCCTGCCAGCGCTCGAAAAGGCCGGGGCCGCGCTGACCGCGAAGTATCTCACCTCGGGCGAAACGGCGCTCGCGATCGACTTCGCCGGGTCGGGCCTCTCGGGCACCGAAGCCGCCGCCGTCCTGCTCGGCGCGCGTCTGCGCGGCTGGCGCCATGACGTGTACCGCACCAAGCTCGCCGAGGAGCAGAAGCGCTCTCTGGCAGAGCTGGTAGCCGTCGGTGCGCCTGAAGGCACCTCTGCGGCATGGGACATTGAAAGCGCCGTGGCCGAGGGCGTCGAATTCACCCGCGAACTGGTCGCGGAACCTGCCAACGTGATCTACCCCGAAAGCTTCGTCGAACGCGCCAAGGCCCGCCTCGAAGGCACCGGCGTCGAGATCGTCGTACTCGGCCTTGCCGAAATGACCGCGCTCGGCATGGGCGCACTGCTCGGCGTGGCGCAAGGCTCGGTGCGCGAGCCGAAGCTGCTGGCGATGCGCTGGAAGGGCGCGGACGCTGAACAGCCGACCGCCTTCGTCGGCAAGGGCGTCACCTTCGATACCGGCGGCATCTCGATCAAGCCTGCAGCCGGCATGGAAGACATGAAGTGGGACATGGGCGGTGCGGCTGCGGTCGCGGGCACCATGCTCACCCTCGCCCGGCGTAAAGCAAAGGCGGACGTGATCGGCGTCTGCGGGCTGGTCGAGAACATGCCCGATGGCAACGCCCAACGCCCCGGCGATGTGGTCACATCGATGTCCGGCCAGACCGTTGAAGTGATCAACACCGACGCCGAGGGCCGCCTTGTCCTGTGCGATGCGCTCACCTGGGTGCAACAGGAGTACAGCCCCAAGACCGTGATCGACCTCGCCACGCTGACCGGTGCGATCATCATCTCGCTCGGCCACGAATACGGCGGCATGTTCAGCAACGACGATGCGCTGGCGGCCAAGCTCGACACCGCAGGCAAGGGCAGCGGCGACAAGCTCTGGCGCTTCCCGATCGGCGCGGCCTACGACAAGCTGATCGACAGCCCTATTGCCGACATGAAGAACGTCGGCCCGCGTTATGGCGGTTCGATCACTGCCGCGCAGTTCCTGCAGCGCTATATCGACAAGGGCGTGGCCTGGGCCCACCTCGACATCGCCGGGATGGTCTGGGCCGACAAGCCCGGCGCAACCTGGGACAAGGGCGCGACCGGCTACGGCGTGCGCCTGCTCGACCGCTATGTCCGCGACGTGCTGGAGGCGTAATTCCCCGTGCCAAAAATGCGGCGCAAGTCTGATCTGCCGAGCAAGACTTGCGCCGCGTGCGGGTTGCCGTTCACATGGCGCAAGAAGTGGGAGCGCGACTGGGATAGCGTGAAGTTCTGTTCCGATCGCTGCCGCAGCGGAAAGGGGAAAGCGGTCTGATGCGCGTCGATTTCTACCAGCTGACAAACGATCCCGCCGAACAGGTGCTGCCGCTCATCGCGCGTAATACCTTGGCGGCGGGCGAGCGCCTGCTGGTCGTCTCCGAGGATTCCGCGCAATTGAAGCGCGCCAGCGAAGCGCTGTGGACGCGGCTGCCCGAAACCTTCCTCGCCAATGGCCTCGCTACCGATCCCCACGCCGACCGCCAGCCGATCCTCCTGTCCGGTGCCACTGACCCCGCCAACGGCGCGAAATTCATGGCGCTCGCCGACGGCGTGTGGCGCGAAGGTGCGTTCGAGCGTGTGTTCTTCCTTTTTCCACCCGCCCGCATCGACGACGCGCGCGGCTGCTGGCGCATGCTCGGCACGCGCGAGGGAGTGGAGCGCCGCTACTGGCGGCAGGAACAGGGCAAGTGGAAAGAGGGGCCGTAAAGGGCTTCAGAAAACCCCAAAAATCCGTTCGTGCTGAGCCTGTCGAAGCACGCGCGCACCGATTGCCTCAAGCGCTTGCAGCCCAACATTTACGCGAACACCACGCAAAATGGCGCACATCCTTGCTCCGGCCGCAGCGCGCATCCTTCGACAGGCTCAGGACGAACGGACGGGAGAATGCCCACCAACCTTGCACCGCAGCGCAATCCCCGCTAGGGGCGCGCCCAACTGATTTCCCATCGTTTGCAAGGAACGTCCCATGGCGGTTACCCGCACTTTCTCGATCATCAAGCCCGACGCCACGCGTCGCAACCTGACCGGCGCGGTCACCAAGATGCTTGAAGAAGCCGGCCTGCGTGTCGTCGCTTCGAAGCGCATCCACATGAGCCGCGAACAGGCTGAAGGCTTCTATGCCGTTCACCGCGAGCGCCCCTTCTTCGGCGAATTGGTCGAATTCATGATCTCCGGCCCGGTCGTCGTGCAGGTTCTCGAAGGCGAGAACGCGATGCAGCGCAACCGCGACATCATGGGCGCGACCAACCCCGCCAATGCCGAACCCGGCACGATCCGCAAGGAACTGGCCGAATCGATCGAAGCCAATTCGGTCCACGGTTCGGATTCGGACGAGAACGCGGCGATCGAAATCGCCTACTTCTTCAAGCCCGAAGAAATCGTCGGCTGATCGGCGCCACTGCCGCACAGATATGGAAAGGGCCGGGGAAACTCGGCCCTTTTTTCTTGGGCCCCATCTGCGCTATGATGGCCGAAAGAGGAGAGATCGATGCAGGGAATGGGCGGGGATGATTGCCCCTTCGCGTTCAATTTCGACGCGGCGACCTTCAAGGTCGGCGACACCGTCAGCTACCGGGTCACCGGCGATCCGATGTTCGAAGGGATGCCGTTCGCAGGCGAACTGCTTGAAGTGCATGACGATTACGTCGTGATCGCTGCCGACGCCAGCGATCCGTCGGTGCGCTATCGCGGCACCCGCGAAAGCCGCCCTGAAGTGGAATTCACGCAGATCTAGGCGGCAGCCGGGGCCTTTCTGTACCACCCGGTCAGGCCCCGTGCGATGGCCGCGATGCCGCCAAGCCCTAGCAGGATCGGCAGTGAATAGCCAAGGCCGGCCGCCAGAACCGCAGCAGCGGCCAGGCACGCGCAAGAACAGCCCAGATCCCAGCCGCCCTCGGTCGCCATGTTGAAGCGCAGCGTGCTGCTCGATTGCTTGGCCATGGCATAGAGTGGCGAGAGCATGGCCGTGGCCAGCATCGGCGTCACCAGCGCGCCCAGCGCCGTGGCGACCAGCGCGGGCAGGGGGGACCCCCAAGCCAGCGCCTTGATCACCAGCACCGATGCGCCCAGGCCATAGGCCAGCGCCAGCGAATGCATCCCGCGCCCGCCGTCGATCAGCTTGCCGATCACGATGCTTCCCGCCGCTGCGCCCACGCCCGCCAGCGCGAGCGCGCCACCGAAGTTCTCGAAGCTCTGCCCCAGCGTCACGAACAGCGCGAGGTTCCACACGATCACCGCGCAGCCCGCCTGCAGACCTTCCGCAAAATAGAGCCGCCTGCCGAACCGGGCGATGGCCGGATCGGCCTTGGCGCCGGGATCGATTGCTGGATTGGCCGCGCCGATGAAGGGCAGTCCGGCCACAAGCTGCAGCGCGGCGATCACCGCAAAAGCGACCGCAGGCCCGGCTCCCGCCAGCAGGAATCCGCCTGCAATCGGCGCAACGATGCCGACCGAGGCCGTCGTCGCCTGCTGGATGCTGACCTGCCGCCCCATCGCGGCCTTGTCGCCCGCCGCCGAAACATAGGCGTGGTATCCCGTCCAATAGAGCACGCTACCCAGCCCCGAGACGAGGATGTAGCCCACCAGCATCGCGCCCAGTCCATCGACCATCGGCAGCATCGCAAAGCTGATCGCGCGCACGGCCACGCCCATCAGCACCACGCTGCGCAGGCCATAAGCGTGCGCCAGCGGCAGAACCGCACCGCGCAAGGCGAAGCGTGACAGCAGGACGAGCGCTGTGCTCACCAGCGCGAGCGAAGGAGACAAGCCCTGCCGCACGAGGAAGCCCGCGACAAACAGCCCGCCACTTGCTTCAACAAACGATTGCAGTGCGGTATGCGCGTATATCCTGCGGATGGTCGAGATCACCATGGCTGGGTCAGAATTCCATCATTGCGGCAAGGCGGCGCGGGGCCACGGCGGTCCAGCTGCGGCGCAGCCAGCCTGCTACGTGTTCCCAATCCACATCTGGGCGATTGAGAATCAGCCCGGCCCAGCCGCTTGCGCCGTAATAGGCGGGGCGGAACCAGATGCCGGGGTCCTGCTCTACCAGTGCGGCCAGTTCGTCCGGCCCGCTGGTCTTGACCAGCACGGCGATATGCTCGGTGCCGTGGTGCTGATCGTTGAAGTAGGCGAAATATTTTCCACCCACGCGCCAGCCGGGCGCGCCGTGGCTTTCACGCTCCTCGACTTGCGGAAGGGCAGCGGCAAGCGTGCGGCACTTGTCCAGCAGCCAAACCGGATCGCTGCCCCGCGCCACGAACTTCGCCAGCACCCGCGAATAGAGCTGATGCTCGGCAAACAGCACGCGGGCGGCCAGCGTTTCGCCGCTATCGCCCGGAATGATCGCCACAGGCGTCTGGCCCAGGATCGGCCCATCATCGAGCTCGGCGGTCACCAGATGAACGGAGCATCCGCCATGCGAATCACCCGCCGCGATCGCGCGGTCGTGCGTGTGCAGGCCCTTGTATTTCGGCAGCAGCGAAGGATGAATATTGAGCATCCGCCCTTCCCAACGCCCGGTAAACTCGGGGCTGAGAATCCGCATGTACCCCGCCAGCGCGATCACCTGCGCGCCTGACGCCAGCACCTGCGCTTCCATCTGCGCGTCATGCTCGGCGCGGGGGATGCCCTTGTGCGGCAGGCAGAATGTGGCAACGCCCTCGGCTTCGGCCAGCTTCAATCCCGAAGCATCAGGATTGTTGGAAAGCACCAGCACGATTTCATAGGGGCAGTCCGCCGCACGGCTCGCATAGAGCAGCGCGGCCATGTTGGTCCCGCTACCCGATATGAACACGGCGACTGGCGTGCGTTCAGCCAAGATGAATGGCTTCCCAAGGCGCGCGCGCCGACCAGGTATCGACGCTGCCGGTTACCGTGCAGCCCTTTTCGCCCGCCACGATCTCGCCGATGCGGAACACCGTCTC
>JAZKBJ010000107.1:0-2205 GCA_040388685.1 Pseudomonadota bacterium
TTGCTGCTGGCGACTCCAAGGGACTTGCCGCACGGCAGATCTGGCGGGCGGACCGAATGGGGCGGGGCGGGGACCAGCTGCCGTTTTCGGACAAGGGCTATCCCGCGATCCGGCTGACCGTGGCGGTCGAGGACTACGAGCATCAGCATCAGGATGTGCGAACCGAAAAGGGCGTGAAGTTCGGCGATACGGTGGACGAAATGGACTTTGCCTATCTCGCCAAGGTCACGCGGCTGAACGTGCGCGCGCTGGCGGCGTTGGCGCGTGCCCCGATTCCGCCCGCACCAATGGTGAAGGGCGCGGTGCAGACGTCCACCGATATTGCGTGGTCGGCGGTGCCGGGCGCAGCGCGCTACAGGTTGTGGCAGCGCCGGACCGATGCGCCGGTATGGGAAACAATGGTGGTCGAAACAGCTGAACTTGCTGCGCATCTCGAAGGCGTCCGGGCTGACGACTGGTTGTTCGGCGTGAGCGCGGTTGCGGCCGATGGGAGCGAAAGTCCGGTCGCTTCGGCAGTACCGGGCGGGCAGTTTGCGGCGCTGCCGTCTTCACCCGCGAAGCCCTGAACAGCGCTTGCCATCGCAGGGCCGAACGACCACATGCCAGCGATGACCAAATACAAACATCCGCAAGGGTTGCCCTCGCGCCAGCAGGTGCTCGATTTCATCGCCCAGTCCGATGAACCCGCAGGCAAGCGCGAGATTTCCAAGGCGTTCGGCCTCAAGGGCACCGAGAAGATCGCGCTGAAGGCGCTGCTCAAGGACATGGCCGAGGAAGGCCTGATCGACGGCAACCGCAGCGCTTTCCATGCGATGGGCGGGGTGCCCAAGGTGACCGTGCTGCGCATTGTCGAGATCGACGAGGGCGAACCGATTGCCATTCCTGAAACGTGGCAGCCGGACGATGCGAGCCCGCCGCCGCGCCTGCGTGTGGTGGAGCCGCGCGGCAAGGTGCGCGATCGGCAGGCGGCACTGCGGGTGGGTGACCGCGTGCTGGCACGCACAGAGGAAGCGGGCACTGGCTGGCTGGCCTATCCGATAAAGAAACTCGCTGTGGATGACGAACAGGTCATGGGCGTGGTCGAGTTCGATGGTGCGGGCAAGGGCTGGCTGGCGCCGGTGGACAAGCGCGTTCGCAACGCCGTGCAGATTTCCGATCTTGGCGGGGCCGAAGCGGGGCAGCTTGTGTTGGCTGAGCCTGCCGGGCGGTCTCCGCGTGCGGGCGTGAAAGTTACGGCAGTGCTGGGCGATCCGCTGGCGCCGCGCGCATTCAGCCTGATCGCGATCCACAAGCATGGCATTCCCAACGTGTTTTCGGGCGACACCAATCAGGAAGCCGAATTGGCGGCAAAACTGCCGCTGAGCGAGCAGCACCGTGAGGACTTGCGCCACCTGCCGATCGTGGCGATCGACCCGGTGGATGCGCGCGATCATGACGATGCGATCTGGGCTGAACCGGACGGCGCAGGCGGTTTCCGCGCGCTGGTCGCGATTGCGGACGTCAGCTTCTATGTTCGGCCGGGCGGGCATGTGGACCGCGAGGCGAGGAAGCGCGGCAACTCGGTCTATTTCCCTGACCGTGTTGTGCCAATGCTGCCTGAAGTGCTGAGCGCCAATGTCTGTTCGCTCAAGGCAGGCGCGGATCGCGCGGCAATGGCGTGCCATCTGTCGATCGATGCGCAGGGGCGGATTACGGGCTGGCGGTTTACGCGCGCACTTGTGCGAATTGCCGAAGTCATCGCCTATGAAGAAGCGCAGCGGCGGATTGATGAGGGTGAGGCCCCGCAGCATCTTGCACATCTGTGGGATGCATGGCGTCTGCTGGAAAAGGCGCGCAAGGAGCGTGATCCGCTCGATCTCGATTTGCCCGAACGCCGGGTTGTGCTCGATGCCCAAGGCAAGATTGCCGAGATCGCCTTGCGCGAACGGCTCGATGCGCACCGCGTCGTCGAGGACTTCATGATTGCGGCCAACGTGGCGGCGGCCAAGGCGCTTGAAGCCAAGGTCGCGCCGGTGGTTTACCGCATTCACGAACCGCCGAGCCGCGAGAAACTGATCGCGCTCAAGGACTATCTTGCCACGTTCGACCGTAAGCTCGCGCTGGGGCAGGTGGTCACGCCTTCGCTATTCAACCGCATGATGAAGGATGTGACCGACGATACCGAGAAGGCGCTGGTCATGGAGGCGGTGCTGCGCAGCCAGACAC
>JAZKBJ010000107.1:2215-2690 GCA_040388685.1 Pseudomonadota bacterium
ACGGGCCACGCAATGCCGGACACTTCGGGCTTTCACTCGGCAGCTATGCTCATTTTACCTCGCCGATCCGGCGCTATTCCGATTTGCTCGTGCACCGCGCGTTGGTCGATGCCTATGGACTGGAGCAGCCTGCGCCGCATGGGGATATTCCGGCCACGTCCGGGCTTTCGGACCGCGACCGCAGCGACCTAGGCCGGATTGCGGAAGCGATCAGCACTACCGAGCGGCGTGCTATGGTGGCCGAGCGCGAGACGACCGACCGCTATGTTGCGGCGTGGCTTTCGGGCAAGGTGGGCGAAGTGTTCGATACCCGCATTACCGGCGTGCAGAAGTTCGGCCTTTTCGCCACGATCATCGGGCTGGGCGGCGATGGGCTGGTCCCGGTTTCGACGCTGGGTGCGGAGCGCTTCGGCTATGACGAGAAGGCGCAGCGCCTGATGTCGACGGCTGCCGCCAGGCTCGATCGCCTGGAGGA
>JAZKBJ010000107.1:2746-4540 GCA_040388685.1 Pseudomonadota bacterium
CATCCGGCATCAGGGCAAGGGTAAGCGGTAGCGCTTAGCTGACCCGGTCGATGGTTTCATCATCGAGTGCGCCGGGCACAATCATCAGCGGGCAAGGCAGTTGTCCGGCGAGTCCGGCAAAGTGGGTGACAAGCGGGCCGGGGTTCGTATCGCCTGCCGCGCCGAGGACGAGCGCCGAGACTTCGGGATGCTCGCCAAGATAGGCGCGCACGGCTTGCGGGCCGTCGCCCTGCATGACTGCGATCACGGGGGTCAGGCCGGATTCCGACGCGAGGCTGCCAGCTGCGGTCATGGCGAGAACTTCGGCCCGGTCGCGCGCTTCCTCCTCGATCGTGGCCTGCACGCCGCCGAAGGCGACAAACTCCTGACGCGGGACGAGCGCGAGAATGTGGACCGTGCCGCCGGTGCGAACCGCACGGCGCGCGGCGAACCGAAGCGCCGCGCGCGCTTCCTCGGTCTCGTCCATGATCACAAGGTAGATGCGCTGCGGCATGATTTTGATCCTCCGAAGCCCTCGTATCGGCAAATTCGTATGCGGTGCAAGCGGCAAGCCACTTGACCCGACGCGCCATGCTGGTGAAATGGCGCCAACAAAAGATGCAGGGGAGGTTTGCGTTACGGCGGCCTTTGCCCTGCACCATCAGGACACGGAAAAAGCGCCCATGCCGATCGCGATCAAGATGCCCGCCCTTTCGCCGACGATGGAGGAAGGCACCCTTGCAAAGTGGCTGATCAAGGTCGGCGACAAGGTTTCGTCGGGCGACATCATGGCCGAGATCGAGACCGACAAGGCGACGATGGAGTTCGAGGCAGTTGATGAAGGCACGGTGGTGTCGATCGACGTTGCCGAGGGCAGCGAGGGCGTAAAGGTCGGCACCGTGATCGCAACGATTGCCGGAGAGGACGAAGACGCCAGCGCCCCCGCTCCGGCGGCGAAGGCTGCGGAGCCGGCGCCCGCTGCCAAGGCAACTCCGGCACCAGTTGCTGCGCCTGCGGCTGTTGCGGCTCCAGTTGCAACACCTGCGGCCAAGGGTGATCGGGTGGTTGCCAGCCCGCTGGCCAAGCGCATTGCGGCTGACAAGGGTGTCGATCTGTCGGGCGTCAAGGGGTCGGGACCGAATGGCCGCATCGTCAAGGCTGACGTTGAAGGCGTGAAGCCCGCAGTGTCATCGGCACCAGCGTCCACGCCAGCTGCTGCCGTCGCTGCTGCGCCAGCAACTGCGTCCGTGCCAGACTTCGGCATTCCCTATGAAGCGGCCAAGCTCAACAATGTGCGCAAGACCATCGCGCGCCGCCTGACCGAGGCGAAACAAACGATTCCGCATATCTACCTCACAGTCGATATCCAGCTCGACGCGCTGCTCAAGCTGCGCGGCCAGCTCAACAAAGCGCTCGAAGCGCAGGGCGTGAAGCTTTCCGTCAACGACCTGATCATCAAGGCGCTGGCCAAGGCGCTGGTGCAGGTGCCCAAGTGCAACGTGAGCTTTGCGGGCGATGAACTCCGCAGCTTTACCCGGGCCGACATTTCAGTGGCTGTGGCAGCGCCTTCAGGCCTGATCACGCCGATCATCGTCGATGCCGGAAGCAAGTCCGTCTCGGCCATCGCCACGGAAATGAAGGCATTGGCGGGCAAGGCGCGCGACGGCAAGTTGCAGCCGCATGAGTATCAGGGTGGTACTGCCTCGCTTTCCAATCTCGGCATGTTCGGAATCAAGCAGTTCGATGCCGTGATCAATCCGCCGCAAGCCATGATCATGGCGGTCGGCGCGGGCGAGCAGCGGCCCTATGTGGTCG
>JAZKBJ010000108.1:0-4754 GCA_040388685.1 Pseudomonadota bacterium
AGGGCGCCGAAGCCATCGCGAGTTGCGGCGATCCGGCGCTTGCAGGCGGTGCCCCGGCCGGACTCTCGGCCTATCTTTCCACGCGGACGCTGCTGATCAGGCCAGAGAGCGATCAGGCGCGAATCAGCGTGACGCTGAGAAATATCAGGATCGATCGCGGCAACGATCCTTCGTCGGGTGCCCGGAGCGAGGCGGCCGGCATCTGGATCGGCCACGCGCGCAAGGTCGATCTCCAGGATGTTGAAATCACGGGGGGAGGAAAGGGCTTCGGCCTGATGGTCGTCGATTCAGCCAACGTCACCGCGCGAAACCTCAATATCCACGATATGGTGTGGGCGCCTTATGCTGGCGATGCCGAACTGACCTTGGAGCGCGTGCGCGCGCAGGGCTGGAATACCGCGCCGGTGCGGGAATTCAGGTTTGCGGGTCAGCAGGGCGTAAAGGCGGATGGCTTTCAGGGCGTTCGTGTGCAGGAGCAGCTTTCGTGCGTGATGATCGTGCGGTCGACGAATGTCGTTCTCGACAAGATGCGGATCAAGGGATGCGGCGCACGTTTTGCCGAAGGTAATCTGCCTTGGCAGGCTGACGGTGTGGGCATAGGGGAATCGAGTGCCGCTATCCGGATATCCCGTTCGGCGATCGCGGACACGTGGGAAGGCGTGGACGTGGTCGGAGGGGGCGTCGGCGTGAAGGATATCGCGATCAGCGACACCAGCATCGACAACAGTTTCGGCTACGGGGTGAAGGGGGGCTATACCCTGCGCAACCTGACTGTGACCGACAGCATCATCAGCAATTCGGGCCTTGCCGGCGTTGTGATTTATGGCCCGGTGGTGGGCGCTGCGGTCGTGCGAACCAAAATCGGCGATGTCGGGTCGGTCAGGTTCGGCACGATGCTGCAGCGACCGTGGCAGCAGGAGCGTGCGGGAGTACTGATTGAACAAGGCAGCACGGCGGCAACTGCACTGCAATACCCGCAAGGCGTGCGGCTGGAGAACGTCCAGGTCAGGGGCGGGGCCAATTGCCACTTCGGCTTGCTCAATATCACGCCCACGCGGCTGCGCCGGACCGGGATTACAGTTTCAGGTTGCGAAGCTGACAGGCAGGATGTGTGGAAGTCGCCCGGTTGAATGGGCGGATCAGGGTGCGAGCGTTGCCTCCAACCAGTCCCGAACACGCCTGATGTGGTCCGGCCAGATGGGTGGCGCGAAACCTGCAAGAGCGCTGACCTGGCGGTCGCGGTCAGATGAATGGCCGGTGTAGGAGGTTATCGCCTCTATCCACGCCTCATCGTCCGACGCGTCAAGCAAGAGCGGGATGTCTCCAGCGATCTCGCGGTAGACGGCAAGATCGGTGGCAATCACTGCCGCCCCTAGCATCATCGCTTCTAGCACGGGCAGGCCATAACCTTCGATGTGGCTGGGCATGAGCACCGCTCGTGCGTGCGCAATCCACGACGCGAGTTCGGTGTCGTTGCAACTGGACAGTTCGATGATACGGCCCGTTTCCGCAGGAACCGTGTCCAGCGCCGCAAATACCTCCTCCGCCATCCAGCCGCGCTGGCCGATCAGCACAAGATCGGGCGCTAACGGTCCGAGTCTCTCGCGCAGGCTTGCCCACACCCTGAGTAGCAAGGCATGGTTTTTGCGGCCTTCGATCGTGCCAATACACAGGAAATAGGGATTGTTCCGGGCAGAAACGCTTGGCGCCGGTACGAGCGGTTCAATCCCGAGATGTGCCACCAGCATCGGAGGCACAGGCAGGCCTTGGGCTGCGGCAAACCGCGTGAGTTCTTCACCCGTGGCAGCTGAATTGGCGATAATGCCATGGGCGCTGAGCAGGGCCTGCCGCATCCGCCGGGCATGACGCTCTGCCTCGCCCACGCGGCAGTACTGCGGGTGAGTGATCGGGATGAGGTCGTGAATGAGGTAAACCGGCTTCATGCCCGATTGGGCCAGCCATGTAACCAAGCCGGGAGCATTCAGGCCGGTATGGCCGACATTGAGCAGGACCTTGCCGCCGACATCAGGGTTGCCGAACATATTGCGGATCAGCGCCGGAAGAACGATGGCCGCCAGCCGCAGCCTGAACCTCCGGCGCGCGCCAGATTGCAGCAACCGAAACAGGCGGTCGCTTGTGCCGGCGGGCATGACGAGACGCAAGTTGCGCCATTGCACCAGCGCGATCGATTCATTGGCCAGAGCGTCGAGATAGGCTTGGCAAACGCGATCTATGCCGGTGGGAAAGCGATTGCCGCCCAGCCGCCAGATCAGGCGGCTGACGTCCAGCACATACGGGCGGTGGGCCGTTGCGCTCATCGAACGAACCCACGTATTTGGTCAACGGCCAGGCGGCCAGCGCGGCTAAGGCCATTGGCGCCACTTGCGAGCGCACGCAGCAATGGCCAGAAATCGGTGTGGATCGTACTCTTGTCGTCAAGCAGCCTGTAAATGGACCAGAAGTCATCAATGCCGACGGCTTCGGGCAGGTTGAACACGCCGTGGAAGCCAAAAGTACGTGCGACTTCGTGGTCCCGCTCGAAAGAAAAGTGACTTGCGATCGCTCGGTTCGCAAAAAGCATACCGCAGGCCTGTTCGAGCCAGCGGCGATTGTTGCGGGCGATGACGACGTCTTCCGCTTCGCCGGAGTCGACAAAGCCGGGGAGTTGGCAGGCTTGCATCAAGCGCTTGCTACGCAGTGAAAAGCCCCCATTGCCGACATCGTGGCCATCGGAAAATTGCGGCTAGGGCGCTCCGATATAGTCGTAGTCGAGGAACGCCGGATTCCAAGCGCCCGAATCAGTGACGAAACCATCCCACTGCACGATCAGGCAATGTGTCGTTTCGATCCACTGCACCAGATCATGCAGCACGAAACGGGAGTAGTCGGCCGAGGACTTAAGGCCGGGGATGGCGACCAGTTCGATACCCGGTGGCAGATCGAGGCCTTGTGCATCGCTGAACAGCAAGACCCGAGCACAGCGGACTTGCGCCATGCACCGCTTCAAGGCCGCAATGGTGGCGCTCACATTGACGCAGGATGCAGCGCACAGGGTAACCTGAGGAATCTCGAGCGGTGAGGTCATAGCCGGACCACGAACTGTTCGCCGAACTGGCTCAGTTCCGGATGGTGATACGGATCATGCCTGCAGTCCGTTGCCCAAATGCGCTTCAATGCGGCAAGTTCGCCCGCAAACCGCGCCCTTTTTAACGGATCGTTGTCGAGGCCGCGTGATTTGGATTCATGATGAATCAGGCAGGCGCGTGCTTCGTAAAAGCTCTGCCAGCCGCGTGCATTCAGTTTCAGGCATAAGTCCACGTCGTTGAACGCGACGGTGAAATTTTCGGCGTCGAAACCGCCCACCGCCTTAAAACGATCCTTCCGCAACAGCATGCAGGCCGCAGTGACGGCGCTGATGTGTTGCGGCAGGTGGGCGCGGCCGAAGTAGCCGCATTCATCATCACGTTGCATCCGGTGCGCGTGGCCGGCGCCGCCGCCCACGCCGATCACAATCCCGGCATGCTGAATTGTGCGGTCAGGGTAGAGCAGGCGCGCGCCGACGGCACCGACATCGTCGCGCATCGCTGCCGTCGCCATGATCATCAGCCAATCTGGATCGATGACTTCAATATCGTTGTTCAGTAGGCAGACCAACGGGCCAGCGAGTGATGGCACGACGGCGTTGTGCATGGCGGCGTAGTTGAATGGGCCGGCGTAGGTTTCGACCCGAATGCCCTTGGCGCGCAGGCCCTTGAGGTAAGCGACCGTTTCCGGATCAGACGAGTCATTGTCGACGATGGTCACGTCGAACGAGGGATAGCGGGTCGCATCGAGGCCGACGATGCAGGTGCGCAAAAGATCGACGTGGTCGCGCGTTGGCACGATCACGCTGACATGGGGCAAATCTGGCGGGATGAGCGGCGCTGCGGGGCGCACGGGGGCCGGGCGCTTGCGGCGATGATGCAGAACGTGCGGCACGTGAACGGGCGGGTGCGAAAGATCGAACGATCTGCGTGGCCAGTCCTCGCCGATCATCGCCGGATCGCAGGCGAAAAGAGCGCTCCCGGTCAGATAGTCGAAATGCCGGTACAGTTCCGGATCCCATGTTGGCTTGAAATGCGGCTGCGCCCGCTTACCGTCGGCCGTCAACAGATCGTCATCGGCGTAGAAGACCTTTGCCGCAACGTCGCACGCAATATGTTTGCGATAGGCTGAAAGCGCGCAAGGCGCGAGCAGGTCACCTGCACATAGCGGCAATATCCACGCGTCGCTCGTTTGGTTGCTCACCCACGCTGACAAGGCCTGCAGGTCGGGCAGGTGATGATGCATTCCGGCTGAAGCATCGGATACCCCCAGGATGGCGATCTGTGGCGTTTCACCCTGAAGGTGTGCGATCGAGGCAAGGGTTTCCACAAGGCCATCGGCAGCGGCGCGGCAATCTATTACTATGGCAATCGGCGGAGCATCGACTGCAGTCAGGGCAATCGCTGCAAGGCGCTCCGGTTCACGGCTGGCCATCCATAGATCATAGGCGCGGGGCGAATGTCCTATCAAAGCAGAAAAGCGGTGACGCGAACGTAACTTGAGCCCGCGGACCCGCCAGATCGCACCCTGAAGATAGAGGCGCGGCTGCGCGAAAAGCGCGTCGAGATGGACCCGTAAGCGCAACAACGCCCTGCGGAACCTGGATGCCCCAGTTCCTCCCGCATTCCGCGCGTTGGCGGTCGTGGACATGGACGTCAGACAATCCCTCG
>JAZKBJ010000108.1:4764-10391 GCA_040388685.1 Pseudomonadota bacterium
ATCACCGTTACGTCACTTGGGTTGTTCAACTCGATTGAGTCCCAATCAAGCGGATCGAGGTGGACGAGGCCGACCGTAAGGCCGAGATCCAGGAAGCGTAGTTGCTCCAACCCTTCGAGTTGCTCCAACTGGCTGGTTGGCGCGGTGCTGTAAAGTCGCAGCGCTTCGGGCCGATAGGCGTAGAGGCCGAGATGCAGGCTGACCGGCGGGAAATCGGCCAGTGCTGCATCTTGCGGCAGATAGGGAATGAGGCGCTTGGAGAAGTAGAGTGCCCGGTCCTTGCTGGTTCCGACTACGGTCGTCCCGCCAACACGGCCATTGGCAGCGTCTTCCGCAAGATGGGCATAGACCGAGCGCGAACAGCGGACTGCTGGCGTTGTCATGACGAAATTATCGTTGGCATCAAGCTTGCGCACCAGATCGTGGACCACGTGCGATGGCGACAGCGGCGCATCGCCCTGCAGGTTGACGATGATTTCGGCTATGTCGCCCAGTTTGTTGATAGCATCCGCGCAACGTTCGGTCCCGTTGGTGCAACTTTCCGCCGTCATCACGACCTGGCCTCCGAATCTGGCAACCTCGTCGGCGATGCGATCATCATCTGTCGCAACCCACACGCCGCTGCAACCTTCGACCGAAGAGGCGCATTCCCAGCTGCGGCGAATAAGCGTTTTAGCCTCCCCTGTCGCGCCGTGCAGCGGCACCAGCGGTTTTCCGGGATAGCGGGTAGAGGCGTATCTGGCCGGGATGATAATTGCAAAGGTGGGAAGCGACATTCCGGGTATTTTCCTGTCAGCCGAGGCCGATGCGGACGAAGTCATGCAGATGGACGATCCCGCTCGGTGTCCGCCGGGTCTGATCGTCGATCGTGACCACGAACGCTGTCGAAATCTTGAGATCGTTGAGCAGTTCCATAGCCATTTCGGCGCTCATGTCACCATCAAGACACTTGGGCGCGGTCGTCATGACTTCGCGGGCCGTCACGGTTGAAAGCGATTCAAAATGGCGGCGGAGATCGCCGTCGGTAATCACGCCCAGCAGGAAGCCATGCGCATCGATGATGCCGGCAATCCCGAAGCCGCTGGAGGTCATGACAGAGATAACTTCCGGCATGCGTGTTTCCGCGGTTACCAGCGGCAGGGAAGCGCCGGAGTGCATGATATCGCGCACAGGCAGCAGGCGCAGGCCGATTGCGCCGCCGGGATGCAGCAGCTTCATGCCGTCACGCGAGAATCCGCGCATGTCCATGACGGTCATGGCCAGCGCATCGCACAGCGCCAATTGCAGGGTCGTCGATGTCGTCGGTGCGATATTGGCACGGCAGGCTTCGCGCGCGGCGGGAATGCACAGTTGCACTGTCGCATGGCGCATCACCAGCGATTCCGGGCGTGAGGCGATGCCGATTACCGGCACGCCAATCGCCTTGGCATAGCCGAGGAATGCTTGGAGTTCGGCGGTGGAGCCCGAGTTGGAAATAACCACGAGTACGTCACCCGCGACCAGCATGCCCAGGTCGCCATGGGCTGCTTCACCCGGATGAACGTATCCGGCAGGCGTTCCCGTTGCCGAAAAGGTTGCGGCGGCCTTGCGCCCGATCTGGCCGGACTTCCCCATGCCGGTCACGATGACGCGGCCACGCGCATCGAGGATCGTCCGGCACGCCTCGACGAAGGAATCATCGAGACTCTGCTCGAGCACCTGAAGGGCCTCGACTTCGATCCGGATCACTTCCGTCCCGCGGGCAAGGACTGCCTTGTTGTCGTCTCGGGACAAAACCTTCACGCTTTCCATGGCCACTTCTCGCATCCGTTTGTAATCAAATTTTTCAACAGGCAATCCCGCATCGTCATTCCCTTGATCGTACGACAGCGATCACTCTTACGCCGCCGCGCGGTAGGAAACTTGATCCAGATCAGTGTTGCGCTGCACCGCGCTTAGCGAAGTTTGTGTCTGTGCGTGCTCAAAATATTTGTGATCTCCGTCACATTACGTAAACGAAGCTATATCGTTCAATTACTTAAGTAATTTTTCACTGCGTTGCGTTGTCATTCAGCGGACCCGCCGATCGGTGTGCGCAAGCCAACGTCGCGCCAAGGCTGGCCGACAAAGCGCGAAAAACAATCGCGCAGCGACCATACCCAGGTAATTCTCCGCTCGGCGACGCCGGGCAGGCTGAAAAAATCCCCGCCAATCCACGGCAGGAAGGGATTGCGGCGTGCGTACGACCAGATTTCGACGCGTTCGGTCGGTTGTGACGACAGGCCCCGGGCGTGGAAGCCGACGGTGTCTGCGACAACCAGCGTGTTCGCCGGGACGCTGAGCAGGCGCGGTTCCGGCAAATCCATCGCGGCCAGATCAGATCTGTGCACTCGCGGCGAGCCTCGCGCGGTCAGGCGGTCAAGTTGGTTGGAGGAGCGGATACTGCGTGCACGCTCCCACGCCAGCCTTTGTGGGGTAAACCGATGTGAGCCGGAAACGTAAGTGAACGGTGCTTCGTCGGGTTTGACGTCGTTGAGGAAAAACCATGCCTTGAGCGACGAATGGAATGCGTCGGCGTGGAGCGCCTCCTGCGGATCTCCGCCGACCGACGCGGCAGCACCTGCATGCGTGACGATCGTTTGAATATAGTGCAGCGGTTCGGTGCGGAAGCTCGCCACATAATGGAACAGTCCCCGTATGTCCGGACGGGCAAGCGTGGCGCGCAGAGCGGGAATGGCTTTCAACATCTGCGGATCGACGGCAAGCCGCCGAGTGATCGCATCTCCCTGGACCATCTCCCTCGCGGTCCCGCTGTACCCCAGAATCGCCTGACGCAGGTTCTCGAAGTCTTTAGCGGGCAGAAGATCGGAAATGGCGACAAAGCCGTCCCGATCGAACGCGCCACGCCATTCGGGCCGAACATGCCGCGCCAACCGCCATCGCCGGAACCGGCAAAGCGCTGCGGCGCAGCGCACCCGCGCCACGTGAAGGCCAAGGCGGTTCAGGCGGTGCGACCCGATTATCGGATTGTCGAGAAAGCTTTTTGCCGAGGTTCCCAACTGGACCACCCAGATCGGGAAAAGCAGGACAGACCTCACTACGCTGTGCAGCTTCATTATTCCCTGCCAACCACTTTGGATGTGCCCAATTTCATGTAGTTTTGTGCATTGCAATGCAAATGAGGTTGAACCGGCGTCGTTTGCGAAGAATTGTTGACAATAAGTAACAGGCCATTCCGGATGAAATTGAACCGGCGTTGTGTCGATCTGTGCATTGCACTAGTGACCCGAAGGTTGTGGCGACGCGGATCAAGCGCGAAATGCGTGTGTCTTATGCCAAGGATCTGCTGGCTGGAGCACTACTGTTGGTTATCGGGATGAGGTGCCAAAATCCATGAGTCTTTCCGGATGCCTGCCGCAATATGGCGCCAGAGAGCGTGATGATGTGCAGGTGGGACAGTGATGGATGCGCTTGATATCGCGGTGGCCCATGCCATGCGCGATGCGGCGCATCGCGCGATCATGCCCCGTTTTACTGCAGGTCAGCCGATAGCTGCAGATTTCAAGTCGGCAGGCGAGGCAGTGACGGCGGCGGACCGCGAAAGCGAAGCCATTCTCGCCGAATGGCTCGCTCCGTTGATCCCGGGGGCGGGAATCGTTGGCGAGGAAGCCGCTCATCACGACCCCGGCCTTTTGAGTGCGCTGGCGCAGGGAACCTGCTGGATCATCGACCCACTGGACGGTACAGGGAATTTTGCAAAAGGGCTGGAGCCGTTCGGCATGCTCGTGGCGCTTGCTGATGGCGGCGTTCCAGTGGCGGGGTGGCTTCTGGACCCTCTCAGTGGGCGTTTCTGCAGTGCGCAGGCCGGCAAGGGTGCGATGGTTGACGGCGCACGCTTCACCGTTCCGGCCGACGCCAATGAACGGTTGATTGTTGCGGTAACACGGTTGTTCGCCGATCAGGCGCGCAGGGCTGCACTCCTGGAGAGTTTAGGGCGGACGTGCGATGTGGTTGACAGTCCGCGCTGCGCCGCTGACCAGTATCCCCGCGTTGCAACCGGTGAACACGACGCGACGCTGTTTACCCGAACGATAGCTTGGGACCATGCGGCGGGCGTGGTGTTCCTCAATGAGGCAGGCGGCAGGGCGCGGCGGCAAGACGGCTCGGGCTACCGCTGCGACGATGCCGATGCCGGATTGATTATCGCCAGCAGTGCCGCCCGATGGGACTATGTCGCGGACGCACTGGAACAATCGGGCATGGTCCTGGGCAGGGCGCACCTTTCCGATGCGTGAAGCCGGGACAAGTCGGCCTTTCCTGCGGATTCCGCCATTCCCGCGCCATCGCGCGCGGCCCGTCGCTGTGCCCTCACACAACCAGGCAGGTACTGGCCTCGATCCGCAGGCGGTCATATCTGCGCTGCGTCGGTGCAAGGTTGGGGCGGACTTCTGGGCGGAGGCTGCCACGCTTCCGCATGGTCGCGATGTGATCCTTTGCCCTTCATCGCCCGAAGCGCTGCAAGGGATTGTGGAAGCTGCGCGGGGGGCAGGCGTTCTGCACCGCGCTGTCGTCAGGGGAAAATCAATTGACCCCGCCCTTCCCGGTTGGGGCAAGGCGGTCGATCCGTGGCAGGCTTGCGAAGCCGCCGCTATGGTCATCGCCGACGCTAACGAAGAATGGGCGCTGGTTGCTGCCTTGTCGCGCTGTCCGCTGCTGGTGGTAGGCGAGGGCCCTTTCTCGGCACTCTCGCCTGCCGCCTTTGGTGAGAGGTGCAGCGAGGACGCGCTCCAGAGCGTGGTCCGCGACGAGGTGATCGGTCGCTGGCGCTATATCGATCCCTTTTCGAACGCACCGACAGCGGCCACCACGATCATCGAGATGATGGGCGATTGGCGCCGGACCATCACCGTCAATCGCGATGTCAGCGCGATATTCGGGGTTGCCGCATGGAAAAGGGTCGCCACCGATGCCCTGCTCTGGGACGGTCGTGGCCCGGTCCGTTATGCACGCCCGACCCGGAACGGTGGCGCGGGTTTGCCGCATGGGGCGCTTGCGCTGGCGTGGATGGCCCGGACCGACGCAAAGATGATGAATGCGCTTGCTCGTGCCGGCGTGCGCGTGGGCGAGATCGAGGACGGTATGATCCGGTCCAACGGGCTTGGCGCCAATTGCGTGCCGCCGCTCTCGATCGTGGTCGACAGCCAAGGGCCGCATTTCGACCCATCCCGGCCGAGCGAACTCGAAGACATTCTCCAGACGGCTGAAATCGGTGCGGACTTGTGCGTCCGCGCTGCGGGTTTGCGAGAAACGATCGTGCAGCGCGGCATCGGCAAATATGGGCAATGGCATGTAGAACCCGCCGTAACAGGGGCAATGCCCGCGCGCCGCGTGGTTTTGGTTACCGGGCAGGTCGAAGACGATCGTTCCATTTTGTGCGGAGGGGCCGGGCTCGACAATCTGGAACTCCTGCGGCGCGCTCGCGCGCTGGAACCTGACGCCTGGATCGTATTCAAGCCGCATCCAGATGTCGAAGCGGGCCATCGCAAGGGCCATGTGCCGGATGCCAAGGCGCTGTGCCTCGCCGATGAAATTGATCGTACCTCCTCGATATCGGCGCTGCTGGGCCTTGCCGATGCTGTTCACGTGAT
>JAZKBJ010000108.1:10401-14371 GCA_040388685.1 Pseudomonadota bacterium
CCATGGTGTGCCATTCTATGCCGGTTGGGGCCTTACCCGGGATGAAGGGCCGGTGCCTGAGCGACGTTCGCGCCGTCGCACACTGGATGAACTGGTTGCAGCAACGCTGATCCTTTATCCGCGCTACCTTGATCCTGTAACGCGGCTGCCATGCCAGCCTGAAGTGTTGGTTGAGCGTATAGCCGCGGGGCAGGCGAGGGTACGCACACCGCGCATTCTCTTTCGGGAAATGCTGGGTCGGGCGCGGATTGCCGTCCGCAGGCCCTGATCGGTATTGCCGATTTACTCGGGCAGCATCGAGCGGCCTTCGAACCGTGCGATGGCGTGCCGGACGACCTTTTCGAGCGCTTCATCCGAGAAGAAGCCGCCAGGAATGAGGCAGCGCTCAATCAGCACTCTGCGGAACGCTTCGAATGTTTCCCGATCAGGCGCGGCCGGCTTTTGCCAGAACGCGTCGAGCCCTTCCTGAGAGGTAATGTCGGGGATATCGTAGACCGCGTGTCCCAGCGCCACGACCGGAACGCCCATGGCGAGGCCGAGTGTGCCGCTCGTGCTATTGATGGTGATCATGCCTTGCGCACGCCTTGCGACAGGGACGATCTCTCCCCAGCCGAGATAATCGACACGGTCGGCCACGCCGAACCGGGCGGCCATGTCAGCGGTTTCCTGGCGCCAATCCCGCACGCCGTTGTCGAGGGGGTGCTCCTTTACCACCAGGCGAGCCTCTGCGGGCGCGTGGCGGGCGAACGATTCGATTATCAGCTTCAATGCATCGGCGATTCCGGCGAAGGGTGAATGCAGGCGTATCTGAGCATCGGAATCGAGCTGCAGCGGAAACAGGAAATAGGGCGCGTCAGTCACTGCCAACCTGGCGAGGAGTTCGGTTGCGTCAGTCACACACTCCTTGCGGCGGCTGAGCTTCCGTACCCATCCCATGCCTTCGACAAGCGGATGCCAAGGTCGGTGATTGTTCCAGTGGGGATAGTACCAGCGCGTCAGGACGTCGGCGAAATTGTAGAGCAAGCCCTCGGTCGCACGTCGCCGGAACGATGACTGCACTTGCTTGTGCTCGGGCACCGGCGGCAAGGCTGCGGCGGTCTCCCGATACCATGCCGGATCGCGCGGCAGCGATGAGTGGCCGTTGACCCCGCCGAGTTCGAGCGTAACCCAGTCGGGCCGGATATAGCCTTCTTCGAAGACATGGACCGGCACGCCCAGTTCGCGGCAAACCCTCGTGGCGACGAGATGGTGATCGCGGCAATCGCCGAACAGGACAACGTCGGTAATCGCCTTCTCTCGGATGAGGCGGGCGAATGCGTCAGGCCATTCGGCCAGCGACCCGCGATAATCCATCCCGCCGGGCAAACGCCAGAAGGCTCGGTCGCCGCCATTGAAGTTGACCTTGTAGACCTTGTGCCCGGCCTCCATCAGCCCGCGCCCTAATGATCTGAAAAGGGGGCCCATCAAGCCCTGCAATAGTAGAATATTGCGTTTCTGTCCGAAATGGTGAGTAATTATGTCCGGTCCAGCGTTTGGTGGCGAATCTTTCAAGGCTTCAGGCACTGATCAGATTGCTCCACACTTGCAGATGCCGATACGCCTCTGCCCATTCTTCGTTGTTGCATCAGGTGGCTTGGATGCCGTTCTCTTCTGTCCGTTAGCGCCGGGTCCAAGCGACCGCAAGCCAACTTGCTGCCATACAAGTGTGGTTTGTCGATTGCAGGGTTCACGTGATGACACTGCGGCGCCTCCCGGCTAAGACCCGCCGCCAGCCCCGAAATGTTTCGGAGGCGTGTCGTCTGTCCATGCAAAGAAGCGAATGATCACAGAACTGTTCATGTTGGGCGGCACGCTTGCAGCTTCGATTCTGCTGGATGCCACGGTATACCCCCGGCGTCGCAACGGGCACCTGTCGGCGATGCGCAGCTGCGCCGGACTGTGGCTCCACGTGCTGCTTGTACTGACGGCTGATGGCGTTTTCTTGAGCATAACCGGAAATTCAGTGGTTTCGGCAATCATGGCGCTCGCAGTTACCGGACTGCTGGTCGTGGTATCCAATGCCAAGCACAGGATGCTGGGCGAACCATTGCTGTTTTCGGATTTGGCATTGCTTGGCGGGGTTTTCCGCCATCCGCAGTTTTATCTGTCTGCACTGCGGCCTTGGCAGGGGGGAGCCATCATCGGCGGTCTGCTGGCAGGTCTGTGGCTTTTGTGGCAGCACTCGATCGCGGAAATCGCGCCTCGCCTGACGGGCCTTGCCTTGTTGGCCGGAGGACTTGCGTCGGTCGTCATCTCGTTGCGTTTGCGGGCCTATGACTCCGTATGCGCCCGGCCTGATGCGGCAAATGATGTGCGGGACCACGGCTTGCTGGCGACATTGCTGATCTATTGGCGACGTTGGTGCGCAAGCCGGGATCCCTTTCCCGCATCAATGTCGCCGACCGACCGAACGGCGCAAGTTGAAGCGACGCCGCAGGTTGTCGTCATCGTGCAGTGCGAATCTTTCGCCGATCCCGCTGACATATTCGGACGGGAGGGCGAAACCTTGCCCGGTTTGGCAGCGGCGCGGGCAATGGCCTGGCAGGCAGGCAATCTCAATGTCAGCGGATTTGGCGCCTATACCATGCGAACCGAATATGGCGTGGTGTTCGGACGCAGCGAAGACCAATTGGGCTTTCGGCGTTACGATCCCTTCCTGACCGCAATGGGCGAGGTCTCGCACGCGCTGCCAAACCGCGTTCGCGCGGCGGGGTGGCGCAGCCTTTTCCTGCATCCGCACGATATGCGCTTCTACCAGCGTGACAAAATCATGCCGGCCAGCGGCTTTGTCGAACTGGTGGGGCAGGATCAATTCATGCCGCCCGCGCCAGGCGAGGGTCGCTATGTTACCGACGCGGCCATCGCTGACGTCATTGTCGCCAAGGCCCGCGCAGCCGAGGGGCCGACATTGATCTATGCGGTTACCATCGAGAACCACGGGCCGTGGAAATCGTCAGCGGGTACGGCCGGTCGGGATCTGGCGGCAGGCTATCTCGGCCTTGTCCGCAAGGGCGATGCCATGCTTTCGCGGATGATGGCCGAACTGTCGCTTCTGCGCCGCCCTGCGATGCTTGTCTTTTTCGGTGACCATCGTCCAAGCATTCCGGGCGTCTGCATGCCTAAGGACGAGCGGCATACGCCCTATGTGATCGTTCGTTTCGATGAGCAGGGCTGCCTGTTGGACGACCGGCAGGACGGGACCGACATGACACCGGCGGAATTGCATCACACCATCCTTGGCATCATGGCGGGCAGCGATCACTAGCGTCTATTCTCGCGGTGCCAGTCCGCGCAGCAGGCGCGCACGCAGCCAGCCGGGCACAAGCCTGTCAATCACGCGAAGCAGGGCAAAAGGCCATGGCAGGATCACGTGAGCTTTTCCCGCGCCAACGGCGCGCGCGATATGCTGCGCTGCTTCGTCCGGTGTCAGGATCATCGGCTTCGGACCTGGCACGCGTCTTGCCGCTTCTGTATCGATGAATCCTGGGGAAATCAGCGTAACGCGAACACCGAACGGGCGCATGGCAATGCCCAGCGCTTCGGCGAATCTGGCAAGACCCGCCTTGCTCGAGGCGTAGCCGGTTGCAAATGGGAGGGCATGGAAACTGGCGGCCGAACCGATCAGGGCGATGTTGCCCCGTCCGCGAGCAGCCATGCGATTTGCTAATTCGGCGGCAAGCGCGGCGGGTGCGGTGTAGTTGACTGTCGCCAGTCGCGCGATCAGGTGGGGTGTTTCGATCCGTTCTCCGCTCCCGCGAATATCACCAATACCTGCTGCAAAGACTGCGGTCCCGAATTCTAGCAGGTCATCATCTTCACCGAGAACCGCCAGAGCATGCTCGAGGTCGGCAAGATCGACCGCGCGGACGGACGTGGTCGCACCCAACTCCCGGCAACTTTGTGCGATTTCTTCGAGGCGCAGCATATCGCG
>JAZKBJ010000108.1:14381-14588 GCA_040388685.1 Pseudomonadota bacterium
AGCCTCGCGCCGTGGCGAGCATAATGGCGGGCAATCGCACCGCCCAGTTCGCCCGATGCGCCAAGGACGAGGACCGTCCTCGCTCCGGAAGAACGGTTGTTTTGCAGATTGTCGGGATGGCGGACTGGCATTGTGCGGCGATCTGGCAATTTAGCTGTTGCGTCAACAGGCGAAGGTGGCGTGTAAGTTTGCACCGATTTGGATTGT
>JAZKBJ010000109.1:0-6626 GCA_040388685.1 Pseudomonadota bacterium
CATCGGCCCGCACGAATGGGCCACGCGCAAGGTGGTGACGGGAAAGCCGTTGTCGGCAAATTCGCGCGCCAGCCGCTCTTCGCATTGCACTTTGCCCGCAGCATAGGCGCCATAAAGCGCCGTGGCGGCATCCCGGCCCACCACGCCACTTTCGTCGATCGGCTGTGCGGCGGCCATTTCGTAGACAGCGATCGAGCTGGTGAAGACGAAATGCTGCACCCGACCGCGAAACAGGTCGATCATCGGTTCAAGGTGTTCGGGCGTGTATGACGTGTTGTCGAACACCGCGTCGAAACTGTCGCGCAAGGGGGTGAGCAGGCGTTCCAGCGTGCCGGGTTCGTGCCGTTGGCCGTGCAGCCGGGTGACGCTGGGGGGCAAATCGGCTTCGTGGCTGTTGAGCACGGTCACATCGTGGCCCTGTTCAACCAGTTCGTGCACCAGTTGCAGCCCGATGTAGCGGTTGCCGCCCATCACCAGCACCTTCATGTCGGCTCTCTCCAAGTGATCCGCGATCTTCGCGTTGTGTAGCGGCTGACGGAGGATAGGGGTCAGGTGATTGCCACCAGTGGCTGGCCGAATTCGACCAGCGCGCCTTCGGCATGGTGGTGCGCCACGATCATGCCATCGGCTTGGGCCACCAATGTTGTTTCGCGGTTCAGCACCATCAGCCGCGCCACGATATCGCCTGCGGCCACGCGGGTGCCGACCGGCGCAAGGCCGGTGAGCGTGCCCAGATGCGGGGCGGAAAGATCGGTGGCGGGACCGTGATCTTCCTGCGCCGCCGGGGCGGCAGCCTGCCGCCCGCGATAGCGGATCGCCTCGTCGCGCGACAGGAACAGGGCAAGCCCTTCGCTGCGCACATCAAGCGCGCGCAGTTTGGAGTGGGCGAAGCCGCGCAGCAGCGCGCGGGCATCGTGCAGCGGATTGCCTTCAGCCATGATCGGTCCCCAATTCTGCCAGCACCTGTTCGTCGGGCGTGGCGGCAAAGCGGGGGTCGCCCGCCTCGTCTGCCCACGCCAGCAGCCGGGCGAGGTGCGGATGATCGCCCGGTTCGGGCGCGACCATCGGCAGCGCGCCGGCATAGACCCGTCCCGCGCCATCGACGGTGACGACCGAGCCTGCCAGTGCGAGAATACCCTCGCCGCAACCGACCACGCAGGGGCGGCCAAGCGCGCGGCTGACCACGGCGGCATGGCTGGTGGCCCCGCCTTGCGCGGTGATGATCGCCTGAGCTGCGATCATGCCGTGGATATCGTCCGGGCTGGTGGTTTCACGCGCCAGCACCACGTGTTCGCCGGCACGGGCACGGGCCTCTGCCTCATCAGGCGTCGTTACCACGATGCCGCTGGCGACGCCGGGGCAGGCCCCTTCGCCGGTAGCGACGACGTCGTGTTGGCTTTCGGCATCGTCCAGCAGGCGCGGGCGCAGGATTTCGGCGGTCTGTTCGCGGGTGACGCGGCCAATCGCCTCGGCGCGGGAGATCAGCCCTTCGTCAGCCATTTCCACCGCGCAGCGCACCGCCGCTTCGGGCGCGCGCTTGGCCGAGCGTGCCTGGAGCAGATAGAGGCGACCCTTCTGCACGGTGAATTCGATGTCCTGCATATCGCGCGAATCGCATTCGAGCGTTTCGGACGCGGCGAGCAGCCGGGCGTGGGCATCGGTCACGCGCTCGTGCATCGCTTCCAGCCGCAGCGGGGTGAACTTGCCCGAAACCACGTCCTCGCCCTGTGCGCGTGGCAGATATTCGCCAAACGGAACGCGCGCCCCCGAAAGCGGATTGCGGCTGAACAGCACACCGGTGCCGCTGTTATCGTCAAGGTTGCCGAACACCATCGCCTGAATGGTGACGGCGGTGCCCAGATCATCGGCAATGCCATTGTGCTGGCGATACTTGCGCGCGCGGCGGCTGTTCCAGCTGTCGAACACGGCGCGCACGGCGGCGTGCAGCTGATCGGTAGGGGAAGTGGGGACGGTCTGGCCCGAGGCAGTCTCCACTTCGGCGCGCCACGCGGCAGGCGCGGCGGCGGGATCGAGGTGGGCGGTGCCCTTCAGCACAATGCTGGCGAACAGTTCCAGAAAGCGGCGGTGCGTATCGCGCGCAAAGCCGGGCTCTCCGCTTTCGGCGGCCAGCGCCGCCTCGGTATCGTCGGCAATGCCAAGGTTCAGCACGGTGTCCATCATGCCGGGCATCGAGATGGCCGCGCCCGAACGGACCGACAGCAGCAGCGGCGACGGACCGCGACCGAACGTGCGCCCGGTCTGTTCTTCCAGCCAGGCGAGCTGGCCAGCGATTTCCGCTTCCAGCCCATCGGGCCAGCCGCCCGTCTGATAGGCGGTGCAGGCGGCGGTAGTGACCACGAACGCCGGGGGCACAGTGAGCCCCAGCGAAAGCATCCGCGCGATCGACCAGGCCTTGCCGCCGATCAGCGCGCGGTCGGGCATCACGTGCCCGTCCAGTTTCAAAGTCCACGACATCATCTGTCTCCCATCATTCCACGCGGGTTTCGCCCATGATCCTCAACAGATCTTCATGCAGTTCGAACCATACGGTGTGATAGCTGTCGCGGTGGATATCGCTGACCCATTCGGGTTCGCCGGATTCCACGCGATCCAGCGCGGCTTCGAGCTTGCGCCCATAGATCGCCATGCGCGGCAACCCGCGGGCAAGGCCCGCCAGCACGGTTTCGGCGCGTTCGTGCAGCGTGCACAAACGGTCGATCACCTTGTCGTCGTAATCGGAATCGCTGTGATCGTTGACCCGGCGTTCGCCGCGCACGTTCATCGTCTGCCAATCGGTGATCACTTGCTTGAGATCGGGATTGATCCGTTCGAAGCCGTGATAGGCGGCGGTGAACGCGGGATCGGCGCGCTGGGAGGCGAAATCGACCTCATAGCGTGCCTGTAAGGCCACGCGCGCCAGCGGGCTGAGCGTAAAGGCGCCCTGCGCCTCGATCGCGCGGCCCGAAGCGACAGCGGCGACAAGCTGGGCCTGCGCCGCATCGGACGAAAGGCCGGTGAGGTCCGCCACGGCTTCGGCCTTGGCATGGCGCTTGATGGCAAGGCCGTGCAGTGCAAGGTTGCGATCGTCCATCATGCGGCGTCTCCCACAATCCACACGCGGCCGGTGCGTTCAACCGCGCCCTGATAATCCTCCGTCGTGCGCGGGGCGGCGGTGGCTTCCATTTCCACGGTATCGCCATCGCGGATGCCGCTGAGCTTGGCATTCATGAAGCAGGGGATGCCATATTCGCGCGACAGGATGCCAAGGTGCGAGCGCACCGTGCCGCCGGCGCACAGGATGCCGGTGAACTGTTCGATGATCGGCGCGGTCAGGGTGCCGCCCGAATCGTCGATGATGGCGATGGTGCCCGGCGGCACGCCTTCGGTCAGATAGGCCAGCACGCGTTCGTTGGTGCGGATATAGCGCGCCGTGCCGACGATGTTGGCATCGTGGCGCACCACATTGTCGCCCTGGCCGGAAAGCGCACGGCCCTGCGAATCGGCAGGGGCGGTGATGGCATCGGGATGTTCGAACACCACCGAGCTGCTCTGGTCGCCGCCGCCCTTATAGGCTTCGGGACGTTCGGCCAGCGAGATCGCGGCCGACCAATCGAATCGGTGGCCGGAATCGAGCAGGGCCTGTTCGACCGCCGCAACATCTTCGCGACTCACGCCGCAGCCGAGGCCGGAAAACACGAAATCGTCGAATCCCGCACCGCCTGCTGCGATGTGAGCATCCAGCGCGCGGCGCACTTTATGGTGCAGCAGACCCAGCGTTGCCTCGACAATCGGGCTTGCTGGGGGTGGGACGGATCGCATTCCGTCGATCGGCAAACGCGCCATGCTGGGCCTCTCCTTAGCTTCTTGTGGCAATTCCATATCACGAAACCATAGACGACTGACGAATTTCTGTCAGTATATCATCGGGCGTTTTTGTTAGACAATGTGAGAAAATGGGAATCAGGTTCCCGCAGAGCAGAAGGACAGCCATGAGCGGCATCGACAACACGGCAGAAATCAGGGCTTCAAAGCGCATCCTTATCGTCAATGACGATGGGATCGACGGTCCGGGAATCCAGTTGCTGGAGCGCATCGCCCGGCAGTTCAGCGACGATGTGTGGGTGGTTGCGCCTGATGAAGAGCGATCTGGCGCCAGCCAGGCCATCTCGGTTTCGCACCCCATCCGCTATAGCCAGCGGGGCGAGCGCCACTTTGCCGTGCACGGCACGCCCACCGATTGCGCCTTGCTGGGAATCAACGAATTTCTGGAAGGCCGCAAGCCCGACATCCTGCTTTCAGGCATCAACGCCGGGCCGAATCTGGCGGAAGACGTGCATTATTCCGGCACCTGTGCGGCGGCCAAGGAGGGCGCGTTGCTGGGTATCCCCTCGTTCGCGCTCAGCCAGATGCGGTCATATGGCGTGCCCACCTTCTGGGCAGCATCCGAAACGCACCTGCCGGGCATTCTGGGCAGCCTGCTGGACATGACATGGCGGCCGGGCACCTTCATCAACATCAACGTGCCGAACCTGCCGCCCGCCGAGATCGCCGGGGTGAAGATCACCCGGCAGGGCCAGCGTCTGCCGGGCGGATTCCTGCCGGTGCGCCGCGTGGACGAACGCACGGTCCCCTATTTCTGGGTGAAGATTCACCCGAAGGCTCCCGAACTGGTGGAAGGCACCGACTTGCACGCCGTGGCGCACGGGGCGATTTCGGTTACGCCGATGCAGTTGGACCTGACTCATCGCGAAATGATAGCTGATCTTGCGAAAATGTTGGACAATGCCGATCTTGGCGGACCGGTGCTTGCAGGAGCCGAAGCCTGCATCTAGGGATAATTGCGTGAACGAAGCGGTAATCAACATCGAAGCGCAGGGCGACGGGCCGGACACGGTTTCGGCCAAGAACGGATCGCAACAGGATACGATCCAGAAGCTGGCGGATGGCATCGTCTATTGCATCCGATCCGGCCAGATGGTGCCGGGCCAGCATCTGGTGGAATCGGACCTGACGCGGCGTTTTGGCGTAAGCCGGGGATCGCTGCGCGAAGGGCTGAAGCATCTGGCTGCGGACGGGATCGTCACGTTGACCCGTTTTCGCGGTGCCTATATTTCCGCGCTGGATCGCAAGGCGGTGCACGACCTGCTCGATGTGCTGGAGCCGTTGTGCACGCTGGCGGCGCGCGTGGCGGCCACGAAAGGGGGAACCCCGGAGCAACTGGACAGCCTGTGCGCGATTGCGCAGGATCTGGCCAAGCGTGGGCCGGGATCGCAGATCGCGACTTATCTGGAAAACCGGCGGCGGTTTTATGACCTGCTGATCGAGATCGGTGGCAATGCCGAACTGGGCCGGGTGATCCCGCTGACGCGAACCGACCTGTTCCGGGCGCAATTCGACAAGGTGCAGACGCGCGAGCAGCAGAAGCGTCATGCCAATGGCTATGCCCGGATTGCCGAAGCGGTGGTGGCGCACGATCCGGCGCGGGCGGAGAAGGCCGTGCGCAAGCACTTCATCGGCACGCGCGCGACGGTGGACGATCTGCCAGAAGAAGTGTTCTCGTCCAGCTACGCCTGACGCTTATCGAAGCCTGCTACGGACGTAGCTTTTCAAGGATCGTCACGCAGGACATGGCGTCTTCCACACCGTAGAAGCCGCCGCTGTTTTCCGCGAGCGCAAGCCGTGCGCCTTCGACCTGCCGCTGCCCCGCAGCCCCGCGCAACTGGGTGACCAGTTCGTGGATCTGGGCAAGGCCGGTGGCGCCCAGGGGATGGCCCTTGGATACCAGCCCGCCCGAAACGTTGACCGGGCAACGCCCCCCCAGCGCCAGTTCGCCGCGCAGCGCGGCCGGGCCGGCTTCGCCCGGAGGAGCAAGGCCAACCGCTTCGATCTGTACGACTTCGCCCGAGGAACTGGCATCGTGGACTTCGGCCACGTCGATGTCCTCAGGCCCGATTCCGGCTTCGGCATAGGCCAGTCCCGACACCCTGCGGCTGACATGCGCGGCATAGTCCGCCGGATCGCGCTCGGTGCCGGTGAGCGAGCGGCAGGCGCGCACGCGGATTGCCCCGCGTGAGGCGAAGCGCGCCGTCAGATCGGCGGCGCAGACCACGGCGGCCGAAGCGCCATCGCTGATCGGCGCGCACATCGGCACGGTCAACGGCCAGGCGACCACCGGCGCGGCCATGATTTCGGCCACGGTCATCGGGGTGCGATATTGCGACAGCGGGTTCCACTGCGAATGGACGTGGTTCTTGGCGCTGATCGCGGCGAAGTGTTCCTGCCGTGTGCCATAAGTTGCCATGTGCAGGCAGGCCTGCGCTGCATATGCTTCCATCAGGACGTTGGGGCTGGGTCCGTCGAATTCCGGCGGAACCGGAGCCAGGCGTCCGGCGGTGGCGTCAAGGTAACGCTGCGCCTCGATCACGTCGAGCGGCTGCTGGAACACCGCCAGCCGCTTTGCCCGATCATCGTTGTAGAGCTTTTCCGCGCCGACCGCGAGCACCACATCGGCAAGGCCGGTGCGGACGAGATCATAGGCAAGGTGCAGTGCCACCGTCGCGCTGGCGCAGGCCGCTTCGACATGAAACGCGCGCACGCCGGTGATGCCCAGCGGGCGCAACGCATAT
>JAZKBJ010000110.1:0-481 GCA_040388685.1 Pseudomonadota bacterium
CCGCGCAAGCGCACGCTTCAGCGCGCCATGGCCGAAATCGGCAAGGCGGGCTCGGGCGTGATCGTGCTGCTCATGCCCAATGACCCCGAAGTCCTCGTCAACGAAGTCTCGGGCAAGGGCACCGGCAACATGGACTTGCGCAGCTACGGCATCGGCGCGCAGATCCTCGCCGATCTTGGCGTGCACGACATGATCCTGCTCACCAACGCGCACCGCAACGTCGTCGCCATTGAAGGTTACGGGCTCAACATCGTCGGCGAACAGCCGATCTCGAAGGACTGATTCGCCATGGCCAAGTTCCTGATTGTCGAAGCCCGCTTCTACGACCACCTCAACGACATGCTGATTGCGGGCGCGAAGGCCGCGATCAAGGCGGCGGGCCACACATCCGAAGTCGTGACCGTGCCCGGCGCACTTGAAATTCCCGGCACCATCGCGCTCGCCGAACAGTCGGGCGATTATGACGGCTATGTCGCCATCG
>JAZKBJ010000110.1:491-4436 GCA_040388685.1 Pseudomonadota bacterium
GTGGTCATCCGCGGCGAGACCTACCATTTCGAGATCGTCGCTGGCGAAAGCGCGCGCGGGATCATGGCGCTGACCATGGACGGCACCGCCATCGGCAACGGCATCCTCACCGTCGAAAACGAGGAACAGGCAATCGTCCGCGCCGACCCCGCGCAAAAGGACAAGGGCGGCGAAGCGGCCAAGGCGGCTATCGCGCTGCTCGCCCTGCGCGAACGCTGGACCTGATCCGGCAAGATACAGAGGTCGCAAACCCACCCCCAACCCCTCCCTTAAGGGAGGGGAGCGAGACTTTCTGAGCCGAAGGCGAAGGTAGTCGCAGCGGGGACAGTGTGCTGCCGTTTGTGTTTGCAAACGACATAAACCCAAAAAAGGGGGGCCGGCTTGCGCTGGCCCCCTTGGAAGTTTTGGGAGAGGATGCCTGAAAGGCACCCCCTCTATCCATCGCGCCGCCCTATGCTGCAAGTGCGAAATCGGCGTATACGATTGCAATTCATGCAACTGTTGACGGCGACGCCCGTTTCGCGGCCAGCACGGTGTTGCTGAGCAGGCAGGCAATCGTCATCGGCCCCACTCCGCCCGGCACGGGCGTCACCGCGCGGGCGTGGTCCAGTTCGTGTGTCGCGCAATCGCCGACGATCCGCGTCTTCCCGTCGAAGTCGGTAATGCGGCTGATGCCCACGTCGATCACCACCGCGCCCGGCTTGACCCAGTATCCGCGCACCAAATGCGGCGCGCCCGCCGCCGCCACGATCACATCGGCCTTGCGCGCCACATCGGGCAGGTCGCGCGTCTCGATATGCGTCACGGTCACCGTCGCCTCACGCTCGAGCAGCAGCATCGAAACCGGCTTGCCAACGATGTTCGACTTGCCGATCACCACCACGTTGAGGCCGCGATAATCGTCGATCACGCTATCGAGCAGCAGCATGACGCCAAGCGGCGTGCACGGCACCAAACCGCCAGTCCCGGTGGACAAGCGGCCCACGTTCACCGGATGAAACCCGTCCACGTCCTTGCCCGGATCGATCCGGTCGAGCACCAGCGCCGCGTCGATATGCTTCGGCAGCGGCAACTGCACCAGAATGCCGTGGACGCCCGCATCGGCATTGAGCGTATCGATCAGCGCCAGCACCTGTTCCTGCGGCGTGTCTGCCGCCAGCCGGTGCTCGATCGAGCGGATGCCTGCCTTGCGGCACTGCGCGATCTTGCGCCCGACATAGACTTCGCTGGCCGCATCGTTGCCCACCAGAATCACCGCCAGCCCCGGTGCGGTGCCGCCGCCTGCGACGATCTCCGCCACGTCCTTTGCGGTGCGTTCGATCACTTGCGCCGCCAGCGCCTTGCCATCGATGATCTGTGCCATGTTCCGCTATCCCCGCCTGCGCACAGGGTCTGTTCCCCATGTCGTCACGGGCATTATTGTATGTGTTGCATACAAATTTATCAACCGGCCTTTTGCGTTCAGGCGTTGAGCGCCTCGGGAATGACATCGCTCAGCACATGCGCCAGCGCCCGCGCGTTGAGATCGCGCGCCCTCGCTTCGGTCTCCGCCTCCGAATAGCAGCGCAATTCGGGCGCGTTGCCCGAGGGGCGGAAGTGGATGATCGAGCCATCGGCAAAGGTCATACGGTAGCCGTCGGTCGTGTCGATGCCGGTCGGCAGCCCCGCAATCGGCCCGAAAACCCGCGCGATCCGCGCCAGTTGCTCGTCTTCCGCGCCCGCCGAAAGAAACGCGATCAGCGCCGCGCTATGCGCCTGCGGGAAGTCGGCCACGCGGTCCGAGAAAGTGTAGCGCGCCGGCAGTGCGGCCACCACATCGGCCACTGGAGTCGTGCGTGCCTGCGCAATCACCGACAGGATCGGCAACAGCGCATCGCGCGTCGGCAGCGCGGTCAGGCCGTCCACCGGCGTCTGCAGCAGGAACCCGCCATTGGCCTCGTATCCGCACACCCGCAGGGCGGGATCGGCCGCCGCCGCGTCCATCATCGCCGCGATCACATAGGGCGATCCGATCCGCGTGCGCAGAACGCGCGGCACCGCGCCGCTCAGTTCGGCCACCGTGTTGCTGCTGACCGGCGTCACCACCACATCGGCGTTTACGGCGCGCGCGCAAAGCAGCCCGACGATATCGCCGCGCAGCCACACCCCGCGCGCGTCGGACACCAGCGGCCGGTCAGAATCGCCATCAGTCGAGATGATCGCATCGACCTTGTTCGCCGCCGCCCACTGCGCCGCGAGCGCCACGTCTTCCTCGCGGATCGCTTCGGTATCGACCGGCACGAACACGGCCGAGCGCCCGAACGGCACCGCCGCCCCGCCCAGCGCCTCGACCGCGCGCACCAGCAGATCGCGCCCCACCGCCGAATGTTGGTACACTCCGATGGTCAGGCCCGACAGCGCATCGGCGCCGAAATAGCCGACATAGCGCGCCACATAGGCGTCCTCGACATCCAGTACCGCAGGCAGAACCGCCGGATCGATCAAGCCGTCTTCCGCCCCGAACCGCGCGGCATCGATCGCCACGACCTGCCCGACGATCCCGGCTTCATCGCTCTTCAACACTTCGCCATGCGGGCGGTAGAACTTGATGCCGTTGCGGTCCGCCGGAATGTGGCTTCCGGTCACCATGATCGACGGGATGCCGATGCCCATCGCGTAAAAAGCCAGCGCAGGCGTCGGCGTGAATCCGCAGAACACCGCCTCGCCCCCGCAATCGCGCACCGCCGTCGCCACCGCCGCCAGAATGCGCGGCGTGCTGATCCGCAGATCGCCCGCCAGCGCCACGCGGTCACCATCGGCAAACTCTCCGATCTGGCGCAAGTACTGCAAAAACGCGGTCGCATAGGCATAACACACCCGGTCGGTCATCGCCGCAGCCAGCCCGCGCACGCCGCTGGTGCCGAACGGCACCCCGCTCACTGCCATCAGGTCGCCCACGGAAAAGCTGCGGATTGTGCTCATGTCATTCATCTGAAAGCGGTTTCCCATTCTGCAGGCGTTCGCGGTGAAGCGCACGCCCGGTCTTTAGCGCGAGCCCCCCGAAAAAGGCAAAGCCTCGCTGTGCAGATGCGAAACCGGCACGGCCCCTGTCGGGTTCCGCGCATGATCCGCGAGTCAGCAGCAAATGCTCACGCCCGGTTCCAATATTGTTACATCACACCTTCCATTCCTGCCGCAGCTGCGAAAACGTCCTTTTCGAGCTGCAATAGCGCGCTAAGGGCCAAAGATCGGCCCGCGATCTGTGACTATCGCAATGGCCGCTCTGAGAGGCGGTATGGTGAGCATGCCATTCCAGAGTGCAGGATCATTCTACAAGAGTGGCCTCCGGATCGAGTTGATCTGGCGCTCCCCGGAAGCCAGAATTCACTTGCACCTTGTCCGCAATGGTTCCAGCTTGGACAGAGAGGTTCTTGCGCGTCTGACGCAAGACAAGGGCGAACTTCGATGGTTCTCCTCTGCCTTCTGCGCCGACGCACCCTCGCATGAGAGGAGGCTAACGGATGGGTGCAACCAGCAGTACCAGCCCGGCCCGCAGCGGGTGCGCTTGTCGCACGGTTGCCCTGCTCGGTCCCACCGGAACCGGTAAAACCAGTCTGGTCGAGGCCCTGCTCCACGCCAGCGGCGCGATCAATCGGGCCGGTTCAGTTGTCGCCGGTTCGTCGGTGGGCGATGCCAGCCCCGAGGCCCGCGCACGAGGCGGTTCCACCGAGATCAATCTTGCGCACCTTTCCTGGATGGGCGACGATTTCGCCCTGATCGACGTGCCGGGCGGCGCGGCCTTCATGGCCGACGGTCTTGCCGTTCTCCCCTCAGTCGACCTTGCGCTTGTCCTGATCGATCCGGTGCCGGAGCGCGCCCGGCTGGCCGAGCCGACTTTGCGGCTACTCGATTCGCTGGGCGTCCCCCATGCCATCATCGTCAACCGCATCGAAACGGCGCGCAGTG
>JAZKBJ010000110.1:4446-10311 GCA_040388685.1 Pseudomonadota bacterium
GATTGTGCCGTCCGGCAGCTCCAGCGTGATGATCGCAGTGGCGCCGTCCATGCCCTGATCGACGAGTTGCAGCCGCTGAGCCGCGCGCCGCTCGCGCTGCGACAGATTCCCATCCGCGAGGGCGAACAGGTCGTCGGGTATGTCGATCTGGCGCTGGAACGGGCCTATCGTTACCGTCCAGGCAGTGGGTCGGTCCAGATTGACATGCCCGCGCAAATCACTGCCACAGAGCAGGCCGATCGCGGCAAGTTGCTGGAAACCCTGGCCGACTTCGATGACGTTCTGCTGGAAACGCTTCTGGTGGATGAGATTCCCGAGGCCGGGTTGATCATGTCAGACCTTGCGCAGGATACGTCGCACAACTGGCTGGTGCCGGTGATACTCACCTCGGCTCTCACTGGCGGTGGTGTCCGGCGCCTGCTCAAGCTGCTGCGCCATGAAGCGCCCGGACCGGAGGCGGCAGCGGCGCGCATCGGTACAGCCGGCGGCGTCCACGTCTTCAAGATTGCGCATGGCGGCGCCGTGGGACAGCTCGCCTACGCACGGGTTTACGGCAGCCCGCTGCGCGAGGGCGAAGAGTTGGTTATCGGCGAGGACACGCTGCGGTGCGGCGCGTTGTTCGCGGTGCAGGGAGACAAGGCGATCAAACAGGCAGTCGCGGCGGCGGGCGAGGTGATTGCCATATCCAAGTTGGACAATGCCCGCACGGGGATGGTTCTGGGCAGGAAGGGAAGCGCTGCGAGCATGGCACCCATGCCCGAATATCCGCCCCGCAACGCGGTCCTGGCCGTCGCCGCGCGCGATCGCAAGGACGACGTCAGGCTCTCCACCGCGCTCCACAAGCTATGCCAGGAAGACCCGGCTCTGGACTGGCAACACAATCAGGCCACGCACGAGATGCTGCTCAGTGGCGTGAACGACGATCACCTGGCGGTGGTTATCGCCCGGCTGCAGCGCCGCAATGGCGTTGGCGTGGAAACGCACCGACCCCGGATTTCGTACAGGGAGTCGATCCGCAAGGGCGCCACGCAGCGTGGACGGCACAAGAAGCAGTCGGGCGGCCATGGCCAGTACGGTGACGTGATCATAGAAATCGCCCCGCGTGAACGCGGCGAGGGCTTTGTTTTCGCGGACCGGGTTACTGGCGGGGCGGTGCCCCGGCAATGGATTCCGGCGGTAGAAGCCGGTATCCGCGATGCAATGGAGTGCGGCCCGCTGGGTTTCCCCGTCGTCGATGTCGCGGTTACGCTAACCGATGGGTCCTACCATTCGGTCGATTCCTCGGAACTGGCGTTCCGCATCGCGGGCCGCATGGCGATGAGCGAGGCTCTGGCCACCGCTGCGCCCTATCTGCTTGAGCCGGTCTGCCGGATAACGCTCGACACTCCGGCGGGCACGGGGTCGAAGGCGGGTTCAGTCTTGTCCAGCCGCCGAGGGCAGATTCTCGGCCTGTCGCTCCATCCCGACCGGGATCGCTGGGAGCGGGTTGAGGCGCTGCTGCCCGAGGCGGGCCTGTTCGGGCTGGATGCGGAGCTTCGCTCGCTCAGTCAGGGCCTTGCCAGCTTTACCGCCAGCTTCGATCATCTCGCCGAGTTGACCGGAAAGCAGGCGGAGGAGGTCGTCAAAGCCAAAAAGGAGCTGGCGGCAGCCTGATGCATTGGCCCTGACGCGCGTCCGTCACCGGTCAAGCCCTGTCCAGCGCCTGAGCCAGATCGGCAACTATGTCGTCCGGATGTTCAATGCCGATCGATAGCCGGATGGTCGCGTCGATCACGCCAATGCGGTCCCTGACTTCTACAGGAACGCCGGAATGGGTCGTGGTGGCAGGATGGCTTGCCAACGACTCCGTGCCACCAAGGCTGACCGCAAGCTTGAATATCTGCAGCGC
The DNA here is from genome assembly GCA_040388685.1 of Pseudomonadota bacterium. Classification (GTDB taxonomy): domain Bacteria; phylum Pseudomonadota; class Alphaproteobacteria; order Sphingomonadales; family Sphingomonadaceae; genus Novosphingobium. The sequence goes on from JAZKBJ010000110.1 coordinate 6,335, forward strand.
GTTGAGGAAACGAAATGCGGCTGGCTGGCCGCCGGCGATATCGAATGCGAAGGTCGATCCGGCCCCGCTGCATTGCGCGGCAAAGACATCCGCCTGTCTCGATCCGGCAGGAAGGAACGGCAGGTAAGCCAAGCTTTTCACCTCGGGATGCGCCTTCAGGAACACGGCAGCGGCAGCGGCATTGGCGTTTGCCCGCTCCATACGGAGACTCAGCGTCTCAAGCGAGCGGCTCAGCATCCAGCAACTGTGGGGGTCCAGTTGCGTCCCGATCGCGCTGCGCAGAAGCCGGATCTCGCGCAGCAGCGCAGCAGATCCCAGCGCCGCCCCCGCCACCAGATCGGAATGGCCGCCGACATATTTGGTAAGCGAGTAAAGCGAGATGTCCGCCCCGTGCCTTAGCGGCTGCTGGAAGACCGGGCCGAGCAGCGTATTATCGCATACCAGCAGCGGCTTGTGCCCTTGCGCCTGTCCGACGTCGTCGCAGATCCGCTTCACCAGCGCGATATCGACAAGGCTGTTGGTGGGATTTGCAGGCGTTTCGATAAGGACGATCGATACCCTGCCCAGAGCCTTGGCCCGCTCAGCAGCCGCGGCGATCTGGCTTTCGTCTGAACCATCGGCAAAGCCGACCGCGCCGATACCAAGGTTGGCGAAAGTCCGCGCAAGCAGTGTCTCGGTTCCGCCATACAGTGGCTGCGAATGCAGTATGACGTCACCGGGCCTCGCGAAAGCCAGGATCGTGGTCATGATCGCGCTCATTCCCGAGGAGAAGACGGCCCCGGCTTCCGCGCCTTCATAAACCGCCAGCCGGTCTTCCACGATCTCGCTGTTGGGATGATTGAAGCGGGAATAGACGAGTCCCCTGCCCTGTCCTGGCGGCGGCTCCTTGCGGCCTGCAACATAATCGAAGAAATCGCGTCCTTCCTCCGCCGTCGGAAAGACGAAGGTCGAAGTAAGGAAGACAGGCGGCTTGACCGCTCCTTCTGAAAGAAGCGGGTCATAGCCGAAGTTCAGCATCAGCGTCTCGGGATGGAGATCGTGGCCGCCGATGGTCGTCTTGCTTTCGCGGGGGGCGCTCATGTCAACGTACTCCGAGGCAGGCGGCCGCAATGTGCCTGCGCACCAAACGATCGGATAGACCCGAAGTGTCCTGAACCGATATGATTTGTTTCCGGCTCTCGCACCGCCCGATCGTGATGGCGGATGAAAACGAGGCGTCACGGGCGCCCGCGCCTACGGACACTAGAACCCCGCACCGATCCGCAAGCCGACTTTCACGTCGGGTGCCCCCCGGCTCAATCCGGCGTCCCCCTGAAGGCCAAGCTGCAACTTGTGGCCAAGGGCGATGCCAAGCCCAAGGCCGATGCTCTGGCGGTCGGCCAGCGCCTGCGATGCCGATTGTTCGTAGGAATAGGAAAGGGCAGCGGAAGTTCCGGGCGAAAGTGCCACGCGCGTTCCTGCCGTGGCTGCCAGGGTATTGCGCACGGCAAAGTCATCGGGTTTGCTCAGGATGGTATAGCCGACTGCGGCAAACGGCGTGATCCCGTGCCCGAGCGGGCGCGCAACCTGCGCGTTTACGGCGTAATCGACCTTGCCCGTGCCCAACCCCTTGGCGCGCGAAGCCGTCGGCAGTTTCAGGCCACCGCCGACCGACGCGGCAAACCCGGCGACCGGCATGTCGTAGGCCGCCTGCAAAGTCGCATCGCCCAGCCCTTCGCGTCTGGTCCGCACCGTCTGGTTGCCGCCACCGGCGAGCAGCGGCGTGCCGAACAGGCCCCCCTGACTGACCACGACATCGACCGGCGCCGTCGTCCGCAGATAAGGCACGGCAGCGCCCAGTCGCACCCGCCCCTTGCGCACCGCGACCCCGACCATTGTTGAAACCGTCTCCACTTTCGCGCCGGTGCCGTAGTCGCCCTGCTGGTAGTCCACCCCGGCGAAGACCTCGCCCGATTGGTCGGCTTGTGCGGAAGGACGCGGTTGCGGTTGAAGTTCCTGCGCCTGTGCGGTGATCGGGGGCAGTGCTGCGATGGCCAGAAGAAGGCCGGTAACGGGGTTTGTGCGCATGGGATGGCTCCACTTGATCCCGGCGATCCTTGGCCGGGTTGTCGTGGAGATAACGAGCGATGCCCGCGCCTTAATCCGCGCCGTAGCGCATGTTTTTCGCGCCTATCGCCATCCGCGCGTCTTGGCAGCCCGTTCCTGGCTTGCGTCGAGCGCGCCGCCGGGCGCCATGTCCTGCGCGAGCGCCATCAGTTCGGCATCCTGACTTCCCGCCTGACGGTAATCGCCGCCTTCGCCTCGCGATCCGCCGATCAGCTTGCGCAGCTCCCAGCCCTTCGGGTCGCGGCAGGCAATTCCGGCTTCCACCCTGCCTGAAAAGCCACGGCAATATGCGCCGGCGCTGTCCCTGAAGCTGAGCAGGATGCGGGTCGGGGCCGAAGCAGGCTGGCTGGCCGACAATTGGCTGTCCAGCGCATCGGCAAGTGGCCCTGCGGCATAGGCGCGGCCACCGATCAGCGTGGTCTCGCCCTTCTCCTGCCCCGGCAGCACCACCGCCAGCACGAGCGAGGCGGCGAGCGCTGGCCCCGCGATCCATGTCCATCGCGGCATCCCGCGCTGCCGGTCGCGCCGGTCACGGGCCTTGGCAAAATCGACGACCTGCGGATCGGACGGGGCAAGCTGCGTCAAAAGATGGTCCGGCAGCGGTGCGTTCAGGATCGGCGCAAAATGGGCGGACAACCGCTGCCGCAGCGCGCGGTGCGCCGCGACCTGTCGGGCAAGATCGGAATCCTGCGCCACTTGCGCCTCCACAATGCGCGCTTCAGCTTCGGGCAGTTCGCCATCGGCAAAGGCCGCCAACCGTTCGGGCGTGATCGTCATGGCATTTCTCCCAGCAGAGCCAGCAGCGCGTCACGCCCGCGCACCAGCCGCGAATTGAGCGTGCCGACCGGGCATCCGATAATCTCGGCGGCTTCCTTGTAGGAATAGCCTTCGACCATGACCAGCAGCACGGCTTCACGCTGTTCGGCAGGAAGGCGGGCCATCGCGCGATCGACATTGCCCAGTTCGACCGTGGCCTCCTGTTCACCAACGGCGCCCACAGCGGTCCCGGCTTCTTCATCTACGAAAGTTGCCGACCGGCGCGATCGCCCACGCGTTTCGTCGATCCATATGTTGCGCATGATCCTGTACATCCAGCTGTCGAGCCGCGTACCGTCCTGCCATTGATCCCGGCGAACGAGTGCGCGCTCTATCGTCATCTGGCAAAGATCGTCGCCATCGGCCCTGTCCCGCGCCAGTCCGCCCGCAAACCGCCGCAGTCGCGGCAGTATGGACAGAACCTGCGATTCAAAGCTTCCGGTCAGGATCTTGGCCTTTCATGGATGAAACGTCGCGCGTCGTCCGTTTAATCCGTATTTCAGTTGATATAATCAAGGCTTCTTGCCCATGCATCCCCGGATCGCCGCCTCGCTTGCCATCGCCCTGATCGCCGCCCCCGCCGCGGCCCAGCTTGCCCTGCCCGGCGTTGGCGGCACGCTGGGTCAGGTCAAAGGCACGCTGGACGGGCTGGTCGAGAGGACCGCCAGCACCACTCGCCAGACCGTGGGTGAACTCACCGCCGCTCGGCTTGACCGGTTGACCCGGCTGGTCCGCGACAATCGCCAGGCGATCGAATTCGATGCCGAGGCGCAGCCTGCGCGGCGTGGCGAACTTCTGCTGGAAGGCGCAGGTCCAGCCGCGATAACGCGCGCCGAACAGGCGGGGTTTGCCGTTATCAGCCGTGAAAACCTTGAGGATCTGGGCCTTTCCGTGGTGCGGCTGGGAGTTCCACCGGGCGCCACACTGGCGCAGGCGGAAAAGCAGCTGCGCAAGGTTCTGCCCGATGCGACGATTTCGGCAGACCAGCTCTATTTCGTATCGGGCAGCAACACCGCCGCCGCACCCAGTTCGCAGCCGGCCCCATCGCCCGGCCC
>JAZKBJ010000111.1:0-2291 GCA_040388685.1 Pseudomonadota bacterium
GATCATGGGTTGGTGAATCGAGGTCAGTGCCGGGAGGCTGACTCGCGCATAGCGGGTATCATCGAAGCCAGTCACCGAGATGTCGTCAGGGCATTTGAGACCCAACTCGCGAAGCGTTGCCAGCACACCGAACGCTTGCTCGTCGCTCAAGCACAACAGGGCAGTAGGGTGATCGGGTTCGGCCAGAATTGACCGTGCAGCAGCTTCACCGGCTTCGATCGAGAATTGCGTGTGGTGGATGCTCACCGTGTCCTGAAGGTCGTGCTTTATCACCGCACGCCGCACCCCGCTGACCCGTTCACGCGAGGCCGGACTGGTCAACGGCCCTGCGATAACCGCGATTCGGCGGTGGCCGAGCCCGGCAAGATGATCGAACATGTCTGACGCGGCCTGAGCATTGTCGATATGTGCGCTGCTGATTTCGACGGGGGAATCGAATTCGCCACCATTGACGATCGGCGCACGGCCCTCCTTGCTTTGCACCAGCCGATTGAGGCTGGGCGGCAGTTTGTGGCCAAGGAAGATCAGACCATCTGCTTCCTTGCGCAGCAACATGTCGCCATAGGCTTCTTCGCGGACCGGATCGAGATGCGTGTCACCGACAAGCACCGCATAGCCTGCGGGTTGCGCGACATTCTGAATTCCGCGCAGGACCAGACTGAAGAACGGGTTGGATACGTCGGGGACCGTCACGACGATCTTGGAACTACGGGTGGTCCGCAGACTCTTCGCCGCAAAATTGGGCGCGTAATCGAGTTCGTCAACTGCAGCCAAAACTTTCATTCTGGTGGCAGGAAGACAGACATTCGGGTCTGCTAGAATACGCGAAACAGTAGCAGTCGAAACGCCTGCGCGCGCTGCTACATCTTTAATCGTGGCCATACGCGGGACTTTGTAGCGGAAACCGGCATTGTGCAAGACCATCGCCGGGAAAAGATGCCACAGGCTTGCACGCAACAACGTAATCGTTTACGTCGACGTCATAGATTCGGGTTCAACAAGCCCGTCGCGATATTTCGGTGATGTTCTCGGCGTGCGGGGGTGCCCTGCGAATGCGCGGGCATCAACGCCTGGAGAGTTGCTGATGCCTGAACCTCACCACCGCATCTAAGCGCGGATGCGCCTGGAAATTTTGCATCTTCCCCCGTTTGTATAGATCCCACAAGGAGCACATCGATGCTTGCGCAGCTGGCGTTCAGCCTCTTGCCTTATTACATGACCCGCGAGGGCATCCGTCCCGATCTTGCCCCGCCGCTGGAAGAGCTGCTGGTGCGCGTGGCCGAAATCGGATTTGCCGGTGTGCCTGCGGAAGTACCCGTCAGCCTTGACGAGGCGGGCTATGCTACCTTGCTGGCGCAGCACGGCTTGCGCTGCGCGCCGGGATATTTTCAGGCAGATTTTGCTGACGCAGATGCCCGCCCGGCAATGGTGGAAGCCGCGGCGGCAGCGGCACGCAGCCATGCAATGCTCGGACTTGACCGTATTTTCATCGCGGCGCAGTTCCCCAATGCCGCGCGTTATGCCGCGCCGGGTCAAGGCGCCGGCGCGGATCCGCAATGGCTGGCAAGCGTCATCGAGGGCCTCGCACTGGCCTGTGCCGCGATGGTCGCCGAAGGCGTGACGCCGTGCCTGCATCCCCATGTCGGGTCGGCGATCGAAGTTGAATCCGAAATTGAGGCGGTGCTGGCCGCAATCCCGGCAAGCCAGTTGCTGGCCGGTCCCGACGTCGGCCATCTTTGCTGGGCGGGCGTCGATCCGGTGCAATTCATCCGTCGTCATCGCGATCGTATCGGAGCGGTACATTTCAAGGATATGCGCAAGGCCGTTGCCGCTGATGGAGCCGCGCAAGGCCGCAATTACCGCGAGACGGCGTGGAGCGGACTGTGGACGGCGCCGGGCCAGGGCGATGTCGGCTGCCAGCAGGTTCTGGACGCGCTGAACGGCTTTTCCGGGTGGATCGTCTCCGAGATAGACATTCCCGATACCCCGACGGTCGAGGAGGTGGCGCGCCAGGCATATGCATGGTTCACGCAGCGCGCGGATTCCCCCACGAACGAAGGCGTGCTGGCATGACGCGGATTCTCGGTGTCGGATTTCTGGGCGCGGGCCCGGCGACGCAGGCAATTCATTTGCCCACACTGGCCCGGCTGCAGAACCAGTTTCGCATAGCCAACGTTATGGACCCCGTCGGCGCTACCGCAGAAGCGGTTGCCGCCCGCGTTGGGGCCGCCTGGACGACCGACGCCGCCGCGCTTCTGCTTACGATATTCTGACGGATCAGTGCGTTTGAT
>JAZKBJ010000111.1:2301-6649 GCA_040388685.1 Pseudomonadota bacterium
CGCCGCGCTTCTGGCTGATCCGGCGGTGGATGTCGTCGCCATTTCCAGCCCATCGCAATTTCACGCCGAACAGGCGCTTGCTGCAATTGCCGCGGGCAAGCGCGGCATCCTGATCGAAAAGCCGCTGGCCGTCACCCGCGAGGAAGCCGACGCCATTGCGGATGCCGCACGCGAAGCCGGAACTGCCATCATCGTGGGTGCGATGCACGTGTTCGATCCAGGCTGGCGGGCAGCGCTGGAGCATCATGCCGAAAAGATGCGCGGGGCGTCATTCATTCGCCAAACGGTCGCGCTTCCGCCCAATCCGGTGTTCGAGGACCGCGCCACTGAAATCGCATCACGCGGGGGGCCGCCGCCGCCGCGGGACTATTCGCAGCCCGACGTTCGCGCAGCCGCGATCCGCGGCGGCATCCTGGGCCTTGCGATTCACGACCTTCCGCTCGTGCGCCAGCTGGTGGCGGATTGGGCCGAGATTGAAGTGCTGTCGGCGCGGGCCCTCGCGCCTTTCGGCTATGTCCTGAACATGCGCGCGGGGTCGCAGCTGATCCAGATGGTTGCCAGCTTCCACCGCCATTGCGCCGTGGCATGGAGCCTTGAATGCCATGAGCAGGATGGCGTCACCACGGTCAACTTCACGCCGTCCTACGTGCATGCCGGATCGGCGGACGTGGCCTGGGCTGGTCCGGACGGGTCAACCACGATACGATCGCGGCGTTCCAACGGATATGAGGCGGAATGGGAACATATCTACGCGATGCTGGTGAATAACGCCGTTCCGATCCAGTCGATCGACGACGCACTGGACGACTTTTCATTCGCCATGCAGGTTGCCGACGGTGCTGCCCGCGAAGCCGCAAAGGACTGGTTCTGATGAGTGATGCGACATCGGTCCGCGCCGGTTCGGCGCACGTTGCGCCCATGCTTGCAGCTGTTGCCGCCAGTTTGCCTATTTCGCTGCGCACCGCGTCCGACGCCGCCGCGGTGGCCATCGACGGTGGAGGCGACTGGGTTGCCGAAGCGCTGGCCGCGATAAGCGAAGGCGCACGCGGCGTGGCGGTTCATCACCCATGCGCGCTGCCTGGCGATGCGATGGAGCAATTGCGCGATACTGCACATGCGCGAGGCGTGAGCGTCATGCTGCGCGCAAGCTGGGAGCAGCATCCCAGCCTGTTCAGCCTTGGCGACGCGTTGACCGCGCGGGACGAGGTCAACCTGATTGACTGCCTGGCCAGCGGCAACCGTGCGCAGCCATGGAGTCCGCTGTTCGACCAGTTGTTGTTCGTGTTGCGCCACATCGGCCCCATCGCGCACCTGACGTGCGACTACATGGCAGCAAACGGGCACATCGCGCGCGCCGAAACGGTAGCAGACCGGGCGCCCATCGCGCTGACGTGGGCGGCTGACGGCGGCCTGCCCAAGCTTGACTTGCGCGTCGTCAGCCGCGCCTCGATGGTGCAGGTTCTCGTCGAGGAAGACGAACGCTGGTTGCCACTGCGCGCTGTCCGCTTCGACGAGCGGGGCGAGCACGGCTTTGCGCCGGAATGGGAAAGCGCGGATCGCGCAATCTGGCGGCGCCTGCACAAGGCGGTGGCGTCGGGCGAGACAAATCTCGACGATCTCGAACACGCGTTACATGCGCGACGCGCCATCGACGCCATGCGGGGGCCTGCCCGGTGAACACCTCTCAGGCCACCGCCGCCGATACCGTGACGGCCCCGATGCAGCGGGTCTCGGGGCTGTTCATTGCAGCCTATGTACTGGCCCAATTCGGTATCTGGGTAGCCCTGTTGACGCCGATGGTCCTGACAATCGCACTGCGCGTCGGCGATCTGGTCGAACCCGCGCAGAAGGGCACCGCCCTGGGCGTCATTCTGGCAATTGGCGCTATCGTTTCGGTGATCGTGACACCGGTTGCCGGCAATCTTTCCGATGCGGTGACCACTCGATTCGGGCGGCGCAAGCCCTGGATCGTGTTCGGGGCAATGGCTGGCGCGTGCGGCCTGATCGTGGCGGGCACGGCGGAAAACCTGGTGGTTCTCGCTCTGGGGTGGGTGTTGTGCCAAGCCGGGTTCAACGCCGCGCAGGCCGCGATGATGGCAGTCTTGCCCGATGTGGTTCCGTATGAACAACAGGGGCGCGTTTCCGGCTTTCTCGGCGTGACTACGACTGCAGGCACACTTGCGGGGACGTGGATCTCGCAATTCACGCAATCGTCATCGCTACTGCTGATGCTGGCGCCCTTTGCCTTGACCGCGATCTTCTGCGGCGCCTTTGTGACGCTTCTGCGCGAAAAGGCGCAGTCGGCGCGAGCCAAGGAGCCGCGCACCAAAATCGACATTGCCGGATTCACCGAGCCGTTCCGTGACCGCGATTTCAATTTCGCCTTTCTCAGCCGCTTTCTGATCATGCTGGCATGGTCATTCCTGCTGACCTACCAGTTGTTTTACCTTACCGATCACATTGGCCTGGATCGTGCTGCGGCAACCGCTGTCATGGTCAAATCCGCAGGGCTGATCGCAATGGCCACGGTCGCCACCTCGCTGCTTGGCGGGTGGATCAGCGATCTGATTGGACGCCGCAAACCGCTGGTATTCCTGTCGGCAGCGATCGAGGCCTCGGGTTTCGTTCTGATCGCGATGTCGCAGTCGGTCGATGGGTTCCTGTTCGGCGTAACCATTGCTGCAATGGGCAAGGGCTTCTATTTCGGCGTCGACCTGGCACTGGTGGCGGCGGTGCTGCCCAACCCGGAGCGAACCGCGCGCGACCTTGGCCTGTTCCAGATCGCGAACACGTTGCCGCAATCCGTTGCTCCCGCCATCGCGCCGATCATTCTGACACTCGGCACGGGCGGAGTGGGCGGTAATTACGCCGCACTTTACGCCTTTGCCGCTGCTTCGTCGCTGCTGGGGGCCTTTGCCATCATTCCACTACGCCGTGTGCGTTGAATGGTTTTGTGAAAAATAACGTAATGGTTTACTTTGCGGCCCGATTCGTGCATGGCGAACGATGTCATAGGCCGAGAGAGCCTGCTCACTGGTGAGGAAGTAGCCCAACCACAGCGACCTGAAGGAATTTGACGACCCCTGTGGCGCTCGTCGCTTTTACGTAATCGATTACTACGCCCCGGATTTCTGGGGTTTGGTGCAAAATCCCATTCACTGGAGGAGGGAGAATGTCTGACATGAGGGTTTCACATTCCACTGCCCAAGGCGCCATTCGCCTTGCTGCCATTGGCGCGTTGCTTGCCGGCACCGCGATGGCCACGCCTGCTCTTGCCCAGAATGCCGAGGCAGAGGTCGACGTCGGCGAGATCGTCGTCACCGCACAGAAGCGCAGCGAAAACGTTCAGAAGGTGCCGAAACTGGTCGAAGTTCTGGGCGCTTCCGAACTCGCTGCGGCAGGTGTGACAAAGCTGATCGAACTGCAGTCCGTCTCGCCAACCCTGACCGGATCTGACCAGAGCCAGAACTCGCGCGCACCGGGCGTACGCGGCATCGTTTCGGTCGCCAACTCGATCGGCGTGCAATCGCAGACCGGTGTGATCGTCGACGACATTCCGCTGCCGACGTATTCGACGCTTGCCAACGAGCTTTCCGACGTCGAGCGCGTCGAAATCTTTGCCGGCCCGCAGGCCACCCTGACCGGCCGCAACTCGGCGGCGGGCATCATCAACATCGTGACGCGCAAGCCGAAGTTTGAAACCGCTTTCGACGTTACCGCTGAACAGACCACGGATCTCCAGACCCGCGTTAGCGCGAATTTGAACATTCCGGTAAGCAAGACTGTGGCACTGGCAGTATCCGGCGTGCTCAATCACTGGGATGGCCCCTATCGCAACAGCCTGTCAGATGGGCGTTTCGGCGGCTGGAAGACGCACGGCGCGCGCGCCAAGCTGCTGTGGCAACCAAGCGACCGCTTCACGGCGACGTTGTCGGGCCACTACATCGAAACCGACGGCACTGCACCGCCATTCCTCGTCGGCGGTCCTTATGTCCAGGCTTCGTCCACCGCGGCTTATGTAACGCTTGATCCCAAGAAGACGCCGCTGTCGGCCTATGGCTACACCATCGACAAGGACAACCGCACGTTCACGGCCAACCAGACGGCCACCTATTCAACGCGCGACAAGGGCGGCGCGCTGCGCCTCGACCTCGACGTCGGATCGCTCGGCACGCTGTCGTCGCTGACGTCGTATAGCGAAAGCTCGCAGCCGCGCGCGGACCTTTTCTTCAGCTTCCCCGATGCGACCGGCAACTACTTTGCCTATACCAACGTGCGGACCAAATACACGACGCAGGAACTGCGTCTGGTTTCGCCATCGTCGGGTGCGCTGACGTACACGATCGGC
>JAZKBJ010000111.1:6659-7961 GCA_040388685.1 Pseudomonadota bacterium
CACGCCGACCTGTATCAGCCATACATTCGCCGCGGCATTTTCCCGGTGAACTGGCTGCGCTCTTCAGACCAGAAGAGCTATGCCGTCTTCGCCCGCGGCACTTACGAGCTGAGCCCAGCCGACTTCATCACGGCGGGCCTGCGCTATCAGCATGACCGTCAGGGCTACGACTGGACCTTCCGCAGCGTTGCGACCGACGCGGTCACCGCCCACTCGTCGGGGTCGTCACCTTATGACTTTGGCGGCGGCGAAATCAGCTACCGCCACGAGTTCCGCCCCGATCTTTCGATCTATGTCACCTATTCGCGCGCCGAAACGGGTCAGGCTTACGATCTGGAGAACAACGCGCTGGCTTCCACCAGCACGCTGAAGCCGCTCGACAGCGAAAAAGTTCGTAACTACGAAGCGGGCCTCAAGGGCCGGTTCTTCGACCGCAAGCTGACCGTCAATCTGAGCGGATTCTGGGCCGATTACGACAACTACCAGGTTCAGTCGATCAATTCGAACGACACGACGCAGGCGCCAATCATTCGCTTGCTCGCGGTGGGTAAGGTGCGGACGCGCGGCTTCGAAGGCCAGTTCAACCTGAAGGCGACCGATGCGCTCAGCCTCGGCCTCGCCGGTGCCTATACCGAATCGGTCATCCGCGATTATCCGAACGCTGCCTGCTATCTGTTGCAGTCCGCAGCGGCCGGATGCGTCGGCGGCAATCAGGCCAATCTTGCCGGCCTGACGCTGCCCAACGCTCCGAAGTGGAAGCTCAACGCCAATGCCGACTACCGCCGTGCAATCAACGACCGCGTCGATTTCCTGGCAGGCGTGCAATGGCGCTACCAGAGCAGCGTGCGCTATGACATGCTGGGCGACCCGAATACCACGCAGAAGGCTTACAGCGTAACCAACCTGCGTCTTGGCGTGGCATCGGGTGATGATGCAGAGCACAAGTGGTCGGTTGAAGTGTTCGGCAACAACATTTTCGACAAGAACTACTACAGCTACATCTTCAACCGCTCCAACCGGTTCACGTACCCGACCGGCAGCGGAACGGTGCTCTCGGCGCGTTATGACCGTGCCAGCTTCCGCTACTTCGGACTGCGTGGAACCTTCGGGTTCTGATCAACAGAAGCATGGACTGGGCAGGGCAATACCTTGCCCAGTCTACTGCGTGATACCCTGACCCGAACTAAAGGCGTGGTACGCCTCACCTCACAAAGGTGGGGCGTTGGATTTGTTGGGAGTCACGCTTGATGCGACGATTGCGAATGGGGATGATTGGCGGTGGTGCTGGCGCATTTATTGGGC
>JAZKBJ010000112.1:0-6319 GCA_040388685.1 Pseudomonadota bacterium
GCCGACGCCAGAGGCGATTGCAGCGTTGAAGGCCAAAGGTTGCCTGCTGGTGACGAGCGCGACGTCGCTGCGCGAGGCCGAGGCGGCTGTGGCAAGCGGCATGGACGCGGTCGTGGCGCAGGGGTTTCAGGCGGGCGGGCATCGCGGGGTGTTTGATCCTGCCGCAGCCGATGAACAGTTGGGCACGCTGGACCTCGTCACGATCCTTGCCGCAAGGCTGGACGTGCCGGTGATTGCGGCGGGCGGAATCATGGACGGGGCGGACATCCGGGCTGCGCTGGAGGCGGGGGCGGACGCTGTGCAGCTTGGGACCGCCTTTGTTGGCTGCCCGGAAAGTGCTGCGGACGAGGACTATCGCGCGATGCTGGCGCAGGCAACGGGCACTGCGCTGACGCCCGCGATCTCGGGCAGACCGGCGCGGTGTCTCGACAATGCCTTTGTGGCGTGGGCGAAGACTGCTGGCGCGACGGTGCCCGGCTATCCGGTCACGTATGACGCGGGCAAGGCGCTGATTGCAGCGGCGCGGGCGGCAGGCGCGCCGGGATTTGGCGCGCACTGGGCGGGAACCGGCTATGCCCGGGCAAGGCCGATGCCTGCGGCGGACCTTGTGGCGCTGCTCGCACAGGAGGCGGGATTCGATGCCTGAGATGCCGAGCCCGGATCTTTCGGCGCTGATCGGACTGCTCGATCTGGTGGGCATTGCGGTGTTTGCACTGACCGGCGCGCTGCTGGCAGCGAAGCTGCGACAGACTTTGGTGACGATGGCATTCTTTGCGCTGGTGACCGGTGTTGGCGGCGGATCGGTGCGCGATCTGCTGATCGGCGCGCCGGTGTTCTGGGTGCGCGACCCGTGGGTGGCACCGGTGTGCCTTGGCGTGGCGCTGGTGGCGTGGTTCACCCCCCGGCGGTGGTGGGAGCGGCCGGTGCTGGAATGGGCGGATGCTGCCGGACTTGGCGCCTATGCGGTGCTGGGCACGGCCAAGGCGCTGGCCTATGGCGTGGCACCTGTGCCAGCGGTGCTGATGGGCGTGATCACCGGCTGCGTCGGCGGGATCATCCGCGATGTGCTGGCCGGGCGGCCTTCGATCCTGATGCGGCCTGAATTGTATGTAACGGCCGCCGCGCTGTCGTCGGTGATCTGCGCGGGCGGCGCGGCGTTGGGGCTGGCGAAGGCTGTGGTCTGGCCGGTGGCGGCGCTGGCGGGGTTTGGGCTGCGCGGGGCTGCGATCTTGTGGCGGCTGGGATTGCCGGTCTATCAGGCGGAGCGCTGAGACGGGCGCTTCCGGCAAAACAGGCCCTCCCCCGGGCCCCTCCCCCCTTCGACAGGCTCAGGAGCGGGAGGGGAGATAGGGGCTACCCGATCATTTCGACGACGACCTTGCCCATCGCCTGACGGTTTTCGAGCGTGGCGATGGCTTCGCGGCCTTCGTCGAGGGGGAAGCGCTGCGAGACGCGGGGGTTGATCTTGCCAGCCTTGAGCAGGCCGAACAGCTCGGCGACCTGAGCCTTGAACTTTTCTGGTTCGCGGACCATGAACCCGCCCCAGAACACGCCGCAGACGTCGCAGGATTTGAGCAGGGTGAGATTGAGCGGAAGTTTGGCGATACCTGCCGGGAAACCGACGACGAGGAAGCGGCCTTCCCACGCGATGGCGCGCACGGCGGGTTCGGAATAATCGCCGCCGACGATATCGTAGACGATGTTGGCTCCGTTCGGGCCACAAGCGGCCTTGAACTGTTCGGCCAGCGCTTTGGACTGCGCCTTGTCGAACGGGGCGCGGCCATAGATCACGACATCGTCAGCGCCCGCTGCTCGCGCAACCTCGGCCTTCTCGTCGCTGGAGACGGCGGCGATCACGCGCGCGCCATAGGCCTTGCCGAGTTCGATGGCGGAGAGGCCGACACCGCCCGCAGCGCCGAGCACCAGCATGGTATCACCGGCCTTGATGTGGCCGCGATCCTTGAGGCCGTGGATGGTCGTGCCATAGGTCATCAGCAGCGAGGCGCCGGTGGCGAAATCGACGTCATCGGGCAGCGCGAACAGGCGGTCGGCAGGGACGACAGCCATTTCAGCGAGGCCGCCGTTGCCGATCATCGCCATGACACGGTCGCCCACGGCCCAGCCGGAGACGCCCTCGCCCAAGGCCTCGATCGTTCCGGCCAGTTCGCTGCCGGGCGCGTAGGGACGCTCGGGCTTGAACTGGTAGAGATCGCGGATCATCAGCGTGTCGGGGAAATTGATCGAACAGGCGCGGACCCGCACGACGACTTCGCCTGCGCCGGGCACGGGATCGGGCAGATCGTCGAGCTTGAGCGTTTCGGGGCCGCCCACGGCGTGAGTGCGCAGAGCCTTCATCGGTATCTCCCTAAGTCTTTGCGGAATCAGTCCGCCTTTGCCCCTTAGGAAGCAAGTTTTCCGCCGCTTGGGAAGGATTTTAACGGAGCGCTTAAGCTACCGCTACGACATCGGTGCCGCGTGCGAGGAAAGGCAACTGGTCGCGCATCTTCGCTTCGTGCGTGGAAATGGCGGTATCGCGGGCCATCGTCAGGCCAACTTCGTCGAGGCCGTTCAGCAGGCAATTCTTGCGGAAGGGATCGATTTCGAAGCTGAAACGGTCCTGGAACGGGGTGGTGACGGTCTGCGCCTCAAGATCGATCATCACCGGATCGGTGACGGCGACTTCCATCAGGCGGTCGATCGCCTCCTGCGGCAGCACGACGGTAAGGATGCCGTTCTTGAACGCGTTGCCCGAGAAAATGTCGGAGAATGACGGCGCGATGACCGCCTTGACGCCGAGATCGAGCAAGGCCCATGCCGCGTGTTCGCGGCTGGAACCGCAACCGAAGTTATCGCCCGCGATGAGAATGGGCGAGCCGGAGAATTCGGCGCTGTCGAAGATATTGTCCGGATCGGTGCGGATCGCTTCAAACGCGCCTTTCCCCAAGCCTTGACGAGTAATCGTCTTGAGCCACTTGGCGGGGATGATCACGTCGGTATCGACGTTCTTGCGGCCGAACGGGATTGCCCGTCCCTCGATCTGGTTCACCGGTTCCATGGCGTCGCTATAGCTGCGAAGACGCCCGATGCAAGAACCTCAATCGGTCTCGGGAACATCGACCGGCGGGGCCTTCGGCGCGGCCTTTTCGGCACGTTCCTTGCGCCGCGAGGCATAGAGCAGCGCCGCCGCGAGCGCAGCGGAACCCACCGCCGCGCCTGCCATGGCTGCCTTGCCGGTCCAGTCGGTCTTCTTGGTCACGCGCGAAACTCCTTGAATTCGTTGGGGCCAGATTGGACACGGGCCTGCGTGAATGCAAGGTTTACCCAAGGAATTTCCGCAAGCTTGTCCATTGCGCCAGCTTGGCCTCGAAACCGAGCGCGGCATGCGCGGGGCTGCTCGACGGCAGGCGGAGCAGGGTCAGGCGCGCTTCGCTGGCCAGTTGCGGCGCACCGATGGCGGCTGATTTCGCGCCATTGAAGGCTACCGCCTGCAAGGCCGGGAGCGTAGTAACGAGCTGTGCCAGCGGGTTGGCCTGGACATTGCGGATGGCGGTATCGAGGCTGCCTTGGCGGGTGGCCGTGCCGATGGAATCCCACAGGCCCACGCCGTGATCAAGCAGCGTGGCCAGCCGGGTTTCATAGGCCGCGCCTTCGAGGTCCTGCCCGATGACTGCGCCGACCAGTCGCCAGAACTGGTTGCGCGGATTGGCGTAGTAGCGCGCGGCGGCAAGGCTGGCCTCGCCGGGCAAGCTGCCGAGGATCAGCACGCGGGTTCGGGCATCGGTTACCGGGGCGAACGAGGCCTTGCGGTCGGTCATGCAGGAGCGGGGGTCGGCGTCGCTTGATGCGGCGGGGCTTCCTCGTCTCTGGCGGGTGTGCCGCAGGTCATGCAGAAGCGGAAGAATGCCATCTTGCGCGTGTTGCAGGCGTGGCAATGGTCGAACAGGGTCATGCCGCAGTGGACGCAGAAGTTGGACTCTGCGTCGCCGGTGGTGGCGATGGGGCGGTCGGAGCCTGGGCAGACTTTCGCCGCCATTTTCTTGAACGCCTCGTCATGCGACACGCGCTTGCGGCGTTCCTGTTCGGCCTGCGCTTCCACTTCGGTGCGATGCGCGATGTAGGCGCGCATGTTCTTGATGAGGAAGTGTCCGGCGGCAAATGTCAGTGCGATGCCAACGGCATAGCGGATGTAGCCGCCATAGCTTGGCAGATAGGGCACCAGTTCGACGAAGAACACGAACACCGCCGCCAGCACAAACCCGCGCATCAGCGGCCAGTGATCGCTCTTGCGCTTTTTGACGACCATCCACGTGGCCACGGCCAGCATCGGCAGTGTGATGGCAAGGCGCAGGCCGAACACGCGCAGTTCCTGCCAGAACATGGCGCGTTCCTGCGCGGGCAAGGCCGCGTTGACAAGGTCGGTCTCATGGGCGCGCAGCGCGTTTTCGCGCTGGTCGAGCGGGGCACGGGCGTTTTCAAGATCGGCGATGGTTTGCTGGAACGCGCGCTCGTTGCCCTTGAGCTGTTCGAGTTCGCGGGTGCGGGCGAGGACTTCGGGGTCTTGCTGCGGATTTGTCGTGGCGGTGCGCGCGGCGATCCATGCACGGAAAGTCTCGCCGGCGGTCGTCGAGGCGCGTGTCGCCTGATCGAGCTGGAGACGCTGGATTTCGAGCTTGTCGTCGATGACGGACTTGTCGCGCCCGATCTGGGCGATGTCCTTGCGGAGCTGGCGGATCGCGGGCGTATCGTCGGCGGGCGCGGTGTAGACCTGTCCTTCGACCATCGGCAGATCGCCGATCACGAGGTTGCCAAGGCCGATGATGAAGCCTGCGAAGACAATCGAGACGAGCCAGAGAACGCCGCGATAGGCGCGTTCGGGCACGCGGACTCCCTTGACCATGTCCATGTTCAGTCCCCTCCAGTTCAGGGAGAGGCTAGGCGCTGACGCCGCCCGTGTAAATCAACGCTGGATCAGCGGGCTGACCGGATCGCGTGCGGCTTCCCACTGGCTCCACTTGTCGCCGAGGCCGGGGTGGTCGATCGCGCCTTCGCGCATCGCGGCGGCGGCCTGCGCGGCGGGCAGAGGCGGGAGCGGTCCGCTGTCGCTCATCATCAGTTCATCGCCAAGCAGGCGGAACTCGGCGGGGCCCGAGCGGAAGGCCTGGACGACGGTCATCACGCTGCCGCCGTACTGGACGACGTCGATCACCAGCGCATCGACATCGCCTTTGGGCGTGCCGACCTTGACCTGGCGGGCGACCGCGCAATCGGGCCACTGCGATGCGCCACCGGTGATGAAGGCCTTGGCCTGCTCGTCCTGTTCGAGCGTGGTGGCGCCTTCGAACGTGCTGAGCGCACGGTTGCCATCGCCGCGCATGCACAGCGATTGCGGCTGGTAATGGCTCCCGGCGGGCAGGTCCGACACGGTCCAGAACGCATGGGCCATGAGGAACCCTGCGAGCTGGAGCGCGGCTGTCGGCAGGCCTGCCATCCGGTCAGGCCATCAGCTTGCGGACGTCGGTCAAGTGCCCGGTGACGGCGGCGGCGGCGGCCATGGCTGGGCTGACGAGGTGCGTGCGCGCGCCGGGGCCCTGGCGGCCGACAAAGTTGCGGTTCGAGGTGGAGGCGCAGCGTTCGCCCGCAGGCACCTTGTCCGGGTTCATGCCGAGGCAGGCCGAGCAGCCCGGCTCGCGCCATTCAAAGCCGGCTTCGGTGAAGATCTTGTCGAGACCTTCGTCTTCGGCCTGCTGCTTGACGAGGCCGGAGCCGGGGACGACGATGGCCCATTTGACGTTCGCAGCCTTGTGACGGCCCTTTAGGATCGCGGCTGCGGCGCGCATGTCTTCGATGCGGCTGTTGGTGCACGAACCGATGAAGATGTTCTGGACTTCGACGTCCTCCATACGCTGGCCGGGGGTCAGGCCCATGTAGGCGAGGCTGGCGCGCGCGGCGTCCTGCTTGGACGGATCGGAAAAGCTTTCGGGCGCGGGGACGAGGCCGGTGATCGGCAGGACGTCTTCGGGGCTGGTGCCCCAGGTGACCGAAGGCGCGATGTCCTTGGCATCGATCACGACGACCTTGTCATAGGTCGCGCCGGGATCGGTGGCGAGGCTGGTCCACCACGCCACGGCCTTGTCCCAATCATCGCCCTTGGGCGCGTAAGGGCGGCCCTTGATATAGGCGATGGTCTTTTCATCGGGCGCGCACAGGCCTGCCCGCGCGCCGTGTTCGATCGCCATGTTCGAGATGGTCAACCGGCCTTCGATCGACAGGTCGCGGATGACCTGGCCTGTATATTCGATGACCGAGCCGGTGCCGCCCG
>JAZKBJ010000112.1:6329-11582 GCA_040388685.1 Pseudomonadota bacterium
ACATCCTTGGCGGTGACGCCGGGCAGGAGCGTGCCTTCAACGCGCACTTCCATGGACTTCGACTGCTTGAGCAGCAGGGTCTGCGTGGCCAGCACATGCTCGACCTCGCTGGTGCCGATGCCGAAGGCCAGCGCGCCGAGGCCGCCGTGGCAGGCGGTGTGGCTGTCACCACAGACGATGGTCGCGCCGGGGAGCGAGAAGCCCTGCTCCGGCCCGACAACGTGGACGATCCCCTGCTCCGCGTCGGCATCGCCGATGTAGCGGATGCCGAAGGCGGGCGCGTTGCGCTCCAGCGCTTCGAGTTGCTGCGCGGATTCAAGGTCGGCAATGGGCACGCGGCTGCCGTCGGCCGCGCGGCGCGCAGTGGTGGGGAGGTTGTGATCGGGCACGGCGAGCGTGAGATCGGGGCGACGCACCTTGCGGCCCGAGGTGCGCAGCGCTTCGAACGCCTGCGGGCTGGTCACTTCGTGGACGAGGTGACGATCGATATAGATGAGGGCAGTGCCATCATCGCGCTGTTCGACAACGTGGGCGTCCCAGATCTTCTGGTAGAGGGTGCGTGGATTGTTAGGCATAGTGGCAAGCGGTTAGGCCCGCCCTTCCCGCAATTCAAGCAGGAAAGGGCGGGCCGTCCGGTCAGCGGGCGCAATTTTGTTACGCCCGCCGCGCATCAGCCACGGCGGCCATCACGGTCCCAGCGTTCGCTGCGCAGGCGATCGGTGATCGTGGCGACGCGGCGTTCCAGCGTGCGGTATTCGTTCACGTTCAACCCGCGGTCGGCATAGCGGCTGTAGAGCTGCTTTACGTCGCGCGCATCGCGGTGCAGGCCCACGGCCTCGCGGCGGGAAATGGCGCGATTGGCGACGGCGCGGTCGATCTTGCGATCGAGCTGGTTGATGTCGCGGCGGATCTCGGCGTTGCGGGCGGGCGTCAGATACGAGGCCTCGGCGCGGTTGTTGCCGGGATAGCGATCGTTGTGCTGCGCCAGCGCCGGGGTGGCGACGCCTGCGATCATGGTGGAGAGGACGGCGGCGAGGACGGTCTTGCGCATGGGGGTCACTCCTTGTTTGCGTTGAGAACTTTCTGGCCCTCGGCGGCTGAACGGCAGAGAAATGAGGCGTCGCGCCTTTCGGGCAAAGTGTAAGAATGTGTCGCAGGGCGCGGTTGGGCGTTGTATGGCGTCGCCATGCAGACGCTTGCCGCCATCCTGATCGTGATCGCCACGGTGCTCGCCATGGAACTCGTCGCGTGGTCCAGCCACAAGTACGTGATGCACGGTTTCGGCTGGGGCTGGCACCGCGATCATCACGAACCGCATGACGGGTTCTTCGAGAAGAACGACCTCTATGCCGTGTTCGGGGCGGCAATCTCGATCACGTTTTTCGCCATTGGCAGCCCGCTGGTGCGCGGCGACGCGGCGTGGTGGCCGGGGACGTGGATCGGGCTTGGCGTGCTCGGTTATGGCGTAATCTATACGCTGGTGCACGACGGGCTGGTGCACCAGCGCTGGTTCCGCTGGGTGCCCAAGCGCGGCTATGCCAAGCGGCTGGTGCAGGCGCACAAGCTGCACCACGCGACCATCGGCAAGGAAGGCGGGGTGAGTTTCGGGTTCGTGATTGCGCGCGATCCGGTGGTTTTGAAGCGGGAGCTTCGGGCGCAGCGCGAACGGGGGATTGCGGTGCTTAGGGAGGCGGTTGAGGGGTGAACACCTATGTCGTCGCTTTCCTGCGGGCAATCCTTGCAGGAGTTTTGACTGCAAGCGCATTGCCATTCCTGTTCGCACTGGTCATTGTGATAAGCAGTCTGACCACGGGCCAGCCTACGCAAGCCTTGGCAACGCTTTATGTATTGCTGATCATTGTTGTTTCCATCGCCGCCGTAATCGCAAGCGTTTCGCTCTTCATTGGCTTGCCCGTAAGCTACGTTCTCAGGCGGCTCAGGCGTTACAGCAACCAAGCACACGTCGGTGCGGGCGTCGTTCTCGGGTTCATCAGCTTCCCTGTCTGCTTTGCAGTTATTGGCGATCAGGATTCAGATGCGAGCCTTTTTCTGCTCTACTTGTACGCCGCACTCGCTGGCGGAGTGACCGCTGACAGCTGGTGGCGCAATACTTCAGACTTGATCGGTTCGGACCTCGCGCTAATCTGATCTCATTCAGCCCCCCTTTCGCCAAATTCCGAAACCTCAGCGCATCCGACACCGAGATGTCCTGTTGCGCGCGATCCGGGTGTTTTGAAGCGGGAACTGCGGGTGCAGCGCGAGCGGGGGATTGCGGTGCTTAAGGAGGCGGTGGACTGATTGGTCAGTCCACCCAAATGTATCGAACCAACGCCATCCCGAATGCAAAAACAAATGCGTAGCCGAAGCGATCTAGGCGGACGAGCGTTTGTCCCTTTTTCGTCCGCACGCGGCCGATCAGCATCATAATCGCGGCAATCGCGGTTGGCGTAATGAACAGATTAATCGCACGGAGCGTGGGATCAGCAATCGGCGAGGTTGGGAATAGCAAAAGGCTGATTCCACCTGCGATAAAACCCCAAAGGATGAAGCCGATAGTAGAGAATAGGGGGGTACGGGGCTTCCGCAGGGTATCAGCCATGCTGCGCATCCCCAGTTCCGCCAGCACCTCGAACAGAGCCTGAAGCAGGATCTCTCCACCGAACTGAAGCAGCACTTCAAACACGAATTCCATGAATTGAAGGCATAGGGCAGTTGCAGTTGCTGTCAAAACATTCGCGTCGCCTCCCTCATTTCAAGCCAACCGTATCTCATTCAACACCCCCTTCGCCAAATTCCTGAACCGCAGCGCGTCGGACACCGAGATGTCCTGATTGTGCGCCGCCGCGTTTCGCAGGCTCCGCATTTCTCCGATCATGGCTGCGGTGCGGGCGGGGAGGATGCCGTGTTGGTGGAGGTGGCGGGCGGCTTGGAGGGGGTCGGCTATGGCGAGTTGGTGGGCGTGGGCGAGGCTTTGCAGCCCGTCTTCAATGCCCGACCATGAATCGAGCACGGCGGCGTTGGGGGACAGGTCGAGCAGTTTGAGGAAGCGGCTGTGATCGCCCGACAGCGCGAGTTCAGGGCCGGGTTCGATGCTCGCCTGCAACGGCGGGGCCTGCGATTCGAGGCTGTCGAGCTGCTGCGCGAAGCGGGCGGACTTGTCGCCCCAGCTCAGTTCATCGAGGCGGGACAGCAGCGCGAGCAAATGCTTGCGGAAGATCAGCGCGATGGCGAGCGCGGCCAAGGGCCACGCGAGCGCCGAGAACATGGCGGCAGACCAGTCCAGCCAGTCGGTGCCGCCGGTCTGGTCCACAGTGAGCGTGATCATGGGTGAAGTTCCGTTTCGAGTCTCGGACGATCCTATCCGAAACGGAACAAATATGGAACATTGATTGCAGAGGGCTATTCCGCGCGGGTCCAGATCCAGGTGCCGGTGATGCCCATGACCGCTGCCGGGATCAGCACCCACGGCCAGCCTGCGGTGAACGCGGTGAGCACCACCCCTGCCCCCATCGCGATGAGCGCGCCCTGCTTGGCCTTGCGCGAGATGGCGCGCCGTTCACGCCATTGGCGCAAGGGCGGGCCGTAGCGCGGGTGATCGAGCAGGCGCTGCTCCCACGCGGGGTTGGAGCGCGCGAAGAAAAAGGTGGCGAGCAGCAGGAACGGGACGGTGGGCAGGATCGGCAGGAACGCCCCGATGGCGCCGAGCGCGACCGAAATGATGCCGCCTGCGAGATAGAGGTGGCGGCGCAAGTCCTCGCGCTCAGGCCGTGGCCGCGAGGCGGACGGCGTGTTCGCGCACGAGGGCGATCATGTTGGGCACGCCCTGGGTGCGGTTGGACGAGAGCTGCTTCTTGAGGTCGAATGGCGCCAGCGCTTCGGCGACGTCCATTGTCGCGACTTCGGCGGCGGGCCGGTCCTGCACGGCGGCGAGGACGAGCGCGACAATGCCCTTGGTGATCGCGGCATTGCTGTCTGCGAGGAAATGCAGCTTCCCGCCTTCGGCCTGCGTGGGATAGACCCAGACGCTGGCCGAGCAGCCGCGCACCAGCGTGGCGTCGGTCTTCAGCGCATCGGGCATGTCTTCAAGGTCGCGGCCGAGTTCGATCAGCAGGCGATAGCGTTCGTCGCCATCAAGGAATTCGTACTCTTCGAGAATGTCGTCAAGGCTGCGCATGGGCGGGCTTTAGCAGAACAGAGCGCGGCCTCAAGTGCTGCGCGCGTGCTGGCGTCCCCGCGGAGGCGGGGACCTCGGTGATCCGGGTAGGGGGCTGGTTTATGCGGCCTGAGGCCCCCACCTTCGCGGGGGCGCCCAGTTGCGTGATGAGGCCTGAGGCCCCCACCTTCGTGGGGGCGCGAAGTCAAAGATCCACGCCTGCCGCGATGGCTTCGAGCTTGCGCAGGCGTTCGCGCATGTCGGCAAGGTCGATCAGGCTGGCGGTATCGCCGAAGTCGGCGGTGCCTGCGCGTTCGAGTTCGAGGCGCTTGAGGGCGAGCCAGCCGTCCCAGCCGCGCAGGGCGGCCATGGCCACCATGGCGAGGCCGGTCAGGGCGGACAGCGAGAGGACGATATCGGAAGTCATGGCTGCAACTCCCTGTTGCGGATTGGGTTTACTTCTCGCGCAGCGATTCGATCTCGCGCGAGAGGCGGCGGGTCTCGCCATCATCGGTGGCGATGCGTTCGAGCACTTCGAGGCGCTTGCGCATTTCGGCGACTTCGCGTTCGAGCGCGGCTGTGTAGGCGGGATCGGTGTCCACCGTGTCAGCAGGCGGCGCACCGTGCCGGTCGCGATTCATGCGGATGTTGGCGTAGGCAATGATAGCAACGATGGCGACGATGGCACTCCAGAATGACATTGCGGGCGTTCCCTCAATTGACCTTGATGTCGCGCAGGCTTTCGATCTGCAGCGCGAGGTCGGCCTTGTTTTCGGTGGCGATGCGTTCAAGTACGCGCACCCGCTGTTCCAGCCGTTCGGACTGCGCGGCATATTGCGCGGCCTTTTCGGCGGTCTGCTTCGAGAACAGTTCGAGTTCGCGTTCCCGAAAAGCGAGGCGGCGCTTGTAGATGTCCGAACCGATGCCGAGCACGACCGGGATCACGATGACCATGAAGACGAGGACGATGATGAGGTCTTGGTTCATGGCTGGCCTCCCACTCTGGCGTTCGGGCCTTCACCGCGCAGAGCCTCTATGTGTCCGGCGACTTCGAAGCCGCGATCCGTGACGATGGCTTCGACATTGGCGAGGCGCTGGTG
>JAZKBJ010000113.1:0-366 GCA_040388685.1 Pseudomonadota bacterium
GGCTTGCGCCCCATGACTTACACACTGATCACCGCAAACCGGAACTACTCCAGCTGGTCGCTGCGCCCGTGGGTGCTGATGAAAGCGCTCGGGATCGCATTTGACGACCGGATCGAGCCTTTCACCAAACCGGCCAACTACGACGAGTTCCGCGCCTTCTCGCCCACGGGCCAGGTGCCGGTCCTGCTCGACGGCGCGCGCACGGTGTGGGATTCGCTGAGCATCGCGCTCTACCTTGCCGAGCGCCATGCCGGCGTCTGGCCACAGGACGAAGACGCCCGCGCCTTCGCCATGTGCGCCGTCACCGAAATGCACGGCGGCTTTTCCGCCTTGCGCAACGATTGCACGATGAATGTCGGCGTGCGG
>JAZKBJ010000113.1:376-13319 GCA_040388685.1 Pseudomonadota bacterium
TTCGAGGTGCCGATCTCGACCCGGGCCAGAAAGGCGCTCGACGCCTTCTACGCGCCGGTCGCCTTCCGCATCCGCACTTATGGGCTGGATGTGGGCGCCGGGCAGGCGTGGGTGGATCGCGTACTGGCGCACCCGGCGATGCTGGAGTGGGAAGCCGCAGCGCTGGCGGAAAGCTGGCGCGAGGTCGGGCACGAGGCGGAGTTGGTAGAGTGCGGGGAGATCGTGGCGGATTATCGGGTGGGGTGAAATAACGAAAATCTCTGCTAAGATATAAACACTCTCACAACCAAAAGTAACTTCGACAGACTGGCCACACCTATTGTCATCCAAAATAAAAATTCAGAATTTTATTATCATTGGCAATGACTTATTTTTGGCAATTAAATTAGAAATGGGGATTAATGTCGAATTTAAATAAATCGCTGCCCGCATCAATTGCATCGGATGAAGCCACTAATTTGTTGGCAACTATCGGCGATGCGGGTTTAGATGCAGCGATATCGTCAGGAGCATTGGATGGAATACCGGTGCTCGGAATTGCCACAGGACTGTGGCGAACTGGTAAAGGGGTTCAACAAGCACTCTTTACCCGCAAGATTCTGCGCTTTCTTCGTGAAACGAATAAAGTTTCAGATCCGGAAAGGAAATATTTTCTAGAAAATCTTAATATAGAAGGAAAATCTGAAGAATTTGGAGAAACTATCCTCCTAATACTTGATCGAATTGACGATACAGTTAAGCCTGGAATCATTGGAAAATTGATGGCAGCCCACATTCGGGGTGAAATAGATTACGCTAAAGCCATGCGCTTAGCATCAATCGTGTCGCGATGCTTCGTCCAAGATTTAGAGCTTGTTCGTTCATTTGAGCAAGGGGTTCAGCGCGAGAACACTCCAATCGCCGAGAGCCTGTTGGCTGCAGGTATTTTATCTGATGGCGGATTTGTTGGCGGCAAGGCTTCGGATCCACTGTCCGGCGGCACAATCTTTTATCTAAATGAGTACGGTGAATTGCTGCTCAAGTTTGGCCTCTAACCCTCGCCGCCATCCTCCTTCTCCCGCGCGTTCAGCTTCGCCCACAGGCCTTCGGTGCCCGCTTCCACCGCGTTGTTCACGTATTGCGAGGCGACGAGCCAGCCCTTGAACGGGCGCAGCGTGGCGAGGCAGCCTATCCCGAGGATCGGGACCGAGGTGATCACGTGGACCCACCATGGCGGCGCGAAGGCGACTTCCAGCCACACCGCGAAGAACGTCAGCGGGAAGGCGGTGATGCACAGTGCGAAAAACGCCGGGCCATCGTCGGCATTGGCGAAATCGTAGTTCAGCGCGCATTCCGGGCAGGTCTTCTGCAGCTTCAGCCAACCCTGGAACATCGAGGCCTTGCCGCAACGCGGGCACAAGCCTTTGAGGCCGCACTGGAAAATCCAGTCGAACTTGGGGTTCTTGGTGAAGATGGCCATGGTGATCTGCGTCCCTGAAGTCTCGCCCCGTCCATATGCGCCGCCCCGCGCTTGGCAAGCCCGAAGGGGCACAGTGGAACGAAACGCGGCTTCGTGCGATGATGCATTGTGTCAAAACTTTTCCAGCGCTTCCGCGCCCGGTTCCTCGATGTGCTCGCATCGATCTACATCTATAACGAGCATCGCGGTTATACCTCGCTTGACCGCGTGCTGGATGCGGTGCGCGTGCGCTGCCCCGACGATCCCGCCTTCATCGCCGCCATCGAAAAGCACCGGGGGGATGAGCGCAAGCACTATGTGATGTTCAAGCGCTGGTTCGAACTGCAGGGCCGGATGCCGCTGAGTGTCGACAGCACCTGCGGACATATCGACCGCTTCATCGAGAAAGTGTTCGGCTGCTCTATCGACGATCTCGATACGCAGGGCGTGATCGCCAGCCCCGATGCGTTCGAGCGTTTGTGCCGAGTGATCATGCTTACCGAACAGCGCGGCATGCGGCAGGTCGAAGTGCTGCTGACCAACAGCCACGTCCGGTCCGACAAGGCGATGAAGCGCATTTTCGAGGTCGTCGAGAAGGACGAACCGGACCACTGGATGCCCTATGAAGGCTGGCTCGACCGGCAGGGCCGCGCCAAGGCGCTGTGGCGCGAAAGCTGGGCCGATTACTGGATTCACAAGTCGCTTATGCTGGTCAAACTCCCCAGCCTGTTCCTGCGCCGCTCCACCCCGCGCATGACGGCATGGCCGGATGCGGGGGAAGTGCAGCGCGCGCCTGCTCCCTCCCCTTGAGGGGAGGGTTGGGGCAGGGTGTACCACTTCTCGGCGGGGTGTATCCCCTCCCCCAGCCCCTCCCCGCCGGGGAGGGGAGTTTGTTAGACACCACCTCGGCCTCGCGCTAATCTCCCGTCGGGGGAGAACGGCATGGCAATCGAGGATCGCAGGCCGAGCCTGTTATCTCAGGTGGTGCGCAAGGCGCTGGTCACGCTCTACCGGGCGCGCGGGTGGAAGGCGGTGGGCGCGCCGCCTGCCGATGGCCGCTGCGTGATCATCGCCGCGCCGCATACCTCGAACTGGGATTTCCTCTACTTCATCGGGCTGACCGAGGACTTGGGCCTGCGCCCGCACTTCATGGCCAAGGACAGCCTGTTCCGCTGGCCGATGGGCCGCTTCATGCGCGATATGGGCGGAGTGGCGGTGGTGCGATCGGCGCGCCACAATGTCGTCGATGCCATGGTCGCCGAATTCGCGCAGCGGGACCGCTTCATGCTGACCATCGCGCCCGAGGGCACGCGCGGCAAGGTGGGGCAATGGCGCAGCGGGTTCTATCATATCGCGCTGAAGGCGGGCGTGCCGCTGGTCGTCGGCATGATGGACTATGGCACGAAGACCGGCGGCCTTGGCCCGGCCATCTGGCCATCTGGCGACTATGAGGCCGACATGGCAAAGATCTTCGAAGTCTATAGCACGGTCACCCCTCGCCACCCCGAGCGCGGACTGACCAGTCTGGCGGAGGTCACCGGTGCCTGAATCCCTGACGGAAGAGCTGCTGCTCAACGTCCTCGTCCTGATCGTGGTCATGCTCGCGCTGTGGCGGGTGGCGGTGAAGATCGGCGATGTCAGCTTTATCGACGCGGTGTGGGGCGGCGGCATGGGCGTGCTGGCGCTGATATCGTGGCTGCACGTGCCGGGAGGCCCCGGCGCGCGGGCCAGCCTGATCGCGGCCATGGCGGTGATCTGGGCAGCGCGGCTGGCGTGGCATCTCTATACCCGCTGGCGCGCGCATGGCGAAGATGCGCGTTATGCCAGGATGCTGGGCAAGGCGCGCGCCGAGGGGCGCTTTGGCTCGGCCGCGCTCAAGTTCGTGTTCGCTCCGCAAGCGCTGCTGCTGTTCATCACCTGCCTGCCTGCGCAACTGGGCACGCTGGCGAGTTCGGCGCCTGCACCGCTCGGCCCGCTGGCAATTACAGGCGCGGCGCTATGGCTGCTCGGCATCACGTTCGAGGCGGTGGGCGACGCGCAACTCTCCGCCTTCCGCGCCGATCCCGCCAACAAGGGCCGCGTGCTCCAGACCGGCCTGTGGCGCTACACCCGCCACCCCAACTACTTCGGCGACGCCTGCGTCTGGTGGGGCATCTGGCTCGCGGCCGCCGACGCTGGCCTGTGGGTTGCGCTGGCGAGCGTGGTGGGGCCGGTGTTTCTGACGTTCACCCTGACGAAGTGGTCGGGCAAACCGCTGCTGGAAAAGGGTATGGAAGAGCGGCGGCCGGGATACAGGGAATACGTGGAGCGGACTTCGGGGTTTGTGCCTTGGTGGCCAAAGCGGGGGTAGGTCGGGGCGGGCACTAGCTTCTCAGCGAGGCTTCCACTGGATCGCATTGCCTGCTCTAGACCAAAGTTCCAGAAGCGGTTTTCGTCCTACTTGTGTGCCTTCGAACAAGGCGTTCCCATCATAGGCACCGGACAGACGACCAGCCCACGATCCTAGAGTGTAAGCAAAGTCAAACTCAGTGCCATAAGCCTTGCCCGGCTGGAAGAGGACTGCTTCTTCATCAAACTCGTATGATTTTCCCAAATCACTCTCATCGACCGGCATATAACCAAAAACAGGAGCATCAGCGCACGAGCAATCGCGGAACTCCTCTGTCAGCACAAGCAGTTCGTCAGAACCAACTTTAGCCAAAGCGTTTAACGCCTTGGCTAGGATCTCAACTCGGTGCTGCCAGTAGATTAGTCCGGGCTTGACCTCGACATAGACCCGCCGATTACCTACTCCGTATAATAGGAAGTCAGGAATATAGCCTTCAGTTTCTGTGGGTTCGTATTCCCATGTCCAAGAGAGCAGATCGAACATAGCTGCCCATCTGGCTTCTAACCGTGATCGAAATTTGATCCCCTTGTATAGGGTTGGGCGGGCTGGAATATCGTAGGTCACGGATAGATTGTGACAATCTCCGCATTCTCACGCAAGATCAACGATAACGAAAACCAGCAGCTTTCTGAACCTTGAGGAAATCGGTTGGGGCATTTCAATGCTGTCACCCTGAACTTGTTTCAGGGTCCATCTTTCGGCACGAGCGGCGGCATGATCGGCAAAATGGATCCTGAAACAAGTTCAGGATGACGGGTGTGTGGATGGGAGGTTCACCCCTTCACCCCAGCCCGCACTTCCTGCGGCACGCTTCGCACCGGCACCGCCCTGATCCAGCTTTCCAGCGCGTCGATGTCGGTTGGGCCGGTGACCGTATCGGGCTTGCCGGTGAAGCCCGAGAAGCCATCGCCGCCGAGGCCGAGGAAGCCGTTTACCGTCACCCGGTAGCCTCGCGCCATGTCGAGCGGCTGGCCGTCCAGCGTGATCGACACGATCCGGTCGCCCGATGGCCGCGCCGGGTCGTAGCGGAATTCGAAGCCTGCCGAGGGGGCCAGCACTTGCTTGGGGCCGGTGTCGTCCAGCCCTTCTTCCAGCGTGGCCTTGATCTGCGCGCCGGTCATGGTCTCGGTCACCACGTTGTTGCCGAAGGGCTGGCACAAGTAGATGTCGCCGAAAGTCAGCGTGCCGTCTGCGGCGGGCACCAGCGGGGCGCGGATGCCGAAGGGGTTCATGAAGGCAATCTGCGCGCCCTTGTCGCGCGTGGCGCCAAGCTGCGCGTCGGCGATGAGGTTACCCAAGGGGCCACCCGCGCCGCCTTCCGCGCCTTCGTTCTTGGGCGCGGGCCGGTCGAGCTTGCCGATGGGGCGCTGGGTATATTGCTTTGATGCGTCGACATATTTCGCCACGTATCCGGCAATGTCGGCGCGAGGCTGAAACTGCGGAAACAGCGGCGTATTCGCCAGCGGACCGCGCGACGAGGTATAGGGCAGCGACTGCACGATCACGTTCTTCGCCGCCTTGGACACGACGCGGCCTGCCAGTGGATCGATCTTCAGCGTGATGTCGGTGACCAGTTCGCCATAGACGCCCGCGCTGGTCAGCAGGAACGGCTTTGCCGGATTGAGCTTCGCGTAATCGCAGACATAGGCCCAGTGGGTGTGGCCCGAAACGACCACATCGACGCGGGTATCGAGCCGGTCGAGGATCGGGCGGATATCTCCGGCGAAGTCATTGCAGCCCTGCGGGTCCGGCTCGCCCTTGGTGCGACCGCCTTCGTGGATCAACACGACGATGGCGTCCGCGCCCTGCGCCTTCAGCATGGGCACGGCGGCGTTGACCGTGTCCGCTTCGTCCGCGAAGGTCAGCCCGGCGAGGCCGGTCGGATTGACGAGATTGGGCGTGCCTTTCAGCGTCAGGCCGATTACGCCGACGGTCACCGCGCGCCGCCCTTTGCCGAATGTGCGCAGGCCGGTGGCGGGGAACAGCGTGGTGCCGTCCGCCTTGACAGTGCTGGCCGCGAGATAGCGGAATTTGGCGCCGGTGAACGGATCCAGCGCGCAGGGCTGCTTGGCGGTGAACTTCGCGCAGCCGCCGTTCTGCATCCGCAGCAGTTCGTCCTGACCGCGGTCGAATTCGTGATTGCCCACCGCGTTGAAGTCTACGCCGATGCGGTTCATCACGCCGATGGCGGGTTCGTCGAGATAGAGCGAGGACGCCAGTTGCGAGGCGCTGATCATGTCGCCCGCCGAAACGGTGAGCGATTGCGGGTGGCTTGCACGGATGGAATCGATGGCCGATGCGAGCCACGCTGCGCCGCCTGCGGGCACCGGGATCACCCCGCCCTTGCCGTCGGCCACGTTGACCGCCTGCCGGGGCGGTTCGAGGCTGCCGTGGAAATCGTTGATGCCGACTATGCCCACTTCGACCGGCGCGCTGTCACGAGATGCCATCGGCCCGGCGCAGGCGGCGAGCGCTCCGGACAGGCCGAGAGCCAGGATCAGGCGGGCGGACAAGCGCATGGATGGGCGACCTTTTTGTAACGTGTGCAACCGGTTGGCCCGCGCCTTAGCGCATCTGCATTGCAGCTAGAAGGCGTGATCGACTTGAGCGTGAGCAACAGACATTGTCTGGCGTGCGCCGCGTCCCTACAATGGGGAAAAATACCCTCAGGCAGGAACCCCGCGCGCCATGGCCCCGATCCGCAGCGAAAATGACCCGGTGCGTGCGCGCATTATCGAGGCAGCGCAGGCCATCGCCGAGGA
This sequence comes from Pseudomonadota bacterium, assembly GCA_040388685.1. Classification (GTDB taxonomy): domain Bacteria; phylum Pseudomonadota; class Alphaproteobacteria; order Sphingomonadales; family Sphingomonadaceae; genus Novosphingobium. Next base: position 6,966 of record JAZKBJ010000113.1, read on the forward strand.
GCGCGGCGGCGGCGGCATTACCTTTCCCGAACTGGCGGCGCGGGCGGGCATCTCGCAGACCAACCTCACGCGCCATTTCGACACGCGCGAAGCGCTGATGGAGGCGCTGGCCGACCACTGGTTCATGCCGATGGTGGACATCATGGAGGAGGTGCTGGGCAGCGATCTGCCGCCCCGGCGCAAGCTCTACGAATTCTTCGCCCGACGCTTTGTGGCCCTGCGGCGCAAGTGGGAAGCCGATCCGGTCAGGCTCCAGTCGAATATCGAGATCGGCAACGAATACTTCGAACAGGTGCGCAGCTATATCGACCTTGCCGATCACTACCTTGGCGAGATCATCGGCGAGGCGATGAGCGACGGGGCTTTTGCAGGGCTCGGCGTGGACGAGACGATCAGCCTGGTGAACCAGATGGTCGCGCCCTATTGCGCGCTCAACACCACGATCATGTTCATGGAACGCCTGAGCGAGGAAAAGCTCGCACGGATCATCGACGCGGTGTTCGATGGCCTTTCCGCAACCGATCGCGGTGCCCGCGCCGTTACGGGCTTACGTGCCGCCTGAACCGCCGCACCAGTCGCCGCGCCGTCCCTTCCAGTGCTCGCGAGGCCCTCGGCCTCCAGCCTTGCGCCAAGGCTTTCGCCCCGCCGAGTAACCACGCGCAGCGCGCGGCCATAGCGGTCGGTCTCGCGCCCGCGCACTTCGAGCGTGAACGGTCCTTCGTTCAGCATCTGCGCCAGCCGCCGCTTCGCGAGGTCACCCAGCGCGGCTTCCTCGGGGCAAGCGGGACGCGAGGTTTCGGGCGTGTTGATGTCGGCAATGCGGATCTTTGCGCCTGCGTACCAGAAGGTGTCGCCATCGACGACGCAGGTTATCCGCTGCGCCGAACCGCAGGCTTCGAAGCGGGCGCGCTCGGGATCGGCGGGCGGATTGGCGGAGGAAAGGCCGGGCATGACAAGCATCAGCGCGGCGGCGAACGACAGGGTTTTTGTGGCCATGACCCGCTCGTGCGCGGGGGCGCCGCCACATGCGCCTCCGTATTCGCCCGCTGGGTTACCGTCCCTAGCGCCCGTCCCTAGTGGCGCCGCCTAGCGCTGGCGCTTAGTGGTAACCACCGGCTAACGAATTGGTGCGATGCTTGCGCGCATGTTCGGACCGCGCCTCACTTCCGTTTTCGCCAGCCGCTGGAAAGCCGTGTGGTGGGCGCTCTCGATGCTGGTCTTTGCCTATTCGGTCGTGCCAAGCCGTGAAGAACACCCGGCTGAAAAGGCTGCCAAGGCCCATGTCGACCCTTGGGCCAAGGATACCAAGGCAGACTGACCGGCTATTTTCCCGAGAAAAGGAAGCCGACCGCCGCCATGATGCAGGCGAAGGCCGCAAAATGCCGCCAGTGCAGCGGCTCCTTGAGCACCAGCACCATGAACAGCCCGAAAATGACCAGCGCAATCGCTTCCTGCGCAACCTTGAGCTGCCCGGCGCTCCAGCCGTTGAGCGTGCCGATGCGATTTGCGGGCACGGCAAGGCAATATTCGAACAGCGCGATGCCCCAACTGATCGCAATGACTGCAATCACGGGACGCGCCTCGATTGCCTGCGGTCCGCCTCGGATGTGCCAGTACCACGCGGTTGTCATGAACAGGTTCGACAAGACGAGAAGTGCGACGGTGGCCATGGCGTCCGGGTGCCTTTGATGCTGCGCCAAGGCAAGACCACGTCTTCCGTCTTGGCCGAATCTTAACCGATAGACGGCATTGTCCTGCCGAGAATGTCGCCAAAGGAACTGACGACTTGAGCGCACCCATGCCACGAAGCCAACTCGCGATGCTTCTGTTTGCTGCAAGCGTGCTGGTCTGCGCTGCGCTGGTCGCCGCCAACCTGCGCGGCGAAGGCCAGACCGAAGCGCTCGCCACGGCGGTGGCCACCGAGATGCAGCCGGCGGTGTCCCAGTTTAACGACGACACCTCATCGGCTGAACCCGGCCAAGGCAAATTGTTGGGCCACGTAGAGCGCAACGGTGAAATGGTTGAAGTGCGCGAGATGGTTGCCGACGAAGACCCCGCCTTTGGCGAACCGGACATCGACGCGGAACCCGCCGAGGACGACGCGCTCAGCAGCCCTGAACCCGCTTCCGCCGTGCAACAGGATCGTCAACCGGGCTGAGGCGGGCGGAGGGACTCAGTCCTCGACTCCCCCTTCACCGTACATGCCCTCTTCGTCGTCATCGCTGCGTTCGCCGCGATAGGCGCTCATGTCGATAACGCCGCTGCTGACCATCTGGTTCATGTGATCGACGAGGTCTTGCGCATCGCCGGAATCATCGTCGCCGCCGTGGACGCGCTCGGTCTCACCCTGCTCGCCGAGCACGCTGGTGGCGCGGGACATCGCCTCCTCAGCCACAGTCTGGGCCTGAGTGTCGCCGTCTTCCTGTTCGGAATTGACGTTTTCGGGGGCAGTTGTGTCACGGTCCATCACGGCGCGTCTCCTTGTGGAGAGACTACGCCCTGATGGCCGCTCTGTTCCGGTTCAGCGCGAGACTCAGCGCGTCGGAACCGGCGTTTCGCCCGAATAATCGTAGAAGCCCCGGCCCGACTTGCGGCCCAGCCAACCCGCCTCGACATACTTCTGCAGCAGCGGCGCCGGGCGGTACTTGGGATCGCCGGTCGACGAGAGATAGATTTTCATGATCTCGAGCAGGGTATCCAGCCCGATGAAGTCGGCCAGTTCGAGCGGACCCATCGGATGGTTGAGGCCCAGCTTAACGCCCTTGTCGATATCCACGACCGAACCCGTGCCGCTGCCCAGCACGAACGCGGCTTCGTTGATGAAAGGCACGAAGATGCGGTTGACGATGAAGCCCGGCTCGTCCTGCGACAGCACGATTTCCTTGCCGATGGCCGACACATAGCCGCGCACCAGATCGACCGTGCCCGCTGAGGTGGCGAGGCCGGGAATGACCTCGACCAGCTTCATCAGCGGCACCGGGTTGAAGAAGTGGATGCCGATGAAGCGCTGCGGATCGGGCGAGGACACGGCCATGCGCGTGATCGGGATCGACGAAGTGTTCGATGCCATGACCGCGTGCGCCGCCAGATGCTTGCCCGCCGATTCGAAAATCTTGTGCTTGATGTCCTCGCGCTCGGTCGCCGCCTCGATCACCAGATCGGCTTCGGCCAGCGCTGCGTGATCGGAAAAGCTGTGAAGATTGGCCACGGTCGAAGCGGCAAGGGCAGCATCGACCTTGCCCTTTTCAACCAGCTTGGCGAGGCCCTTGGCGATCTTGTCGCGCGCCTTGTCAGCCAATTCGATCGAAACGTCGCCGAGCAGCACTTTCATGCCCGCCTGCGCCGAAACCTGCGCAATGCCCGCGCCCATCTGGCCCGCGCCGATGACTGCAACCGTCCTGATCATGCCGAAATTCCCCGCTGTGCATACAAATGCGGGCTGGTTAGCGAGCGCTGGCGTCCAAGTCCACCTGACCCTAGCGCGAGGCCCCCGGAACCCACAGCGGATCGTTCCCGGCATTGGTCGCGCGGGCAAGGACGAACAGGTAGTCCGACAGCCGGTTGAGGTAAGCCAGCACTTGCGGGTTGACCATCTCGGCGTTGTCCAGTTCGACCGCGCTGCGTTCTGCCCGGCGCACGGTGGCGCGTGCGACGTGGATACGCGCCGCCGTTTCGGAGCCGCCCGGCAGGATGAAACTGGTGAGCGGCGGCAGGCCTTCGTTCAGCGCATCGATCGCGCCTTCGAGCCAAGCGACTTGCGAAGCGACGACCCGCAGCACCATTTCCGATGGCGTGAAATCTTCGCCCGGCGTGGCGAGGTCTGCTCCCAGATCGAACAGGTCGTTCTGGATTCGCGCAAGATTGCGCGCAGTTTCCTCCGAGGCGGCGACGGCGGCAAGGCCGATCGTGCTGTTCGCCTCGTCCACATCACCGATGGCCTGCATCCGCGCGTCGAACTTTACCCGGCGCGACCCGTCGACCAGCCCGGTCGTGCCGTCGTCGCCGGTGCGCGTGTAGATCTTGTTGAGCTTTACCATCGAACGGGCGCTGAAATCAGCGCGCGACGGCCATCAGGATGACCACCGCGAGAATGGCCATGCCCTGAAACTTGATGCGGTTAAACATCATCTTGTTCTGCAGCAACTGGTTGGCGCTGGCACCCGCGGCCGGATCGCGGTTGAGATCCATCTCGGTGCTGCGCAGAAACGCGATAATCCCGCGCACGAGCGAGACGACCGTCATGATGACGAGGACGACAATCACCGGGATCAGGACATACATCATGCCTGCTGATTTATGGCGTCCGACAGCGAAATACCAGTGGCAAATCGGGCAGCGCGCAGATCTGCCGCCAGTGCCTGTCCGTCCTCGCCGGCGCGGCGGCGCTCGGCCAGCGCAGGCGCGTCGCGCCGCTTGGCCAGCTTGCGTCCGTCCGGCCCGGTCAGCACCGGATGATGGTGCCACACCGGCACCGGCAGACCGAGCAGATGCTGGAGCAGCCGGTGGATATGCGTCGCCTGAAACAGGTCCATCCCGCGCGTGACATGGGTGATCCCGTCCGCCGCATCGTCGAGTGTGGCGGCCAGATGATAGCTGGCGGGCGCATCCTTGCGCCACAGCACCACATCGCCGAACAGATCGGGCCGTGCTGCCTGCACTCCGCGCCGCTCGTCGGCCCATTCCAGTGGCCCGGCAAGGCGCATGGCCTTGGTCATATCCAGCCGCCATGCCGCATCCATTCCCGGCTGCGGACCGCGGTGCAGGCAGGTGCCCGGATAAATCGGTCCGTCCGGCCCGCTGGCCACCGCCGCCGCTGCTACTTCTGCGCGCGTGCAAGTGCACGGGTAGAGCAGCCTCCTTTCGCGCAAGGCATCAGCGGCAGCCTGATAGCTGGCAATTCGCTGCGATTGCGGCGCCACCTCGCGGAAGATGAGGCCCAGCCACGCAAGGTCGGCGCGAAAGTCGGCGGCAAGGCTGGCGCGCGAGCGGGCGCCGTCGATATCCTCGATCCGCAGCAGGAATTCACCGCCCTCGGCGCTGGCGCAATCATGGGCGACGATGGCGGAAAAGGCATGGCCCAGATGGAGCGGCCCGTTGGGGCTGGGGGCGAAGCGGGTGACAGTCATCTGTCAGCACGCTCTAAACGCTTGCGCCAGAAAAGACAAAACGGCCACCCCGCAGGGGCAGCCGCTTTTGTCGAATTGGTCGCTTTGTGCTTCGGCCAGGCTCAGACGAGCGTGGCAGTGAACATCATGCCGCTGAACCCAGCGGCGAGGATGAACGGAAGCGCGATCGCGGTAAAGCTGCGCATGGTAAACCTCCTGTTTGGTTCACCTTTGCAGACATCCTCCCAGTTCGATTTGGCCGGCAGGGTGAGCTGGACGCATCGGAACCGGGGCTGCAAATACGCCGATTGACGTATGCTGCAAGTGCGAACGGGGCACTTCCGGTTGCATATAATGCAAGTGTTGCATTTGCCGCACTATCTGGACAAAAATGCCCCATATCCCTATCGGCAGCGCATGAGCACACAGCCCGCAACAGCAGCCCTTCCAGAGTCGATTCTGATTGTCGATTTCGGCAGCCAGGTCACCCAGCTTATCGCGCGCCGCGTGCGCGAGGCCGGGGTCTATTCGGAAATCGCGCCGTTTACGCAGGCCGAGGCCGCTTTCCACCGGATGAAGCCCAAGGGCATCATCCTTTCAGGCTCGCCCGCCAGTGTGCCCGCCGACGGTTCCCCGCGCGCACCGCAAGTGCTGTTCGACAGCGGGTTACCCATTCTTGGCATCTGCTACGGCCAGCAAGTGATGAGCCAGCAGCTCGGTGGCAAGGTGGAGCCGGGCGATTCGGGCGAATTCGGCCGCGCCTTCCTGACCGTGACCGAACCGTGCGTGCTGTTCGACGGTCTGTGGAAGCAGGGTGAGCGCCATCAGGTGTGGATGAGCCATGGCGACAAGGTCACCCAGTTCGCCCCCGGCTTTCGTATCGTGGCGGTATCGGACGGCGCACCGTTTGCGGTCATCGCGAACGACGAGAAGAAGTACTACGGCACACAGTTCCACCCCGAAGTGGTCCACACGCCCGACGGCGGCAAGCTGATCGCTAATTTCGTGCGCCACGTCTGCGGCTGCACCGGCGACTGGACCATGGCGGAATTCCGCAAGACCAAGATCGCCGAAATCCGCGAACAGGTTGGTTCCAGCCGCGTGATCTGCGGCCTTTCGGGCGGCGTCGATTCGGCGGTGGCGGCGGTGCTGATCCACGAGGCCATTGGCGACCAGCTGACATGCGTGTTCGTCGATCACGGGCTGATGCGCATGGGCGAAGCCGAGCAGGTCGTCAGCCTGTTCCGCA
>JAZKBJ010000113.1:13329-23424 GCA_040388685.1 Pseudomonadota bacterium
TCGAGGCCGAGGCCAAGCAGGTCGGTGGCGCGGACTTCCTCGCACAGGGCACGCTGTACCCTGACGTGATCGAATCGGTCTCGTTCACCGGCGGACCTTCGGTCACGATCAAGAGCCATCACAATGTCGGCGGCTTGCCCGAACGCATGAACATGAAGCTGGTCGAACCCTTGCGCGAACTGTTCAAGGACGAAGTGCGCGCCTTGGGCCGCGAACTCGGCCTGCCCGACATCTTCGTGGGGCGCCACCCCTTCCCCGGACCCGGCCTCGCCATCCGCATCCCCGGCGAAGTGACCCGCGAGCGCTGCGACATCCTGCGCAAGGCCGACGCGATCTACCTCGAGGAAATCCGCAATGCGGGCCTCTATGACGCGATCTGGCAGGCCTTCGCCGTGCTGCTCCCGGTCAAGACCGTGGGCGTGATGGGCGATTTCCGCACTTACGACAGCGTCTGCGCCCTGCGCGCTGTCACCAGCACCGACGGCATGACCGCCGACATCTACCCCTTCGACGCAGGCTTCCTGAGCCGAGTTGCCACGCGCATCGTCAACGAGGTCAAGGGCATCAACCGCGTAGTCTATGACTATACCAGCAAGCCGCCGGGCACGATCGAGTGGGAGTGATGGGGCGAGCGTCGCAGGCAGTGCTTGGGGCAATCATGCTCTTTTCGGCCAATCACGCGGTGGCACAACCGGCCAAAGAACCGCTTTACGTGCGCATTGCCGAGCTGGAAATCGCCCCCGGCCAGCTTGCCCAATACAAGGTCATTCTTGCAGCCGAGCAGGAAGCCTCGGTTCGGGATGAACCCGGCGTGGTCATGCTCCACTCGGTGGCGCTGAAGGATCAGCCCAATCAGATTCGCCTGCTGGAAGTCTATGCCAGCCGCAGCGCTTATGAAGCACACGTCAAATCGCCACACTTCCTGCGCTACAAGGAATCGACGGCGGACATGGTGCTGTCTTTGAAGCTGCTGGACACCGATCCGATCCTGTTGTGCGCCAAGGCTCCGGCACAGGGCAGCTCAGCTGTAACGTGCGAATGAACCAATACGGCGCAGCAATCCGCGCCGCCTCTCCGGATGATCGTGATGCAGTGATCGCGTTGTGGGAGGCCGCCGGACTGACGCGCCCATGGAACGACCCGCATACCGACTTTGCGCTTGCGCTGAAAAATCCGACATCGGCCGTCCTGCTGGCTATCGATGGCGAGCGCCTGCAGGGCTGTGTCATGGCCGGTTTCGACGGCCACCGGGGCTGGGTCTATTACCTCGCCACGGACCCGGACTCACGCGGGCGGGGCATCGGGCGCGCGCTGATGGCGGCGGCTGAGGATTGGCTGAAAGCGCTGGACAGCCCCAAGATCCAGCTGATGGTGCGGGACGACAACGCCGCTGCGCGCGGCTTTTACGATGCGCTCGGGTATGAATTGCAGGACGTCGTGACCTTGGGCAAGCGGCTTTAGCCCGCCGCAAGACTGGTAGAATCCCCATATTGACCGCTTTCGGAGCTTTGTGCAGACCTACAGTCATGGTCATTTTTGTGAACATCGGCAAAGCCAAGACCATGCTTCCAGACCTCATATCCGCATCAATACAAGGTGAAGACGTGGTAATCTGTAACAATGGTGTTCCCAAGGTGCGCTTGAGCCCTGTCTTGGAGCCGCAGATCCAGGCCGACGTCGGACGGCTACACAGCAAGAAAAACGACGATCGGATTGGTGTCTTAACCCCTGATGTTGATGTCGACCTGATCAGGTGAAACACCAAACTTGAGTGCGAGTCCCTCTTTCGCCTCGGAGATCGACAAAGGGCGCACCGGCCGCTCATCACCAGCCACAACCGGTGGGCTGATACGGACAGCTACGCGGTGAAACGTCACAAGTTGGCGCGCCATATCGACGTCGGCTGTCTCCCAGCCGGCATTCTGCCAGCCCTTGTTCTGCGCGTCCTTTCCATCGTGGCGATTGGCCCACCATGGCCGATGGTCGTACGCGCTCTGCGGAAGACCGCCCGAAACCAAAGCAGCGACTTCCGAAAAATTCATTGTCGTGGAACCGTTGTCGAGGCTGAGCAGGTACTGCGATAACGAATCATACTTAGACATATTTATACTCTATATCGGCGTTATAACGCATATATGTAGTATAACTTATAATATGTCAAGCGGTGTTGTTTATACTGCCACGAACTTCCCCGCCGCGCGGTCCTTGCGCACTTTCAGCCCGTCGAACACTTGGCCGCTCATCGCGATCCATACGCCCGGCGGCGCGACTTGCGCGGTGGCAAAGGCCATGCCGAGATTGAACGGGGCGTCCGTTTCGGCAAAGCGTGCGGGGCTGAGCGCGCCGGTCAGCACCACGGTTTTGCCTGCAATGTCGGCGAGCGCCTTGGCCGTCTCGGTCATGGTGTCTGTGCCGTGGGTGATGACCACGCGGCTCTCGGGCGCCTCGCGCACGGCGGCGGCGATCAGCGCGCGGTCGGCCTCTGTCAGTTCCAGACTGTCTTTGCGCATCAGTTCCATCACCCGCACCGGCAGCGCCACGCGCGCTTGTGCAATCAGCGCGGGAATGCCGCTTTCGACGATCTGGTACTCGCTCAGCGCGTCGAAATAGGCCTTGTCGATGGTGCCGCCGGTGGTCAGCACGAGGATCGGTTGTTGTTGCATAGCGCGGCTTTAGCGCGGCCGCCTGCGTAATGACAGGGGCCGCGCTGCCGTGTCAGACCGTGACGGCATTCGCCTTGGCGATTGCACCATAGACCGCCGCGCTGGGCTTGGGCGTGCGCACAAAGGTAACCGGATCGAAGCTGGCGAGGCCGAACTTCGGTTTGTAACCGAATATCCATTCGAAGTTGTCGACCAGCGACCAGTGGCAATAGCCGATGACCGGCACGCCATCGTCGATCGCCTGCTTCAGCCCGGCCAGCGCAGCGGGAATGAGCGCGGCGCGCTGCGCATCGTTTTCGGTGCCGACGCCGTGTTCCGAAACGAGGATCGGCACGCCGGTGACGGCATGGGCATAGCGCACCGCGCCCGCCAGCGATCCCGGCCAGATCTCGGTGCCGGACCAGTTGACCGTCGCGCCTGCTGGCGGTGGCAGGCGGCCCTTGTCGCCCCACAGCGCGCGTTCATAGTTCTGAACGCCGATGAAGTCGTCGGTCTTGGCGACCTCCAACCACTGACCGTAAAGTTCTGCGCGCATCTGATCGCGGACCGAATTCTTGCCCACCGCCTGATCGTCGAGCATGGCCAGCGACAGGCCGACCGGAAGATCCGGCTTCACGGCCTTGATCGCGGCGCGCCCGGCCTTGTGTGCGGCGAGCAGGCCTGCCTGGAGCGCGGGCAGATCATCGTATCCGGCGACATTGGCGCAGACGAACCTGTCAACGCCAAGCCGCTTGGCCGCCGTTTCGATGGTCAGCTTCTGGATGTCCCACACCTGCTTGGGCAAAAGCGGTTTGAGGATCAGCAGGATGTTGGGTTCGTTGAAGGTGATCGCCGAATGGATCAGATCACCGATCGCGCGGGTCACCTTGTCGGCATAACGCGCGAACAGGCTGGCGCTTTCTGGGTTGGTCCAGCCGCCCTGTGCGCTGAACCAGAGCGGTGCGGTGAAGTGACTGTATGTGACCACCGGCGTCAGCCCCCGCGCGCGGCATCCTTCGACAACGCGGCGGTAATGGTTCAGCATCGCCTGGCTGAAGCGCCCCTTCTCCGGCTCGATCCGCGCCCATTCCACGCCGAACCGGTAGCAGTTGAGGCCGATGTCCTTCGCCAGATCGAGATCGCGCTCCCATAGCAGGAAACTGTTGGCGGCATCGCCAGACGGTTCGGCGAAGATCGTCGGCTGCTGGTTTTCCAGATACCACAGGTCGGACGAGGTATTGTTGCCCTCGATCTGGTGCGGCGCGGTTGATGCCCCCCACAGGAATCCGGCGGGAAACGCCGGGCTTACCGCCTTCTTGCGCGAAACTTTCGCCATTGCAGGCGTGGCGGCAAGCGCGGCGGTCCCCGCAAGAACGGAACGGCGGTCAAACATGGTCTCTCCCCGATTGGCTTTGCACGCAGTGCTATGCGCTTTGGAGCATCGGGTAAAATAGCATGTTGTGGCCCATCCATTGTCTTGGACTATACCTCGGACAAGACCTCGACCATCGCGCGGCCCAGCGGCGGCAGGCCCCGCGTGCCGAGGTAGCGCACCCCGACGCTGCGTTCGAACGTGGCCTCGGCGATGGTGAGCGCGCGTAGCACACCGATGGACAGCTCGGCGCTGGCGACGGTGCGCGGCAGCACCGTCACGCGGTCGCTGTGCCGGACGATAGCCTTGGTGGTGAGCAGCGAATCGCAGCGAATGACGTTTTGCGGAACCTGCACCCCGGCGGCGAGGAACAGCGCGTCGACCTGCCGCCGGAACGCGCCCTGCGCCTCGGGCAGAACCCACGGCAAGCTGGCAACATCGCGCAAGGACAGGCGCTCGCCCAGATCGTCGTGCCGCCGCCCGACGATGAGCGCGAAGGGATCGCGTGAGACGGTTATCTCCTTCAGATCGGGCGGGCACTCCTCGATCTCGGTGGTGAGGAAAGCGAGGTCAATCGCGCCCTTGCGCAGCAGGTCCGCCAGCTGGACATCGGGGCGTTCGACCACGCTCAGCGCAAATGGCCCTACGCTGTGCTCCAGTTTCGCCACCGCTTGCGGGAGCAGGCTGACCAGCGCGCCGGGGGTCCCGCCAATGCGCAAGGGCCCTGCTATGTTGTGCGCCGCATGATCGACCTCGACGGCGGCGGCTTCCAGCAGTCGAACCATCGCTTCGGCGCGGTCACGCAGTGCCTCGCCTTCGCGCGTCAGCACGATGCCGCTGCGCGACCGGGCGAACAGGGTGACTTTCAACCGCTGTTCCAGCAGCGCGATCGTGTTCGATACCGATGGCTGCGACAGGTTGAGCGCCCGCGCCGCGCCCGAAATCGACCCGGTCTCGCAGACCTTCCAGAACGTGGCGACGGCGCGCGGATCGATGCGGGGGCGGAAGGGCGTTTCACTCATGCCGATGCAATACCGCCTGAGCATAGCCGCTGTCTATGGGATGACGGCAAATCCTCGGGCGGCGGCGCACCACAGGACTTGTCATCCGCGTGACAGGGTTTGTCATCGGACTTTGCAAGCGCCGCGCGATAGCTGGAAAGCCGGAAATTCCAGTGAGGGACACGATGGCGATCAGGCATCCACTTCTGCATGCGGTTTGCGCTGCTGCAGCAACCGCGGCGCTGCCGCTGCCCGCATTCGGCCAGCAGCAGGCATCGGCACCGCAACAGGCCGAGGCGCATTATCAGGCTTTGGTCGCAGACGGAGAAGCCAAGGCGGGCGATCCTGCCTTCGATTATGCCCTCGGCACGGCGGCATCGGACGCAGGCCATTATGGCGAGGCGATCATGGCATTGCAGCGCGTGCTCGCGCGGCAACCGGACAATGCCCCTGCCCGCGCCGAACTCGCCCGCGCCTATGCGCTGGCGGGCGACATCGACACGGCGCGCGACCAGTTCTCGACCGTGGTCGACGATCCCACCATTCCCGACCCGGTGCGCCAGCGTTTCACCGGGTTCGTCCGCCAGTTCGACAAGCAGATCAAGGGCGGCGGCAGCGACATCTCGGGCTTTGGCGAAGCCGCTTTCGGCCACGACAGCAACATCAATTCGGCAACGCAGTTGACCTCGATCACCATTCCGCTGTTCGCGGCGCTTGGCCCCGGCACGCTTGGCGGCAACGCGCGCGCGCAGAAGGCCGAATTTTACGACCTGTCGGGCGGGGTAAGCGGCGTGAGTGCGATCGGGCGGCAGGACCGCGTGTTCGGCTCGCTGCTCGGCAATTTCCGCGACAATCTCGATAGCGCCGCGTTCGATCAGGCGAGCCTGACCGGAACGGCGGGGATTGCCCACACATTTGCCAGCCGCGACGTGTTTTCGCTTTCAGGTCAGGTGCAGAAATACTGGCTGGGTCATCGCGGCTACCGCACCGCGTTTGGCGTGATCGGACAATATACCCACTTGCTGCCGGGCGGGAAGGCGCTGTCCGCCTCGGTGCAGGTCAACCGCTTCGACTATGACCGCGATGCCTTGCGCGATGCGAACCGCTTCGCAATCGGCCTCGGCTACTCGGCCCGCACTTACGCGATCAACCTGATCGGCGGCCACGAGGAAACGCAGCGGCAGGCTGGCGATGCTGAATCCAACAGCTTTGCGGGGGCCAGCGCGGGCGCGGAAATTCCGGTTTCGCCCAAGGTGGCACTGGTGGCCGGCATCGCGGCCGACCTGCGGCGCTATGACCGCCAGGATGTGCTGTTCATGCGCAAGCGGCATGACGAGCGGATCGACCTGACCGCCGCCGTCAAGTTTGCCGTGCTGCCCCGGGTGTTCCTCCAGCCCAAGGCGACCTGGTCGCGCAACTGGTCGAACATCGCGCTTTACGATCACGAACGCTGGACCGTGCAGGCCGGCGCGCGCTTCGAATTCTGAAATCCGGGAGAACATCCATGATCCGCCATTCCGCTCCCAAGACTTTCGCCGCACTTCTGATCAGCGCCTCGTCGCTGGCGCTGGCCGCCCCTGTTTTGGCGCAAGAGGTCGTCTTTGCCGACAATCCCGAGCTTGCCGCCGCCGCGCTGCGCGGGGAGCGGGTGAGCCAGACCAGCGGTGTCACCCAGGTGCGCCTCGCCACTGGCGCGGTGCTCTCGTTCGTCGAGGGTGCCGAATTCCAGTTGCGGAGCGACGGCTCGGTTGACCTGTTCAAGGGCAATGTCACTGTCACCGGCACGGCAAAGGGCGATACGGTGATCAATCTTGCCGGGCAGGGCACCGGGCGGATCGGCGGAGGCGGATCGTCGGGCAGCTTTTCGGTCGGCACCGACCGCAATGGCAAGCCGGTCGCCACGGGCCGCGTGCTGACCGGCACGGCCTCGGTCGCCAATGGCCGCGAGGACAAGCGCTTCGTGGCAGGGCAGGCATGGGAAGTTGCGAACGGCCGTCCGCGCCTCGCCATGACCGCGCCGGTCGCCCCCGCACCGCGTCAGGGGCGAACGGCTGCAGCGACTGCACCTGCACCTGCGCCCGTTGCCCAGACCACCGAACCGCCGGTCGTCTCGATCCGGGCGGGCGGGCCCGTCGCTGCCGCGCAGAACGGCGTGCCGGTTGTACTGGGCCAGGCGCTGGCGGCGGCAGGCGCATCGGGCGATATCGTCTCGGCGGGCCAGAGGGTGCAGGCGGCGGTTACCAACCCCTCGCTCGAAACCTTCCCCTCGGGCGATCTCGCCACGCTCGTCGCCCATGCCTCGCGGCTGGAGCGGCTCTATGGCGGCAGGCCGTTCGATCAGGCGCAGGCCGATGTCATCCGCGCCTATCTCGGCTATCTGGCGAATGGCGGCTCGCAGGCGCAATTCCTGACTGTCTATGCCGGTCTCATGGTCCAGTTCCTCGACCTCGTGCGGTCAGGCGCGGCGCCGTCATCGTTTTCGGGAACGTCGCTGGCAGACATCAACGCCTTCGTCACCTATCGCAGCCGGACCAGCGGTTTTGCCGCGCTGGACAGCCAGAACCGGGTGCTGGTCGAAGCCTACACCGCGTTTCTGCTTGGCGGCGGCAATGCCGACCAGTTCGTCAGCCGCTACACCAGCCTGACCAGCGCCTACTTCGCCTATCTGCGCAGCGGCGGCGATCCGCTGGCGTTTCAGGGTGCGAGCCAGGAAACGCTGACCGCGTACATCACATTCCTCGGCAATTCCGGGCTGCTGGTGCGGCTGGCCGACAGCGACCGCGCGCTGCTGCAGGCCTATCTTGCCAATGGCGGGACGGGGTTTGTCGCGCAGTATCGCACCGCGCTCAGCGCCTATTTTGCCTATCTCGCCAGCGGGAAGCTGCCGGGCGGATATACCGCGCTCGATCCCGCCGTGCTGCGCCAGTATCTCGAAACGCTGCAGGCGACCGGCCTGTTCGAACAGGCTCTGGGACAGCAGGCGGAATTCTATGCCGCATACCTCGCGCACCTCAAGGCTGGCGGCTCCATCGACACATGGGAAGGCCTGCCCGCCAATGTCTTTGCCGGATATGCGCAGGCGCTGAACGCCTATTACGCCTACCTCGCCGACGGCGGACTGCCCTCGGGCTACACCGCGCTGACGCAGGCGCAGATCCGCGCCTACCTAGATGCGTTGCAATCGGCGAATGCAGCCGGAGCCTTCCTGGGCGACCTTGCCACGTTCTACGGTGCCTACTTCACCTTCCTCGCACAGGGCGGAGACCCCGATCTCTACACCGGCCTGCCCACGCCCAACTATCAGGCCTTTGCCGATGCGGTGTCGGCCTACCTCACCTATCTGCAGGCGGGCGGCGTGCCGAGCGCCTATTCGGGCGCGGACATCGCGCTGCTCCAGCGCTATATCAAGGCGCTGATCGACAGCGGCAAACTGGGCACGCTGCTGGCAGGGCAAGCCGATTTCCTGACAGCCTACTACGCCTACCTCTCCAACGGCGGCAGCGTGGACGGCTATTCAGGCCTGCCGGTCTATGCGAGCTATGTCTCCGCGCTCGAAGCCTACTATGCCTACCTTGCGAGCGGCGGCCTGCCCTCGGGCTACACCCTGCTGACGCAGGCGCAGATCCTTGCCTACCTCAAGGCGCTGACCGACGCAGGCGTGCTCGCCGCGCTGTTCGATGGCACGACGCTCGCCTTCATTCAGAATTTCTACGTCTATCTCGCAGGCGGCGGTAACCCTGACCAGTTTTCAGGCCTTCCCGGCACAGGCGGCAACAGCGGCCAGCCGGTGGGCTATGTCGTCAACGCCGAGGCGACGCTGACTGCCTCGCCCGTTCTTGCCGACATCACCATCGATGGCCAGATCACGCGGCTGCAGTTCACGCTGGATGGGCGCGCGCTCGATTTCAACTATTTTGCCAACCAGACCCATGTGGCCAAGGAATACGGCAAGTTCGGCGATGCCGTGGCGTGGACGCGCTATCTGTCCGATACCGCCAACAACGCGGTGAACTTCAACAATCACCTGCTTATCGGCACGCCTTCGCCAACGATCCCCGCATCGGGCAAGATCGACTACCTGCTCGTCGGGGGCACCGCGCCGACCGACTACAACGCACCCGAAGGCGAAATCGGCACCTTCACCGGCAGCCTTGCGGTCGGCTTTGGCGCCACTCCCACGGTCGGCCTTGCGATGGACGTCACCGCAGGCAGCCGCCAGTGGCACGTGCAGACCGCAGGCGGATCGGCAGACCCCGCGAACGGCGGCCTTGCGATCGGAACGAACCGCGCCTTTGCGGGCACCTCGGCCAATCTGCGCACCACGTCGACTGCCGGGGGAGGCTGCGTCTCGACTTGCGCCACCAGCCTCAACGGCAACCTGTTCGGGCAGGACGCGGCCTATGCAGGGTTCGGCTACACGATCATCGACAAGACCGTGCCCGATACCAATCTCGTCAACGGCGTGGCGGTGTTCGGGCGCAGCGGCACTGCGCTCGGCTACCTTGGCAATGCGCCTTCGGGCGGCGGTTCGGGCACGGGCAGCTATCTTGGCGGCTTCGCGGCAACGAGCGGGCTTCAGATGTATGTCGGCGGGCCACAAGTTTCGGGCTGGTTCCCGGACGTGACCGCCACGGTCGAAAGCGACGGCAGCTTCAGCACAAGTTCGCGGATATCGCCCGCCCTCGCGCGGTTCACCGACCTTGCAGGCGATGCAAGCGGCGTGGTCGGCCGCCTCCATGACGGTACGATAGGTCTCGACTCGCAGTCGTTCACCTATGGCGCGAACAGCGGCCTTGCCTATGCGCTGATGGCACCAATCACCGGCACGCTGCCGACCAGCGGATCGATCTCCTACGACCTGTTCGCCGCCACCCGTCCGGTCTATGCCGATGGCCATACAGCGCCGGGCACGCTCAGCGCCAACTTGCGCATCGGCTTTGGCTCCCTGCTGACATATGCCATGGACGGCACCATCGCGATGCCGGACGCCACCTATACCTTCGGTACGCCGGGCGGGGCCAGTGGTACGCTGCAGGCCGCGCAAGTTGGCAACAACCCCAACTTCCTCGTTATCAGACCG
>JAZKBJ010000113.1:23434-27597 GCA_040388685.1 Pseudomonadota bacterium
CCACTTTCGGCCAGCGGTCCCGCCTGCGCAACGTCGGGCTGCTTCGTCAACTTCTATGGCGGCTTCGGCGGCGCCACGCCTGAAAACCGCCTCGGCTTCGGCTATGTGACCGTTGGCGGGCCAAGCGACCAGCAGATCTCCGGCGCGGCGCTGTTCGGCAAGCAAGGCACGCTGCCCACAAGCGGCGGCGGTATCACCACACTGACCAATGCCACGACCTTCACCATGGCCGATGGTGGCACCAGCGGCTTTCCCGCGCAGGAAGTGGACGTTTCAGGCGATGGTGCGATCACGCGGGTAAGGCTCAATGCCAATTCCACCACGTCCTACGGTTCGCCCAGCGTGCTCAAGGAACATGGCCGGATCGGCGATACGATCGCGTGGAGCCGGTGGGACAATAGTTCGACCAACGCCGCGCTCAACCCCAACAGCCACATCATCACCGGCACGCCTGCGGTGCAGCTCCCGGCGTCGGGCAAGGTCGATTACGTGCTGGTAGGATCGACGGCACCGACCAACTACAACGGCGCGGACGGACAGTCGGGCACGGTCAGCGGCGCGCTGTCGGTTTCGTTCGGCTCGCAGGTGAAAGTCGGCTTCAACGTGCAGACCGGCCCGCGCGGCTGGCACATCGGGACGACGGCGGGGGCACTGGAACCGGCGTTCGGGCTGACCGTGGGATCGAACATGCGGTTCGCCTCGGCTTCGGTGGACATCACCCCGCTCAACAACGCCAGTTGCCTGTCGTCGTGCACGGCCTCGGTGGTTGGGTCGCTCTACGGAGCAGGGGCCAGCCATGTCGGGCTGGGCTACCAGATCAGCGATCTGTCATCGGGCAGCTTCTTCACGGTCAACGGCGCGACGGTGTTCGGCCAGGCACAGCCCTGACATCTCGGCCGGGGAGGGCCACCCTTCCCGGCCGTCAATCAAGATGACGGCATTTGTCACAGGGGTGACAGGACTGTTGTGTGTCGCGGACGCCCAAGCAGGCGCATCACCCTCCCATGCCGCAAACGGGAGCGGCGGGATTTCCAGAGGTGTCTGAAATGCGTCGTCCAGCCATGTTTTCCGGGGAAAAGTTCATCGCCGCCTTTGCGCTTGCCGCAGGTCTGCTTGGCGGGATTCCGACCGCAGCGCTCGCCGCCGACAAGGAGCTGCCGGTAACGCTTGCCAAATGCGACAAGAGCTATGGCTCGGTCGCACTGGTCGATGGTGATACGCAAGGCTGGACCAAGTACGGCCTCAGCTCGCCGCGCGAACTGATTGCCGCGATGGCAACCGAATCCGGCTGCTTCACCATTCATAACGTCGCCAGCGGCAAGCCTGCCGCCTTCCTGATGAACGTGATCGCGGGCGACAAGGAAGAGGTCGATCAGGCCATCGAGAAGGCCAAGGGCGTCGCCATGGAAGGTCTCGTGCGGTCAGGCGCGGCCAGCGGCATGTTGCGCGGCATCCCCGGTGGCGGAGCGATGCTCGGCATGTTCGGCGGCTTCGGCGGCAAGAAAAAAGTGGTCGCAGCCGGTATCCGCCTGATCAGCCCGGCCAGCGGGCAGACTCTGGCGCAAGGTGCTGGCGAGGTAAAGAAGACCACGCTTTCGTTCGGCGGTGGCGGCGGGACGATCGGCACTGTTGCAAGCGGCGCGACCGGCGCGGCCTATGCCGGCAGCAAGGACGGCCAGATGCTGATCGAGGCCTTCGTCAAGGCTTTCAACGCGGTCTCGGCGCAGGGTCCGGCATTGGCATCAATCGCCCCGCCTGCTCCCGCTCCAGCCGCGGCGCCAGGTGCGACGGCCGCAGTTGACACCAGGATGTTCACCACCGCCGACATCAAATCAGCCGCCCTGCGGACCGTTCGGGCCGGAACCGCTCTCACCCCCACCGGCCAGCGCACCGGTCTTTTCATCGAGGTCCAGGACAGCTTCGGCACCAAGGGCTGGGTCTCGGTGGAAGACATGCGCTGATGAACTGAACGGTTGCATGCGGACCGTCCGGCGTGAAATGATCGCGCCGGACGGTTTCGCCGCACATGCGCCGGTTCCGGGGGGCACTGTTGATGGGCAATCTCAATATCCTCTACGTCGAGGACGATCCGCGCGCGGCGCAGGCCGTGCAGGCGTTGCTGGCCGATGACGGTGACCGCCTTGCCTGGGAGCAGACCGGCACGGGCGGGCTTCAGCGCGCGGGCGCAGAGCCTTTCGACGTGATCATTCTCGACCGGATGCTGCCCGACATCGACGGGCTGACCATCGTCTCGCGCCTGCGCTCGGCGGGCGTCGGCACGCCGGTGCTGATGCTGTCGGCGCTGGGCCGCAGCGAGAACCGGATCGAGGGGCTGGAAGCAGGCGTCGACGATTACCTCGCCAAGCCCTACGAACCGCAGGAGCTGGTCGCCCGGTTGCGTGCGCTGCATCGCCGCTCGGCGGGAAAAGTCCACGGCGCGGTCATCATCTACGGCGCGTTCGAATGCCACGTGAAGGCGCGCACCGCTTTCCGCAGCGGTCGGCACATTCCGCTGTCCCCGCGCGAGTTCGCGCTGTTCCGCTATTTCATGGAGAATGCTGGCGAGACCGTGACCCGCGAAATGCTGCTGCGCGATGTGTGGAACATGAACTTCGATCCGCAGACCAACGTGGTCGATGTCAATATCGGCAGGTTGCGCCGCAAGCTGGAGGAAGGCTTCTCCAGCCCCGCGCTCGAGACGATCTGGGGCGCGGGATACCGCCTGACGAGAGGCGAATGAACCGGCGCCATCCAACACGCGGCGGCCGCTCGATCTTCGGCCAATTGACCTTGGCCTCGATTGGCATCGCGGTGGCCGCGGTCGCGGTGCTGTTTGCGGTCACCACCATCACGATCCAGCGCCAGACGCGCGCCTCGCTGTCAGCCACGGTTTCAACCGACCTTGCCGGGCTGATCGATATCTATGCCACCGGCGGGCGCGAGGAACTGCTGCGGCGGGTGAACGACCGGCAGGACGTGGTCAGCCTCGAAGGGCGGCGGTCGCACTACCTTGTGGCCGATGGCGCAGGACGCCGACTCTCGGGCGATGTGCCGCATTGGCCCGCGCTGAGCGCCGCGCTGTCCGAGGAAGGTTTCGTCACGCTGGCGGGCGGAACCGAAGCCTTCGCGCAAGGCGCCAAGCTCGCGCCCGACCTGCAACTGCTGGTGGCACGTGAATATGACCGCGACCGCACATCGCTGCTGGTCCTGTCGGGCGTTTTCCTCGCGGTAGGCGCCGGGATCGTCGGCGCGGTGGCGCTGGCGGCGTGGTATACCTCGCGCCACCTCGCCCGCCGGATGGACGCGGTGAATGCGGCGCTGGGCGCGGCGGCTGACGGGCGTGCAGCGAGCTTCCCTGCCCGCCAGCGCGGCGGCGACGAGATCGACGAGATGGCAGGCCACGGCGCGCGCCTGCTGGCGCGGCAGGCGCAATTGCTCAAAGCCTACAAGCAGGTGTCCGAACACGTCGCGCACGAGGTGCGCACACCGCTGATGCACCTCGACAACCGGCTGGGTGCGGCCATGCAGGAACGGCCGGAAATGCCGGGCGGACCGCTCGGCCAATCGCGCGAGGATATTCGCGGGATCACCACGATGCTCGATTCGCTGCTGGATATCGCGTCTGCCGAAAGCCGCCGCGGCGACCTTGCCGGACTGGCTGAACTCGACCTGTCTGCCCTCGTGACCAGCCTTGCCGATCTGTACGAAGACAGCGCCGAGGACGCCGGGCTGACGCTGGTCACCCGCGTCGCACCGGGAATTACCATGCTGGGCGAACGCATGCAGATGACCCGGCTGCTGTCGAACCTGCTCGACAACGCAATCAAGTATGTGCCCGAAGGCGGGCGCGTCCGGCTTGAACTGTCGCAGGGTCCGCGCATCGTGGTGGAAGACGACGGCCCCGGTATCCCGCATGATCAGCGCGACCGCGTGTTCGAACGGTTCGTTCGCGCAGGCGCGCCGGGCGACCGGCCAGGGCACGGCCTCGGCCTCGCGCTTTCCCGGGCCATCGCACAGCGCCACGGCCTGATCCTGCGGTTGGGTGACATCCCGCGCGGAACGCAATTCATTCTGGAGCCTGCCCCATGACACATCGCGCAATCATTACCGCCTGCCTGGCAGCAGCGCTTTCCTACCTGAGCATGGGTTGGTCCGTCCTCGCC
>JAZKBJ010000114.1:0-3839 GCA_040388685.1 Pseudomonadota bacterium
GCAGGAACTTGCCTACATCGCGGTCATCGGCGTTGCGCCAGTATTGCCAGAAGTCCCAGGCGGGCAGGGCGTCCTCGTTGAGCCAGACCGCACCAGCCGCAGTCTTGCCCATCTTCTTGCCATCGGCGGTGGTCAGCAGCGGGGTCGTCAGGCCGAACACTTCGTGCCCATCCTTGCGGCGGGTCAGCTCGATGCCGTTGATGATGTTGCCCCACTGATCCGATCCGCCCATCTGCAGGCGGACGTCCAGCGCCTTGTTGAGATGGCGGAAATCGTAGCCCTGCAGGATCATGTAGTTGAATTCGAGGAAGGTCATCGGCTGTTCGCGGTCCAGCCGCAGCTTGACCGAATCGAACGTCAACATGCGGTTGACCGTGAAATGCGTGCCCACTTCCTGCAGCAGTTCGATATAGCCGAGCTTGCCCAGCCAATCGTGGTTGTTGACCATGACGGCATCGGTCGGTCCGTCACCGAACGTCAGCAGCTTGGCAAAGACCTGACGGATCGAAGTGATGTTGTCCTCGATCGTTTGGTCGGACAGCATCTTGCGGCTTTCATCGCGCCCGGTCGGATCGCCGATGCGCGTGGTCCCACCACCCATCAGCACGACCGGCTTGTGCCCGGCCTGCTGCAGGCGCCGGAGCATCATGATCTGCACAAGGCTGCCGACATGCAGCGATGGCGCGGTTGCATCGAACCCGATATAGCCCGGCACCACGCCCTCGCTGGCCAGCTTGTCGAGCCCTGCGGCGTCGGTAAGCTGGTGGATGTAGCCGCGCTCGTCGAGCAGGCGGAGGAGGGGGGACTGGTACTGGGTCATCGGTGCCTTCTTTCTTGTGGCGGCGCGCCTAGCACGGAGTCTTGCGCTTGGGAACGTATGAGCTTGTCCCCCATCCGGCCAACCCGCCACTCGCCGTGTCAGCGGTGCAGGCGCGTATTCTGGGACTGGACGCGCACTGGCTGACCTTGCGCTGGCGGGTGGAGGGCGCGAGCTTGCTCACCGTGCCGCCATTTGCTGGCAAGGGCAGGGCGGATGGGCTGTGGCAGGCGACATGTTTCGAGCTGTTCGTGCGGCCTGACGGCGGTGCGGGCTATGCCGAGTTCAACCTGTCACCCTCGCAAAGCTGGGCCGCTTATGATTTCATCGCCTATCGTGAAGGCATGGCCGAGCGCCCGGTCCCGCGCGATCCGGTGTGCACGCCGCGCCGGGGGCAGTCGGTGCTGATCTTCGATGCGGCCATTCCGGCAGCTGCCTTGCCGCCACTGCCCTGGACGTATGGGCTCAGCGCGGTGATCGAGGAGGAGGACGGACGCAAATCATATTGGGCGATTGCCCATCCGGATGACCGCCCCGATTTCCACAGCCAGACTTGCTTCGCCGCGCGGCTTGCGGCACCGACAGCGCCATGAAATTCGGTATCGACCGGCTGCTGGCCGACCCCGCCCTGCGCAAACCGCTTGACGGCAAGCGCGTTGCCCTCGTTGCCCATCCCGCCTCGGTGACCGAAGGGCTGGTCCATTCGCTCGACGCGCTGGCGGCCTGTCCCGGCATCACGCTGTCGTCCGCGTTCGGGCCGCAGCATGGGCTGAAGGGCGACAAGCAGGACAACATGGTCGAGACGGCGGATGAGCTGGACCCGACCTACGGCATCCCGGTGTTCAGCCTCTATGGTGAGGTCCGCCGCCCGTCGGCGCGGATGATGGACAGCGCGGACGTGTTCCTGTTCGATCTGCAGGATCTCGGCTGCCGCATTTACACGTTCGTCACCACGCTGCTCTATCTGCTTGAGGCTGCGAGCGGCACCGGCAAGGCGGTTTGGGTGCTCGACCGGCCCAATCCGGCGGGCCGTCCGGTGGAAGGCACTACGCTGCTGCCCGGCTGGGAAAGCTTCGTCGGTGCAGGCCCGATGCCGATGCGCCACGGGATGACGCTGGGCGAGATGGGCCACTGGTTCATCGCGCACTTCGGCCTAGACGTGGACTACCGTGTGATTGCGATGGAAGGCTGGCAGCCGGAGCGCGCGCCCGGTTTCGGGTGGCCGGAAAGCCGCATCTGGATCAACCCTTCGCCCAATGCCGCGAGCCTCAACATGGCGCGCGCCTATGCCGGAACGGTGATGATCGAGGGCGCGACCGTGTCCGAGGGGCGCGGCACCACCCGGCCACTGGAAGTGCTGTTCGGTGCGCCCGACGTCGATGCCAAGGCGGTGCTGGCCGAAATGCGAAGCTTCGCGCCGCAGTGGATGGACGGCTGCGCGATCCGCGAATGCTGGTTCGAACCGACCTTCCACAAGCACGCCAAGACACTGTGCAACGGGTTGATGATCCACGCCGAGGGGGCGTTCTACGATCACGACGCCTTCCGGCCGTGGCGTTTGCAGGCGCTGGCGTTCAAGGCGATCCGCAGGCTTTATCCCGACTATCCGCTGTGGCGCGATTTCCCCTACGAGTACGTGTTCGACAAGCTGGCGATCGACGTGATCAACGGCGGGCCTGCCTTGCGCGAATGGGTCGATGATGCGGGAAGCGTGGCAGGCGATCTCGATTCGGTCGCCGGACCGGATGAGGCGGCTTGGGTGGATGAGCGGACGCGGTTCCTGCTTTACTGATTTCCGTTCAGGTTGAGCGCCCTTTCGCTGACAAGGTTTACACAGTTTACAGTGTCCAGAGGAAGATGTCAGGAGCCGGTGGGGTCGGGCCTTTTCGGGTGCGAAAGGCCGTTCCCACAGCGGAGAAACGCTGCGCGGCTACGGTTTTGACGCGTTCAAGGAGCTGGACGGGAGGCTATGATTCCGCTTTCGTGTAGGAAAGTGGTTTTTGCAGATACATGACGCACGTGTCACTTATATCGGCGTCGGCTCGTCTTGCGAAAGTGGACTTTCACCCCCCAGCCGCTGTTCGGTCAGCACTTGCCAACTGGTGATGAACAGCGCGCCGGCCAGCGGGCCAACGACGATGCCGCTGAGGCCGAGGAGCTCGATGCCGCCAAGGGTGGTGACCAGCACGAGCCAGTCGGGAATGCCGGCGTCGCGGCCCACGAGCATCGGGCGCAGGATGTTATCGGCAAGGCCGATCACGACCACGCCCGATGCGATGACGACCACGCCTTGCCAGAAGGCGCCTATGGCAAAGAGATAGATCGCAACCGGTCCCCAGATGATCGCGGGACCAATGGCGGGAAGCAGCGCCGCGATGGCCATGAGCATGCCCCACAGCAGCGCGGCGGGGAGGCCGACGATCCAGAAGGTGATGGCACCGAGAGCGCCTTGCGCGAGGGCGACCAGCCCGGACCCTTTCAGGGTGGCGCGGACGACGGTGACGAAGCCGGTTGAAATCCGTTCGGCGACCGATTGTTCAAGTGGCAGGGCTCGGACGATTTTCGATCCCAGCTCTTGCCCGTCGCGCACGAGGAAGAAAGTGACATAGAGCCCGACGCCGAAAGCTAGCAGGAAAGCGGCAGCGTTGGCACCGATGGCCAGCGCACGCTGGGTCAACATGCTGGCGCTTTCGGAGAGTGCGGCGCAGCCGGTCGGGCAAGGCGCTATGCACCTGCTGGAAGTATTGCGCGAAGTTGATCTGGCCGCTGCGAATCTGGCCATAGACGCCGCCCGCCTGCTCGATAATCAGACTGCCGATGATGAATGCGGGGATGATGACCGCGAAAGTGATGATCAGCAGGGTCATCGCAGCGGCGAGATTGCGCCGTCCGGGCCAGCGCTCAAGCAGGCGGCGGTACAGCGGCTGGAACAGGACCGCCGCCAGCGCTGCCCAGAGCATGGCGCTGGCAAAACTGGACACGACCAGCGCCAGGCCAATGGTGACAAGCGCCAGTAGCAGGA
>JAZKBJ010000114.1:3849-6356 GCA_040388685.1 Pseudomonadota bacterium
GCCATTCTCGATCCGCTGTCTATCGATCATTGTCTCTCCCTGTGCAGCCCCGAAATCCGGGGACCGCTGCGACACGTGCCATCGCCGCGTGAATTCGCACAAATCCCCGGTTCTGTCATTCGATCCCGGAACCGCTCGATCCTTGGGGGCAAGAGGTCCTGACCCCTGCGCTCAATGCTTCTTCCGCGTCAGTTCACGCATCGCTCCGTCCAGGCCTTCCAATGTCAGGGGATACATCGAGCCGCCCAGCAGATCCTTCAGCATCTTGGTGGATTGCGAATAGGTCCATTGCCTTTCGGGCACGGGATTGAGCCAGACGGTGGCGGGGTAGGTCTGCGCCACGCGGTGCATCCACACGGCGCCCGCTTCCTCGTTGAAATGCTCGACGCTGCCGCCGGGATGGCTGATTTCATAGGGGCTCATCGCCGCGTCGCCCACGAACACCACTTTGTAATCGTGGCCGAATTTGTGAAGGATGTCCCAAGTGTTGGTGCGGTCGGTCCAGCGGCGCTTGTTGTCCTTCCACACGCCCTCGTAGAGGCAGTTGTGGAAATAGAAGAATTCCATGTTCTTGAATTCGGCGGTGGCCGCGCTGAACAGTTCCTCGACCAGCCGGACGAACGGGTCCATCGATCCGCCGATGTCGAGAAACAGCAGCAGTTTGACCGCGTTGCGCTTTTCCGGGCGCATCTTGATGTCGAGCCAGCCCTGGCGAGCCGTGCCTTCGATCGTGCCGTTGAGATCGAGTTCGTCGGCTGCGCCCTCGCGCGCAAATCGGCGCAGACGGCGCAGCGCGATCTTGATGTTGCGCGTGCCGAGTTCCTTGGTGTTGTCGAGGTTCTGGAATTCGCGCTTTTCCCAGACCTTGACCGCGCGCTTGTGTTTGGATTCGCCGCCGATGCGCACGCCTTCGGGATTGTAGCCGCCGTTGCCGAATGGGCTGGTGCCGCCGGTGCCGATCCACTTGTTGCCGCCCTGATGGCGCGCTTCCTGTTCTTCGAGCCGCTTCTTGAGCGTCTCCATGATCTCGTCCCACGACCCGAGGGACTTGATCTTCTCCATCTCTTCCGGGGACAGGAACTTCTCGGCGATGGCTTTCAGCCAGTCCTCGGGAATATCGACCGGGCGCTGGCCATACTCCGTCAGGATGCCCTTGAAGACCTTGTTGAACACCTGGTCGAAGCGGTCGAGCAGGCCTTCGTCTTTCACGAAAGTGGCGCGCGAAAGGTAGTAGAACGCTTCGGGCGTCTGCTCGATCACATCCTTTTCCAGCGCTTCCAGAAGCACGAGATGCTCCTTGAAGCTGGCCGGAATGCCGGCTGCGCGCAGTTCGTCGACGAAATTGAAAAACACCGGTGCCGCTCCTTTGGCTTAAGCGAGGGGTTAAGGGGTGAAAGTCGCCACGGCAAGGCCCGGACCGGCCCAAAAAGCGGTTGAGTGACGGCTCCGGCAGGCTAAACATTGCCAAACATGGTTAAGAGGAATTTACCATGAGGCGGCTTGCGGGCGCGATTGGCTTCATTGCGGCATTGCTGGTGCTGGGAATCGCGCTCGTGCCGGGCGGGTTGCTGGGCCGTGGAGAGCGTGCGCAGGCGCAGGACATGGTGGTGGCGGCACCGTTGATGCAACAAGCCGCGCCAAAGCCCGTGGTGCAAATGCCACCAGCCGTGGCTGACGTCGTACGTTCGGGCGTGCTGATCGTGGTCAGCAAGGCGTCGCAGCGAATGTATGTGTTCAAGGATGGCGCGCTGTGGGATTCATCGTCCGTATCCACCGGCAAGCGCGGTCATGGCACGCCTGCGGGGGTGTTCCCGATCCTGCAGAAGAAGGCGTTTCATCGCTCGAACATCTACAGCAACGCGCCGATGCCCTACATGCAGCGGCTGACGTGGCGCGGGATTGCAATCCATGCGGGCAGGCTGCCGGGCTATCCCGCCTCGCACGGCTGCATCCGATTGCCGCACAGCTTTGCGCGTGCGCTGTTTTCGTTGACGCGGGCCGATGCGACGACCGTTGTGGTGACCAATGAGCCGCTGCGGAGTGAAGAGGGCGCATTGACACTGGCCTTGAACACGCAGGCACCGCGCACGGGGCTTCCGGGAGTGCAGATGCCGCCGCGCGTGATGGTCGCGGTAGCCTCCGCGTCGCCGGAACTGGCGGGGCCGGGGCAGACGATCCAGCTTGCCGCCGCGATCACGCCCGCCGAGGCGGAGGCGCACTGGCTGGACCTTGTCTCGGCCTATCCCGAACTGGGGGCGTTCCGCAAATCGGTCGTCCCCGCTGTCGTCGGCGCGCGGCGGTTTTACCGTCTGCGGGCCACTGCGCCGGGCGCCTATGCCTATTGCGCCTCGCTCAGACGTTTTGGGCAGGACTGTTTCAACGTGAGCTAGCGCGCGCCCGGTGGACCGCCGCGACGAGCACGAACGATATGTACATCAGCAGATACCACGCCCCCAGCTTGGCCGGTGAAACCAGTGCCCAGCCGTTCGACTGGCTGGGGTAGATCC
>JAZKBJ010000114.1:6366-7160 GCA_040388685.1 Pseudomonadota bacterium
AGAACGTGGCGACGTTTTCCGCAACCCAGATGAACAGCGCGACAAGGAACCAGCCGAGCAGCAGCGGCATTCGCCGATCCTCGCGCCAGACGCGAAACACAACCTGCGTCCGCCAGAACAGCAGGCCCATCACAGCGAACAGCACCAGGCGGATGTCAGGCAGCCAGTGGTGGGCGAAGAAATTGACGTATATCGCCAGCGCCAGGCCATAGGTGGCAAGCGGCCGCGGATAGCCCGGAAAGTGGAAGTCGAAGATCCGCCAGACCCGAGCGATGTAGCTGCCGACGCAGGCATACATGAAGCCCGAGAACAACGGTACGCCCGCTATCCGCAACACGCTGGGTTCAGGGTATAGCCATGATCCGTAAGCGGTCTTGAACAGTTCCATGACGGTGCCGACAACATGGAAGGCGAGGATGACCTTGGCTTCTGACAATGTTTCAAGCCGCAGGATGAGCATTGCGGCCTGAATTGCTACCGCCCCAAGGGTCAGAGCGTCGTAACGGGCGAGCGGGGAGTTTTGCGGCCAGTAGAGATGCGTGCCGAGCAGCATGCCGAGCATCAGCCCGCCGAACAGGCAGGCCCAGCCTTGCTTGAAGCCGAACAGCGCAGTTTCGTAGACCCACGAGGAAAAGCCGGTAGCCGGGCGGTAGCGCTCCAGCCTAGCGCGTGCTTTGGCAAACCGCGTGTTGGCGGAGCCGGTGGCGGGGGTGTGCATTGTGGATGGCGTTACCGGTGCGCTGGCGGCGGCGCGGGCGGTTGCTCGGGCCAGCTTTCGAGCGCAGGGTCGATCT
>JAZKBJ010000114.1:7179-8697 GCA_040388685.1 Pseudomonadota bacterium
CAAGATCGTGGGGCTGGTTGATCACGCCGAAGCGTACGGTCTTGAGATGCGGGCGGGCCGAGCTTTGCGCATAGACTTGCGTGCCGCACGAAGGACAGAAGTGGAAGGCTAGTGTGTTGCCGCTGGCCGCCGTCCAGGTGCTGGCGGCAAGGGCGCCTGCGATTGTCACGGATTCGGCCGGGAAGATGGCGTTGTGGGTCGGGCCGCCTGCGGCGATGGTCTGGCACTGTCGGCACCAGCACTGGCGCGTGCCGACAGGTTCGCCCGCGATTTCAAGGGTTACTGCCGTGCAGGCGCAGCGTCCGGTGTAGGCCATCGATGCAAACTCCGATTGGGTATTGTTAGGTAGACAAACAATTGTTTATGGTGGCTCCATTCGGAGAGGATACCATAATGACGCTTAAGCTCTACAGTTTCGGACCTGCTGCCAACTCGATGAAGCCGCTTCTCACGGTGTTCGAAAAGGGGCTGGCGGTCGAGAAGCACCGGCTCGATCCTTCGAAGTTCGAGCATCACACCGATTGGTTCAAGGCGATCAATCCGCGCGGGCAAGTCCCCGCGCTTGTGGATGGCGACAAGGTTATCACCGAGTCAACGGTGATCTGCGAATACCTCGAGGACGAATACCCCACCGCCGTCTCGCTGCGCCCGGCGGACAGCTACGGCCGCGCGCAGATGCGGGTCTGGACCAAGTGGGTCGACGAATACTTCTGCTGGTGCGTCTCCACCATCGGCTGGCACCGCTACATCGGCAATATGGTCAAGGGCTACAGCGACGCCGAGTTCGAGGAGAAGGTCGCGGCGATCCCGGTGGTCGAACAGCAGGTCAAGTGGCGGCGCGCCCGTGAAGGCTTCCCGCAGGACATGCTCGACGAGGAAATGCGCAAGATCGCCTATTCCGTCCGCCGCCTCGATGGCCACCTCGCCGACCACGAATGGCTGGTGCCGGGGCAGTACACGCTGGCCGACATCTGCAACTTCGCCATCGCCAACGGGATGCAGCATGGCTTTGCCGATCTCGTCAACAAGGACGAGACGCCGCACCTGCTGCGCTGGATCGAGCAGATCAACGCCCGGCCTGCGGTGAAGGACATGTTCGCGCAAGTCGAACTGGAGAAGCTCGGGCCGCGCGATTGACCGTGCCGTGCCGCTTCGGGGGATCAGTTCCCCGGGCGGCGCGACATGAAGGCGAGGCGTTCGAACAGCATGATGTCCTGCTCGTTCTTGAGGAGGGCGCCGTGTAGAGGCGGGATTGCCTTGGTGGGGTCGCGGTTCTGGAGGACGTCGAGCGGCATGTCCTCGTTAAGCAGCAGCTTGAGCCAGTCGAGCAGTTCGGAGGTTGAGGGCTTCTTCTTGAGGCCAGGGACTTCGCGCACCTCGTAGAAGATCTCCATCGCCTTGGCGATCAGCGTCTTCTGGATGCCGGGGAAGTGGACATCGATGATCGCCTGCATCGTCTCGCGGTCGGGGAACTTGATGTAGTGGAAGAAGCAGCGGCGCAGGAAGGCGTCGGGCAGT